>NZ_JAAAUB010000010.1:0-90913 GCF_012911495.1 Tepidiphilus baoligensis
GGGAGCGAGCACCGCGCAACGCAGCGATTCGCCCGCGCAGCTAATTATTCAGCATTTCCCTGAGTCTGCCTGTACAATCACTACATCCCACGGAAAGCCCTGGGACATATCACACCCATCGAAGCCATGAAAAGATGGTGCGCGGAAAACGAGCGCCGCATGTTTCGACGAAAGCAAAAACCGGAACTCTTCATAAATCGGAGCAATACCCAACGAATTCTACGGCAGCTTTCTTGTCGCTCGTGCTTCCTTTTCCCCTGAGGAGATCGTCGTCATGAAGATCGCTTTTCTCGGTCTCGGCCGCATGGGATCCGGCATGGCACAGAACCTGCTCCGTGCCGGCCATACGCTCGTCGTCTATAACCGCACGCCGGAACGGATGCAAGCTCTGGTGGCGCAAGGCGCCAAGCCGGCGCCTAGTCCCGCGGAAGCGGTTCAGGGCGTGGATGCCCTGGTGACGATGCTCGCCGACGATGCGGCCGTGGAAACGATGCTCTTCGGTGCGAATGGCGCCTTTGCCGCGCTACCTGCCGGCGCGATCCACGTCTCGTCGAGCACCTTGAGTGAAGCCTTCGTCATCCGCCTCACCGAAGAGCACGCCCGTGCTGGGCACGGTTTCGTCTCCGCACCCGTGTTTGGTCGCCCCGAGGCGGCCGCGGCGGGCAAGCTGCGGGTGGTGGTAGCCGGCGAACCGCAGTTCGTCGAACCTTGTCGCCCGATTTTCGAGGCGATCGGGGAAGCGGTACATGTCGTCGGCACGCAACCGCAACTAGCCAACGTCGTCAAACTCGCGGGCAACTTCATGATCATGGCGCTCATCGAGGCGCTAGGCGAATCCTATGCCCTGATGCGCAAAGCGGGCGTCGAACCGCTCCAGTTTCTTGAAATCATCAACGGGCTCTTCCGCTCACCAGTCTACGAGAATTACGGTCGCCTCGTAGCCGAAGAGCGATTCTCTCCTGCTGGATTTACGGCCAAGTTGGGGCTGAAGGACGTTCGCTTCGTGCTCGCTTCGGCCGAACGCGCCGCGGCCCCCATGCCGATCGCAAGCCTCGTGCGTGACCGCTTCCTCGCCCTGATAGCCCAAGGCGGCGAGGCGCTCGACTGGGCGGCGCTCACCCGTATCGCGGCGATGGAGGCGGGTCTTGCCGCTCCGTCGGACCGCTGACTGCACGGAAGGTGACCCCCACTTCGGGGGAATCGGTGTCGCGTTTACAATCGCCCCATCCGACCGAGTCCGGTCCAGGGTGGAAGGGCGAGCATCGATGGGAACGGGAACCTATCGAGTCAAGGAATTCGGGGTTTGGTTGCATGAGGAGGCACCGCGACCGGCGCTTGGGCTCGCCGTCGTCGCGGCGCTGATTTTTCTCGGCCTGCTGGGCACACTGGTCTTCGGCGTGCCCCCCGCCATGGACGAGGCAGTGTTCCACACCCTGCAAGGCTGGCGCACGCCGGAGCGCGACGGCGTGATGGTGCTCTTTACCGAGTTCGGCGATCAGGGCATGATCCTGCCGGTGGCGGCGCTGGTACTCGCCTGGCTGGCGGCGCATCGCCTATGGCGCAGTGCGGCCTGCTGGCTGCTGGCAGTCGGCGGGGCCGAGCTCGCCACGGCGGCGCTCAAGCTCGTCCTGCACCGGCCGCGTCCCAGGAGTTTCTTCAGCGGGGTCGAACAGTATTCTTTCCCCAGCGGTCACGCGCTCATGGGGGTGACCGTCTATGGCCTACTCGCCTGGTTCATCTACCACCAGGCCGGCACCCGGTTACGGACCGCGACGATCGCGCTGACCGTACTGCTGCTCGCACTCATCGCTTTCTCCCGGCTCTATCTCGGCGTGCATTGGTGCTCCGACGTGCTCGCCGGCCTCGCTTTCGGCCTCTGTTGGGTCACGTTCGTGGCGTTACTCCATGCCTTTTACGGTCGCGAGGCGATCCCCTCCGCCCGGTTCGCCCGCGCTGCCGTGGCGATCTTCGTCGTCGTGGGCGCGGTGCACGTCGGCCTGCACCATGAGACCAACCTGGCACGCTATGCGCAGGTGGTTGCGCAAGACCAAGGAGTTGCACCATGATTCTTTATCTCCACGGTTTCCGTTCCTCGCCCCAGTCGGTGAAGGCGCGCGCGCTCGCCGCGCACATGGCGGCCAAAGGGCTCGCCGACTCGTTCCGCTGTCCCCAGCTGCCGATCGCCCCGGCCGAGGCGATGGCCATGTTGCGCGAGGAAGTGGCACGACTCGCCGAGCAGACGGGACGGCTGCCGACGGTGGTGGGGAGCTCCCTGGGCGGTTTCTACGCCACTCGACTCGCCGAAGAGCTGGGCGTGCGGGCGGTGGCGGTCAATCCGGTCGTCCATCCCTCGCGGGGGCTTTCCGCCTACGTCGGCCGGCTCACCAACCTCTACACCGGCGAGCCCTTCGAGTGGACGCCCGAGCACGTCGCGCAGCTGCGTGCGCTGGAGCGCGACCGTCTGGAACATCCCGAACGGATCTGGCTGATGGTGGAGCTGGGCGACGAACTGCTCGATCACCGACAGACCATCGCCTTCTACCAAGGCGCGAAGCAGACGGTACTCGAAGGGGGCGATCACAGTTTCACGCGCTGGAATGACCATCTCGACGAAATTCTCGTCTGGGCAGGGTTGATGCCGGAAGGAAATGCCGGAAAAGCTGAGCGTTCGTGAGGCAATCGTCGCGAGCGGGGCAATAGCGAGGCGCACGAAGTGCAGTGACTGGGCCTTTCTGCGTAGACGGACGAGGAGCGAGCACCGCGCAGCAGATTGATTCACCGGTTCTGACGCCCGTCGGTGCTACCATTGACTCCGCCCATTCATCGGAAGGAGCGATCATGGAAGAAAAAAACCCGCCCAGTGTCAGCCTGCGCCAGATCGAAGGGTTCCAGTTCGAAGTGCGTTTTGGCGAAGATATGCCGGTGCTGCTCACCGACGAGCCGCCCCCGCTGGGCAAGGGCACGGGCCCCACGCCTACCCATCTACTGCTCTCGGCCGTGGGCAATTGCATGGCCTCCAGCCTCTATTTCGCCCTGACGAAGTTCAAGAACGATCCGCAAGGGGTGCGCGCCGAGGCGAGTGCCGAGCTGGGACGCAACGAAGCGGGCCGTTTACGCGTGCGCCGCATCGACGTGCGCCTCGAAATCGGCGCCCCCGCCGCCACCCTGCAGCATCTGGACCGCATCCTGGGACAATTCGAGGAATTCTGCGTCGTCGGCCAGAGCGTGGCCGCCGGCATCCCGGTGATGCTCAGCGTCTTCGATGGCGAAGGGTTGCAGTTGAAATGAGCTCCGAAGCACCGATGCCGACCGATTCCTCCCACCAAGCGCTCGCACCCAAGATTCGCCTGGAAAAAGTCAGCAAGATCTTCGGGCGACATGCCGATCAGGCGCTCGATTTACTGGCCCAAGGGTTGGACAAGAAAACGGTACAGGAGCGTACCGGAGTCGTGGTGGGGGTCTACGACATCTCTCTGGAAATCGCCGAAGGAGAGATTTTCGTCATCATGGGGCTATCGGGCTGCGGCAAGTCCACGCTGTTGCGCCTCATCAATCGCCTGCATGAGCCGACCACCGGCAAAGTCTTCATCGGCGAAGAAGACATCACGGCCATGGGGGCCCGTGAGCTGCGTCGCCTGCGTCGCAACGCTTTTGGCATGGTATTCCAGAGCTTCGCCCTGCTGCCGCACCGCAATGTACTCAGCAACGTCGAATTCGGTCTCGAGTTGCACGGCGTGGCCCGCCAGGCACGGAGAGAACGGGCACAGCAGGCCATCGAGACGGTGGGATTGAGCGGCTACGAGCACAAATATCCCGACGAGCTCTCTGGCGGCATGCAGCAGCGTGTCGGGCTCGCACGAGCACTGGCGGTCGATCCGCAAATCCTTTTGATGGACGAAGCTTTCAGCGCGCTCGATCCGCTCATTCGCGGACAACTACAAGACGACCTCATCGCGATCCAGGAGCGCATGGGCACGACGGTGGTGTTCGTATCGCACGACCTGGACGAGGCGATCAAGATCGGCACGCGCATCGCCATCCTGCGCGATGGGCGCTTGGTGCAGGTAGGCACCCCGCAAGAAATCCTCGCTGCACCCGCCGACGACTACGTGAGCGCCTTCGTGCGGGGCGCCGACCGAACCAAGGTGCTCACCGCCGCCGACGTCATGCTGCCGTTGCACACTTTCGCCCATTTGCGTGATTCGCCCCGGGCCTTGTTGCGCAAAATGCAGCATAGCGGTTTCAGCGGCCTGATCGTGCTCGACAATCAGCGCCATCCCTTGGGTTACGTCGAATTACGGCAAGTAATCGAGATGCGAGACCAAACACGCCTCGAACGCTCCGCCTTGCGCCCCCTTCCCTGTGCCACTCCCGAGGAGCCCTTGTCGGAGCTCATTCGGCGATCCAACGTCGAAGGCTCTCCGATGGTCGTGTGCGATACCAAGGGACGGGCCATCGGCGTCATCGACAAAACCACCTTGCTGGCAGCCTTGGCGCAACAGGGTGAGACGGACGAATCCGCTGCCGCGACGAGTGAGCAAACCGCCGAGCAGCCGGCCTGCGCGGAGCCGACGCCCAACGAATCCGCGCAGAAACCGCCGTCCGGCGAGTCGCGAGTCTCCATGGAACGCGAGGACAAATCATGAAGGAATTCGCCCCCATCCCGCTGGGTGAGTGGGTGAGCGATGGTATCGACCGGCTCACCCGCGAATACGCCACAGCCTTCGACTCGATCAGTTTCGTGATCTACGAGTTGATCGATGCCTTGCAAAGCGGCCTCCACGCCATTCCTGCGCCATGGTTCATCGTTCTCCTTTCTCTGCTCGCCGTGCTCGCCGCGGGATGGCGACGCCCTGGCAGCTGGGGGTTGGGGCTTTTCACCCTGGTCGGTCTGGGCTTGGTATGGAACCTGCGCTTGTGGGACGATCTCATCACGACGCTCTCACTCGTGCTCGCCAGCGAAGCCTTGGTGCTGCTCGTGGGCATCCCCTTGGGCATCGCCTCCGCCAAAAGCGCCATGGTGGAGCGCATTCTGCGCCCGGTGCTCGACGTGATGCAAACGATGCCCGCCTTCGTCTACCTCGTGCCCGCGGTGATCTTCTTCGGGCTCGGCCTGGTGCCAGGCGTGATCTCGACCACCATTTTCGCCCTCCCACCCCTCATTCGCCTAACCAGCTTGGGTATTCGGCAAGTGCCTCGTGAATTAGTCGAAGCCGCACTGGCTTTCGGGGCCACGTGGTGGCAGCTGCTCACCAAGGTTCAGGTTCCCGTCGCCCTTCCTGCCATCATGGCAGGCGTCAATCAATCCATCATGCTCGGCCTCTCCATGGTCGTGATCGCCGCCATGATCGGCGCCGGGGGGCTGGGTAACGTAGTGCTCGAGGGCATCACCCAGCTCGACGTCGGCAAAGGATTCGTCGGCGGGCTTGCCGTGGTCATCCTCGCCATCGTCCTAGATCGCATTACCCAGTCCATGGGGAAAATCTATCAGCAAAAGGGGAAACCGCGATGAAACGACGTCACTTCCTGTTCCTGAGCTCCGCGGCTGCGCTTTCCTCGTTCGTGCCGCGCGCGTTCGCCCAAAGCGCCACCGTCCGGATCACCTACGTGAAGTCCTGGCCCGACAGCAATCTCAATACGAATATCGCCACTCAAATCCTGCGTGAACATCTGGGGCAGTCGGTGGAGCTGATCAATACCGACGCCGGCCCCATGTGGGCAGCCGTTGCCACCGGTCGGGCCGATGCCACGCTGACGGCATGGCTTCCCAATACCCACCAGGTCTACTGGGAACGTTACAAGGATCAGGTGATCAACCTCGGTCCCATCACCGAGGGAACCTGGTTGGGCCTGGCCGTACCCGACTACGTCCCGATCGACTCGATCGAAGATCTCGATGCACATGCTGACCGTTTCGGCCGGCGCATCGTCGGCATCGAAGCCGGCGCCGGCATCATGATCAATACCCAACAAGCGATCGAAGCTTATGGCATAAAAAACCTGCGTTTGATCAACAGCTCCACTCCGGCCATGCAGGCCGAACTCGCCCGAGCGGTGGCCCGAAAGCAGTGGATCGTGGTCACGGCCTGGACTCCCTTGGGAATCTGGGCGCGTTTCCCGCTCAAACAACTCGCCGACCCCAAGAACATCTATGGTGAGCAAGGGCATATCGATGCCGTGATCCATCCGAGCCTTCAGGAACGCTCACCTGAGACCGTGGAATTCCTGCGACGTTACAAGATGCCGCTCGAAGAACTCCAGCGTATGATGCTCGCGCTCGATGAAGGCCAAGCGCTCGAAATGGTGACCCAGGAGTGGCTGGATCGCAATCGCGCCACCGTAGAGCAGTGGGTTGTCGAAACGAAAGCCGCCGTGGGTTGAATGAGGGTTGAATGACGCTCATTCAATGGCTCGACTACGCGGGGGTGGCGGTGTTCGCCCTCTCGGGCGGCATCACCGCGGCGCGCAAGCGGCTCGATCCCGTCGGCTTCGCCCTCATCGGCACGGTGACCGGCATCGGCGGGGGGACGCTGCGCGACCTGCTGCTCGATCGCCCCGTCTACTGGATCACGCAGTGGGAATACCTCGTCATCACCGTGCTCGCCGCCTGGGTGGTATTCTTCTGGGGACGTTTCGCGCCGCGCCCGGCACGCCCCGTGCGCTGGAGCCGGCTGCTCGACTGGGCCGACGCCGTGGGGCTGTCGGTCTTCGCCCTCATCGGCGCGCAGGCGGCGCTCTCGGCCGGGGCCAACGGCTTCATCGCCGTGGTCATGGGCATGATGACGGCGAGCTTTGGGGGGCTCTTGCGCGACATCCTCTGCAACGAGATCCCCATGATCTTGCACCGTGAGATCTACGCCTCCGCCGCCGCGGCCGGGGCCGCGGTCTACGTTTTGGGGCTACGAGCCGGCTGGCCCCACGATCCCACGCTCGCCGCCGGTGCCGGCACGGCCCTCGCGCTGCGCGGACTGGGCATCACGCGGGGCTGGCATCTGCCGGCGTACCAAGGGGAAACCCCTCACAACCCATAATCCTCCCCGTCCCCCCGTAGCGCCCGCTCCACCACGTCGCGTTTGAGGTGCGGCGCGAAGGCTTCGATGAAAGCGAAGACGAATCCGCGCAGGTAGGCGTCGCGCAGGACGCCGATGCGCGTCGTGTTCGATTCGATCAGATGCCCCAGGTCGCGGCAGACGAGGTCGGCGTCGGCCGCGGGGTCGAAGGCCATTTTCGCCAGGATCCCCACGCCCAGGCCCATGCGCACGTAGGTCTTGATGACGTCCGAGTCGAGGGCGGTGAGGATCACCTCCGGCCGCAGGGCGCGGCCGAGGAAGGCCTTGTTGATGTGGTTGCGGCCGGTGAAGGCGCCGTCGTAGGTGATGACGGGGTGCCGGGCGATCGCCTCCAGCGTGAGCGGCTCCAGCGTGGCGAGTTCGTGGCCTTTGGGCACGACCAGCGCATGCGTCCACTGGTAGCAGGGGAGCTCGACCAGCTCGGGGAAATCGCTGATCCCTTCGGTGGCGATGGCGAGATCGGCCTCGCCGGCGATCACCATCTCGCACACTTGCCGAGGACTGCCCTGGTGCAGGGAGAATCGCACCTTGGGGAAACGCTCGCGAAAGTTGCGGATCACCGTCGGCAGCACATAGCGCGCCTGGGTGTGGGTGGTGGCGATCGACAGCACCCCCTCGTCGGCGCGCGAGAATTCTTCCGCCACCGCGTGCAGGTGGTTCATGTCGCGCAGCATGCGCTCGCAGATCGCCACGATCTGGCGCCCCGGTTCGGTGAGCGCGGTGAAGCGCTTGCCGTGACGCACGAAGATGTCCACGCCCAGCTCCTGCTCGAGGGCGCGGATCTGCTTGGAGACGCCGGGCTGCGAGGTGAAGAGCGCATCGGCCGCCTCGGACACGTTCAAATTGTGCTGCACCACTTCGACGACGTAGCGAATCTGCTGCAGGTTCATCACCGCTTCCTAATAACCGACGGTTATCGAAGTCTAACGCAAATCGCCTGTTATGCGCCAGAGGCGGCCGCTACACTGCCGCCATCGCATAGGGGAAACTTGCATGTACCGCTACGATTCCTGGGACCAAGCCCTGGTGCAGGCCCGCGTCGTCCAGTATCGCGACCAGCTGCGCCGTTTCCTTGCCGGTGAGCTCGGCGAGGACGAATTCCGCCCGCTGCGCCTGCAAAACGGCCTCTACGTCCAGCGCCACGCGCCCATGCTGCGCGTGGCCATTCCCTATGGACTGCTGGAAGCGCGGCAGCTGCGGATGCTGGCCGACATCGCCCGCCGCTACGACCGCGGCTACGGTCACTTCACCACCCGGCAGAACATCCAGTTCAACTGGATCCGGCTGGAGGACACGGCCGACATCCTCGAACGTCTGGCCGAAGTGGGACTGCACGCCATCCAGACCTCCGGCAACTGCATCCGCAACCTCACCACCGATCCGTTTGCCGGCGCGGCTCCGGACGAGCGCGTCGATCCGCGCCCCTGGTGCGAACTGATCCGCCAATGGTCGAGTTTCCATCCCGAGTTCGCTTTCCTGCCGCGCAAGTTCAAGATCGCCGTTCATGGAGCCGAGGAAGACCGCGTGCTCGTCCGGGCCCACGACATCGGACTCGAACTCTTGCCGGGCGACGATCCCCTCCTGCCGCGCGTGCGCGTCTTCGTCGGCGGCGGTCTGGGACGCACGCCGATCCTGGGCAAACTCCTCTACGACGAGGTCCCGGCCGAGGAACTCTTCACCGTGCTGGAAGCGATCCTGCACGTCTATAACCGCCATGGACGGCGCGACAATCTCTACAAGGCCCGGGTCAAGATCCTGGTGCAGGCGATCGGCATCGACGCCTTTCGCGCCGAAGTCGACGCCTACCGGGCCGAACTGGCGACACAGGGCGAAGCCCTGCTGCTCACGCGCGAGGAGATCGAACGCGTGGCAGCGCACTTCGACGATCTGCGCCGCGCACGGGCGCGGCAAACACCCCTGCCCACCGTCGCTCCGCTCACGGCGCACGAATGGCCTGCCTTCACGCGCTGGCGGCAGCGCAACGTGCACCTGCAGCGCCAGCCCGGCTACGCCCTTGTCGTGCTCACCACCAAGCGCGCCGCGAGCGCTCCAGGCGACGTCTCCGCTGAAGAAATGACAGCGATCGCCGACTGGGCCGAGCGCTACGGCGACGGCGAGATCCGCGTCACGCACGAGCAGAACCTGGCGCTCGCCTGGGTGCGCGAAGAGACATTGCCAGGACTGTGGCGCGAGGCGCGTGCGCTCGGTTTCGGACATCCCAGTTTCCGCCTGGCGCACGATCTCATCTCCTGCCCCGGCGGTGACTACTGCGCCCTCGCCAACGCCCGCTCCATCCCGGTGGCCCAGGCGCTGCTTGCCGAATTTGCCGAAGCGGAACTGGAAGACATCGGGCCGCTGTCGATCAACGTCTCGGGCTGCATGAACGCCTGCGGCCATCACCACGTGGGGCACATCGGCGTGCTCGGCGTCGATAAGAACGGCGAAGAATGGTTCCAGGTGACGATCGGCGGACGGCAAGGAAACCACACGCGGCTCGGCAAGGTGATCGGGCCGGCCTTCCGCGCCGAAGACATGCCGCGCGTGGCGCGCACCCTGGTCGAGACTTACCGCGCCCTGCGCGCCCCCGGTGAGACCTTCCTCGACACGCTCGACCGTCTGGGGCCGGCGCCTTTCAAAGAAGCCGTCTATGCCGGCACCCCCGCCGCCCGTCATCCCGCGCTCCGGGAGGCCGCCGATGTGGAAGCTTGAGCTCGACGGCAGCGTCTCGGACTACCGCGCGGTACTGGTATCGACCTGGGAAGCTGCTCGCGACGAGGCGGACACCGTGCTGGCCTTGCCCGTCTGGCGCGAGGCGCTCGCCGCGGGCCGCACGCCGCTGCCGCGGCGGGTGTGGCTCGCGCCGGAGGAAGACCCGCTCCTCAGCCCGGACGAAGGCACTCGGCTCGAGGAGATCGTCCTGCCCTTTGCCAAATTCACCGACGGACGCGCCTTCAGCCAGGCCACGCGCCTGCGTCGGCGCGGCTGGCATGGCCGGCTCACCGCCTTCGGCGCCTTCCTGCTCGACCAGCTCGACTATTTGCGCCGTTGCGGTTTCGACGGATTCGTCCCCGACCCGGCCCGCTACGACCGCGCCACCCTGGAGCGCGACGGTGCCCGGCTGCTGACCGTGTTCCCCGAACCCTATCAGGCGAGCGCCGCCGTGCCCGACCCGCTCTTTCGCCGCCGGGAGCGTGGACTTGCCGAGGACCGAACCCCATGAGCGATCCCACCCGCCCTTCGCTCGACGCGGCCGAACTCGCCGCGCTCGAGCAAAAAACCGAGGCTGCCATCGCCCTTCTCGAGCGCATCGCCCGCGAGCACGTCCCGGCGGTGCTCGCGAGCAGCCTCGGCGCCGAGGACATGGTGCTCACCGACCTCATCGCCCGCCACGCCCTCTCCATCGGCCTCTTCGTGCTCGACACCGGTCGGCTGCACGAGGAGACCTATGCCCTGATCGCCCGGGTGGAGGCGCACTACGGCCTGCGTCTGCAGCTCTTCGCCCCGCGGGCCGAGGAGGTGGAAGCCTTCGTCGCCCGATATGGCATCAACGGATTCTATGACTCGCTCGAAGCGCGCCGGGCCTGCTGTGCCGCCCGCAAAGTGCAGCCGCTCGCCCGGGCGCTCGCCGGCAAGCGCGCCTGGATCACGGGCATGCGCCGCGAGCAATCCCCCACCCGCAGCGACCTGCCGCAGGAGCAATGGGACGAAGCGCACGGGCTGGCAAAGTTCAACCCGCTCGCCGACTGGAGCGCGCGCGAAGTCTGGGCCTATCTGCGCCGCCATGCCGTGCCCTTCCACCCCCTGCACGAGCGTTTCTACCCCAGCATCGGCTGCGCCCCCTGCACCCGCGCCGTGGCCGTGGGCGAAGACCCGCGCGCCGGACGCTGGTGGTGGGAACATCCCGAACACAAGGAATGCGGCCTGCACCGCCGCCCCGTCCTCACCGGAGAGACCCGATGATCGCCCCCCGCACCCATCTCGACCGGCTCGAAGCCGAGGCCATCCACATCCTGCGCGAAGTGGCGGGGCAGTGCCAGAACCCCGCCCTGCTCTTCTCCGGCGGCAAGGATTCGGTCTGCCTGCTGCGGCTCGCCGAAAAAGCCTTCCGCCCCGGCCGTTTTCCCTTTCCCCTGCTGCACATCGACACCGGTCACAACTACCCCGAGGTGATCGCCTTCCGCGACCGGCGTGCCGCCGAGCTCGGCGAGCGGCTCATCGTGCGCTCGGTGGAAGACTCCATCGCCCGCGGCACGGTACGGCTCGCCCGGCCGGACGAGTCGCGCAACCGGCATCAGTCGGTGACCCTGCGCGAGGCGATCGAGGAGTTCGGTTTCGACTGTCTCATCGGCGGAGCACGCCGCGACGAAGAAAAGGCCCGCGCCAAGGAGCGCGTCTTCAGCGTGCGCGACGAGTTCGGTCAATGGGATCCGAAGAACCAGCGCCCGGAGCTCTGGCGCCTCTACAACGCCAAGGTTCCGCCGGGCGGGCACGTGCGCGCCTTCCCCATCAGCGACTGGACGGAACTGGACGTATGGCAGTACATCGCCCGCGAGGGACTGGAACTGCCCTCGATCTACTTCGCCCATCCCCGCCCCTGCGTGCGCCGCGGCAGCCTGCTCGCGCCGGTCACCGAGCTCACTCCGGCGCGCGAGGGTGAAGCGGTCGAAACCTTATGGGTGCGTTTTCGCACGGTGGGCGACATCACCTGCACCGCACCGGTGGAATCGCGCGCCCGCACGATCGAGGAAATCCTGCGCGAGACCGCCGCGACCACCGTCTCCGAGCGCGGCGCCACCCGGCTCGATGACCAGACGCACGAAGCAGCGATGGAACAACGCAAACGCGAGGGCTATTTCTGATGGATACCGTACTGCGCTTTCTCACCTGCGGCAGCGTCGATGACGGCAAGAGCACGCTCATCGGACGACTCCTCTACGACAGCCGGGCGCTGCTGGTCGACACCCTGGAAGGCATCGAGCGCACCAGCCGGCGCCGCGGTGCCACCGCCCCCGACCTCTCACTGGTCACCGACGGGCTGATCGCCGAGCGCGAACAGGGCATCACCATCGACGTCGCCTACCGCTACTTCCGCAGCGGCGCGCGCACCTTCATCATCGCCGACGCACCGGGCCACGAGCAATACACCCGCAACATGGTCACCGCCGCCTCCATCGCCCAGCTCGCCGTGCTGCTGGTCGACGTGCGTCAGGGACTCACGGCCCAGACCCGGCGCCACGCCCTGCTCGCCGATCTCGTCGGCATCCCGGCGCTAGCGATCGCGGTCAACAAAATGGATCTGGTCGACTACGACCCGGCCGCTTTCGAAGCGGTGGTCTACGCCTTCGAGGACTTCGCCGAAGCCAGCGGACTGCGCGCCCGGCGCCACTACATCCCCATGTCGGCGCTACTGGGCGACATGGTGGTCGAGCGCGGTGAGCACCTGCCGTGGTACCTGGGTCCGACGCTGCTGGAAGTGCTCGAACGCACCCCCGCCGGCCAGGGCGTGAGCGACCACCCCTTCCGTTTTCCCGTGCAATGGGTCTGCCGGCCGAGGAAAGCCACCGACCCCCGGCTGCACGATTACCGCGGCCTGGCGGGGCAGGTGGCAGCCGGCACGATCGCCGTGGGCGAAGAGATCGTCGTGCTGCCCTCCGGGCGCCGCAGCACCGTGACCGCCATCGAATTGGGCGGCGTGCCGCGCGAGCGCGCCGTCGCCGGCGATTCGGTCATGCTCCGGCTCGCCGACGATCTCGACGTCGGTCGGGGCGAAATGCTCGTGCGCGCCGACGAATCCGCGCCGGCGCTCACCCGCGGCGTGGAAGCCGACCTCGTCTGGCTCGACCCGGCCCCTCTCGCCCCCCGGCGCACCTACCTGCTGCGCCACACCACGCGCGAAGTGCAGGCGCGGGTGGAGACCATCGAATGGAACCTGGACGTGGCCACGCTCGAGCGCGAGCCGGCGCACGAACTCACCATGAACGACATCGCCCGGGTGCGCGTCAAGCTCGCCCAGCCGATCGCCGCCGACCCTTACGAGGTTCTGCGCGACACCGGCAGCTTCCTCCTCATCGACCCGGCCACTTGGGACACGGTGGCCGCGGGGATGATCCGCGGGACGCAGTGAGGCGCTAGCGCCGAGGTTCGGCACCGTCGCTGCCGGATTCCTCCGGCGGCGGCTGGAACGTTCCCCAATCGACGCCGGACGCAGCGGGACGGGGCAGCGCAGCGTGTACCCGTTCCCGTTCGCGATGCAGCCAGGCGCGCGCGAGCATCAGCGCCGAGAGAGGGGCCGTCAAAAAGAGGAAGAGGGTGATGAGCAGCTCATGGACCGACCACTCTGCGCGCACCCAGCCGAAATAAGCGATCGAAGCGAGCAACACCCCACCCACGCCCAGCGTCGTCGCCTTGGTCGGCGCATGCAGCCGCTGCATCGCCTGAGGCAGCCGCACCAACCCCCACGACCCCACGAGGCCAAAAAACGCGCCCACGAGCAACAAGGCCGCGATCAGCATGTCTGCCATCTCTCCCCCTCCTATTCGATGATGAGCCCACGCAGCACATAGCGGCAAAACGCCACCGTCGACACGAACCCGATCATGGCGAAAAAGAGCGCTGCCTCGAAGAACACCGCACTCCCTTGCCAGATGCTCCACGTGACGATGAGCGCGATCACGTTCACCATCATGGTGTCCAACGCCATCACCCGGTCGACCAGGTCCGGGCCGCGCCACAGACGCCACGCGCACAGCAGCACTCCCAACCCGAATGCCGCCAAGGCCACCAAAGCCGCCCATTCGATCATGCGTCGCCCTCCCCGAAAATCTTCATCACGCGTTCCTCGTAGCGCGACTTGATCCCCGCCACCGTCGCGTCCGGATCGTCCGTATGCAGGCAATGCACCAGCAGGGCCGAGCCGTCGGCGGCCAAATCGCAACTCACCGTGCCCGGCGTCATCGTGATCGTGCCCGCGAGCAGGGTGATCGCCTCGGGTCGATGCAGGCGCAGCGGCACGACGAGCCAGGTCGAGCGCAACGTCTCCGGCCGGCGCAGCAGTATCCAGCCGGCCACCTGTATGTTGGCTCTGACGATGTCCCACAACACGATCACCGCATAGACGATGGCCGTACGCCATGAATACACCCGCGGCAGATCCGGCCAGAACGGGCGCAGGAGCAAAGGAACCACCACGCCCAGGATCACGCCCATCAGCCACTGCCCGGCAGAGAAATCGTTTTGCAGGGCCACCCATACCAAGGTCAGCGCCAAGCTCACGGCTGGATGCGGCACCCAGCGGCGCCACTTCGATCGCATCCTCATCGGTACACCCCCGCTCCCATCACGGCCTGCACGTAAGCGCCCGGCTCGAGCAACGCCTGTGCCGCCTGGGTGAAATAAGCGAGCGCCGGCCCCGCGACGAGTGCCCAGACGACGGTCCCTGCCAGCAGCAAGGCGAGCGCAGCCACTCCACCCGCCGCCGGCCCGTGCGATGCCTGCCCTCCATCCTTCTGCGTCTTCCAGAACACCCGTGACCCTGCCCGCGACAACCCCAGCAGCAGCAGGAAAGACGCCATGAGCACGAACACCCAGCTCGCCGCCCCTTCGATCACGGTGACTGGAATGCTGCGCAACACGGCAAGCTTGCCGACGAAACCGGAAAGCGGCGGCAAGCCCACCGTAACGATCGCCACGAGAAAGAACAACCCACCGAGCAGCGCCCGTCCGCTAAATTCCCGGCCACCGACCAGCGCATCGCCTTCCTCGCGCCGCACCGAGCGCACCAGGTCGGCGAGCACGAAGAGTGCGGCCCCAGCCAGCGTGGAATGGACCAGGTAGTAGAGCCCGGCGCCCAGCCGCGCCGCATCCGCCCCGGCCAGCCCCACGAAGAGCACGCCGATCGACGAGATGGAAGCAAAACCGGCGAGCACGCCCAGCGAGGGTGCGGCCAGAACGCCCAGCGCCCCAGCCAACAGAGTGAGCCAGGCGAGCGGCTCCAGCGCCGCGAGCGACGACCACCCCAAGCCGACGAGGGCAAAGCGCAGCAACGCATAAGCACCGACTTTGGAGAGCAAGGCAAAGAGCGCCGCCGCCACTCCCGGCGCATGCCCGTAGGCTCCCGGCAGCCAGAACTGCAAGGGCACCACCGCCGCTTTCAGCAAGAAAACGACGCACAGCAACGTTCCTCCAGCCATGAGGATGCCCCGATCGGAGGACGGAATCGTCGGCACTCGTTGTGCCAGATCGGCGAAATTGAGCGTACCGGCCGCGTTGTAGATGAGGGCGACGGCAAAGAGGAACAGGGACGAAGCGATGAGGTTGACCACCATGTACTGCAACGCATTCGTCAGTCGCGCCGCACCACCGCCGTGCACCATCAACCCGTAGGAAGCGATCAGCATCACCTCGAAGAAAACGAAGAGGTTGAAGAAATCCCCCGTGAGAAAGGCGCCGTAAATCCCCATCAGCTGAAACTGGAACAACGGATGGAAGTGCCTTCCGCGTCGGTCCCAGGCGCAGACCGCGTGCAACAGCAACACCGCGCCGAGGATGGCGGTGAGCAGCACCATCGCCGCCGAGAGG
Source organism: Tepidiphilus baoligensis (assembly GCF_012911495.1). Taxonomy (NCBI): domain Bacteria; kingdom Pseudomonadati; phylum Pseudomonadota; class Hydrogenophilia; order Hydrogenophilales; family Hydrogenophilaceae; genus Tepidiphilus; species Tepidiphilus baoligensis. The sequence continues at coordinate 15,648 of NZ_JAAAUB010000010.1, forward strand.
CGATCGGCCACCAGCGCGATGCCATACGGCGCCGGCCAGTCGCCGAGTCGGTAGACGAGAATCTCTCCTTCTCCCGTCGCCGCGAACAGCAACAAGGCCACGACGAGTTGGGCTGCCGCAGCAATGAAAGAGAGCACGCGCGCCAGCACCAGATCCTGACGCGAGAGCGCCACCATCACCGCCGCGCTCAGTACCGGAATCAGGACGGGCAGAATCGGCAGATGCGCATTCACCGCTCGACCTCCACTCGATCGGTCACCGCCGGCACGTCGCTGCGCTCCACACCGGACTCGAAACGCGCCCGGATGGCCAGCACCACCAGGAGCGCCGTCATTCCGAAGGCAATGACGATGGCCGTGAGCACCAACGCCTGCGGCAGCGGATCGGCGAAGCGCGTCACCCCCTCAGCCCAGACCGGGGGAGCGCCGACGGTCAAGCGCCCGGCAACGAAGAGGAAGAGGTTGGTGGCGTAGGAGAGCAGGGATAGGCCCAGCACCACGGGAAAGACTTGTCGTAGGCAACACAGGTAAATCCCGGCAGCCGTCAGCGCTGCGATGAGCACGGCGAACAAAATTTCCATCTCACCCCTCCTTTTCCGATGGTTTCGGCCGAGCCGGGTCCATGGGCGTGCGGCTGGGCAGAAAACCCGCGAGCTGCCCCAAATGAGCCAATTGCACCAAAGCCAGCGTCACCGCCCCGAATACCGTCAGCAGCACCCCCAGATCGAACCCCATGGCGCTCGCCAACGGCACCGGTCCGATGCCTGGGATATGCACCTCGCCGTGGGCACTGCGTAGAAATGGCGCGCCCAAACCCATCGCCGCCATCCCGGTCGCCCCGGCCACGAGAAGCCCGGTGCCGATCCAGACGTGCGCATCGAGGCGCATGCGATGCATCGTCCATGACAGGCCACTGGCCATGTACTGGATCAAGAATGCAAGGGCCAAAAGCAAAGCGGCGATGAAGCCACCGCCAGGGGCATTGTGCCCGCGGAAAAAGATATAGAAAACGGCCATGAGCAGGAAAGGTAGCATCACCCGCGCCGTCACGGCAAACGGCAGCGGATGGCGCGTCGGGGACAAAGCGAACGGGAAACGCCAGGCGTGGAGATGCTCCCGTGCCACCCCCTCCTGCATGCCCTGCAAAAGCGCGTAGATCACCAAGGCGGCGATGCCCAGAACCGTAATTTCGCCGAACGTATCGTAACCGCGGAAATCGACGAGGATCACGTTGACCACGTTGCTCCCCCCCCCTTCCGATACCGAACGGCTCCAGAAGTAATCGGCCAGGTTAGGCCCGTCATTACGCATCATCACCCAGGCGAGCAAGCCCACCACCGCGCCGATGAGGATGGAGGCGGCCGCCGCACCCCGCGGCTTGGCCACGGGCTCGGTATCGTGCTGAGGAAGGAAGAACAGCATGAGCAGCAGCAAAACCGTCGTCACCGCCTCGACCGAAATCTGGGTGAGCGCCAGGTCCGGCGCCGAAGCATGCAGGAAAGCCAGCGAAACGACGAGCCCCACCGCCCCCGTGAGCAATACTGCTCGCAGCCGCTTGTGATGCCAGCGCACCACGAGACCGATCGCGGCGAGACCGACCCCGGCGAAGATCAGACCGAGGCCGTTCATGGGCGTCGGCGCACGCTGCGGCCGCCACCCCTCTCCCATGCCCCAACCGAGCGCGAGCGCGGCAAGGCTCACCACGGCGAGCAGCAGCACGTAGCGCCCCAGTACACCCGAGTGCACCCGGGCGATGAGGCGATGCGCCCCGCGCACCAGCCATTCCTGCGCCGAGAAGAACGCTCTACGCCCATCGAACGGCAAAGCCCAGGCAAGCACCCGGCCCGACAGCGCTCGATAGTGCCACACCATGGCCGCGCCGATGACGAAAGCCACGGCGGAGACCACGAGCGGCGCGCCGAACCCATGCCATAGCGCGAGTTCCGGCCACGGCGCGTGCGCGCCCACCGCCGCCGCGCTTGCCGCGGCGAGCAAGGGCTCGGCGAGGCTCGGCCACAGCCCCAACACCACCACTGCCACGACCAAAACCAAGGGAGGTCCCCACAGGAGTGCCGGCGGATCGTGTGGGATCCTCCCCTCCGGCAGGCGCAACGGCCCGAAGAAGAGCGCCGAAAAATACCGGAATGCATAAGCCGCGGAGAGGATCGCCGCCAAGCCGACGAGCCCCCACAACGGCCAACCGCCTCCCCAGCGCGCCGCCAGCACTTCGACGAGCATCGCCTCCTTGGAAACGAAACCATTCAACGGCGGCACACCGGCCATCGACAAGGCCGCCAGCGTCCCCAATCCCGCCGTCAGGGGCATGACCTTGGCCAAGCCCGAGAGGCGACGCAAATCGCGCAGGCCCGTTTCATGATCGACGATGCCCGTGTTCATGAAGAGCGCCGCCTTGAACGTCGCGTGCATCAGCACGTGCAGCATGGCCGCGAACACCGCCGTGGGCGTTCCCAAGCCCAGCAACATCGTCACCAGACCAAGATGGCTCACCGTCGAATATGCCAGCAGTGCCTTCAGGTCGTCCTTGAAGAGCGCGATCGTCGCACCCAGAAGCATCGTCGCCGCCCCGACCCCAGTCACCCAGACGACCCAGGCGTCGGTTTGACCGAACACCGGCCACACGCGCGCGAGCAGATACAACCCCGCCTTCACCATGGTGGCCGAATGCAGATAGGCCGAAACCGGCGTGGGCGCGGCCATCGCGTGCGGCAGCCAGAAGTGGAAGGGAAACTGCGCGCTCTTGGTAAAGGCGCCCAGCAGAATCAACGTAAGTATCGCCGGCGCCAAGGGCGAGGCGAGAATGAGCTCTTGCCGCGCCGCGAGTTCGGAGAGGCGATACGTACCGGCGACCTCTCCGAGTAGGATCAGGCCGGCGAGCAGCGCGAGCCCCCCTGCCCCGGTGATCGCCAGTGCAAGCCGTGCCCCGCGCCGACCGTCGGGCAGATGACACCAAAATCCGATCAGGAGAAACGAAGAAAGGCTGGTGAGCTCCCAGAACACCAGCAACAGGAGCAGATTGTCGGCCAGCACCACCCCCAGCATCGCCCCTTGGAAAAGAAGGAGATACGCATAAAACGTCCCGATGGGTTCGTTGCCGGCAAGATAGCCGCGACTATAGATGAAAATCAGGATGCCGATCGCCAGGATCAGGGAAGCGAAGAAAAAACCCAGACCATCGATACGCAAAGCCCATTCCAGGCCGAGCGCGGGCACCCAAGGGACATACACTTCCTCTGGTACGCCGGAAAACACCGACGCCGCCTGCCCCCACAACAATAGGAGCGCCACCACACTCGGCGCCAGAGCCGCGAGCAGCGCTGGCGTGCGCCCTGCCCGTGCAAAGAGTGGCGGCAGGATCGCGCCCAGCAGCGGCAAAGCGACGATTGCACTTGCGCTCATTGCCTCCCTCCTCATTTCACGATACGAAAAATCGAGCTATACTATGCGCTCGATTCCGACGATCGACCCGATGATACAACATCCTCCTGCAGCCCCCGCCCCAACGCCCGCCGAGAACAAAAGTTCGATCCAAGTGATCGATCGGCTCGTCACTTTGCTCGACGTATTGGCACGGCATCCCGATTCGCTGCCGCTGAAGGTGCTCGCGAACCAAGCGGGGCTTCACCCCTCCACCGCGCACCGCATCCTTTCGGCCATGACGGCCGCCGGGTTCGTCGAACGGGTCGAAGGCGGGGCCTATCGCCTGGGCATTAGGCTGCTCGAGCTGGGCGCACTGGTCAAGGAACGCCTTTCCTTGCGCGAGGTCGCCCACCCGTGGCTACGGCAACTCCATCGCGCCACCGGCGAAAGCGTCAATCTGGGCATCCGCGACGGCGATCACATCGTCTATATCGAACGCACGAGCGGAGGGCGCTCTGCGGTTCGGGTGGTCCACATCGTCGGCTCCCGGGCGCCGCTACACACCACCGCCACCGGCAAGCTCTTCCTCGCCGAGGAGCCGCGAGCCGAGGTCGAGCGCTACGTCGCCCGCACGGGACTCGCCCCCATGACGCCGCGCTCGATCACCGATCCGATGCGGCTGTACGAGGAGCTCGAACGCGTGCGCCGTGAAGCGCTCGCCTACGACCTCGACGAGCAAGAAGTAGGGGTGCGCTGCATTGCAGCCGGCATACGGGATGAAGATGGCACGCTCGTGGCAGGGCTTTCACTCTCCACGCCGACCGAGCGCTACAACCCGACACTGGCCGAGCCGATCCGGCGGACCGCGGAGGCGATCTCGCGCGCGCTCGGGCACGGCCCCCGCACGCGCGAACCCCTCGATGCGATCAGAGAAAAGGCGTTACCCTGACTCCGGAGCGCCCTGCGGGCGCCTCGAATGACCGGCTGCACGCGGCAGCGTTCTCCGGCGCTCGGATGCTCGCCCATCGATTCATGGATCGGGCATCGCGTGCGCCGGACGCGCGCTCCGGCAAACCGCACGATGGTTTCCGTGCTACGCCTCATTCGTGCTCAACCGCTGCGCGCTGCCAGCCCCGACCCGGCGACGGCGCCGCCCGCCTCCATCCAGCGTCGCAGCCGCTGCGCATCGGCCACGCGCGTGAGCTTGCCCTGACTGTTCATCAACACGATGATCACCGGCCGATCCGAGAGCTCGCTGAGCATCACCAGGCAGCGGCCAGCTTCACTGATGTAGCCCGTTTTCTGCAAAGAGATTCGCCAATCGTCGCGTCCCACCAAACGGTTGGTCGTGCCAAAGCTCACGCGCTGGCGGCCAACGAGCACCTCGGCCCGTTCCCTGGTGGAAAAGTCGCGAATCAAAGGATACTCGTTCGCGGCGCGCACCATTTTCACCAGATCCTGCATGGAAGCCACGTTGTCGGGACTCAACCCCGCCGGATCGACGAAACGGGAATGATGCATCCCCAACATGCGCGCCTTGACGTTCATCGCTCGAAGAAACGCCGGGCGCCCACCGGGATAATGGCGTGACAGCGCCATGGCCGCGCGGTTCTCGGAAGCCATGAGCGCCAAGAGCAACGCCTCGCGGCGGGTGAGGCGAGCTCCGATCCGCAAACGCGAGCGGGTCCCTTTGATGGTATCGACGTCCTCCTTGCCGATGCTGATCTCCTCGTCGAGCGGCAGACGGCTCTCGAGCACCACCATGGCCGTCATCAACTTGGTGATCGAGGCGATCGGCATGGGTTCGGCCGGGTCACCGCGCAGGGCGATGCGCTCGAGCGAGCGCGCATCCGCCACGAGGAAAGATTCGGACTTGAGCGGCGGCTCGGCCGCCTGCGCCCACGACACCACCAACAGGATCGCAAGGATCCCTCCCTGAACGAACCGGCGCAGCATGACACCCTCCCGACGCAGATCGAGCGACTGACGATCCGCCAAATATAACAGTTTGTGACGGAAGACGAGCCATTCGCCGGCATGAATACGCTGCCGGTCAGTATCCCCGTCATCGACTCGTGCGATAATTATGGCCTCGCCGCCGCCCGCGGGCCGCGACGCCACCGGCTTTTTTACTGCATCACCCGTGAGGAAGTCCATGACCGACAATCGTTTCCGCCGCATGGCGCTCGACTCGGCGCCTGCCTACGTGCGCCACGAAGGGCTCAAGCGCTGGGTGGCCGACATCGCCGAGCTCACCGAACCCGACCGAATCCATTGGTGCGACGGCTCGCAGGAAGAATACGACCGCCTGTGCCAAGAGATGGTCGAATCCGGCACGCTGATCCGGCTCAACCCCGAGAAACGCCCCAATTCCTACCTCGCCTGGTCCGACCCCTCCGACGTCGCCCGCGTGGAAGACCGCACCTTCATCTGCACCCAGGACCCGGACGATGCCGGCCCCACCAACAACTGGGAAGATCCGGCGAAGATGCGCGCCACGCTCACGGGGCTTTTCCGGGGTTGCATGCACGGGCGCACCCTCTACGTCATCCCCTTCTCCATGGGGCCGCTGGGCAGCCCGATCGCGCACATCGGCGTGGAACTCTCCGACAGCCCCTACGTGGTGGCCAACATGCGCATCATGACGCGCATGGGCAAAGCCGTCTACGACGTGCTGGGCGAGAACGGCTTCTTCGTGCCGGCCGTGCATTCGGTGGGCGCGCCGCTCGCGCCGGGCCAAAAGGACGTGCGCTGGCCGTGCAACCACACCAAGTACATCGTGCACTTCCCCGAGACCCGCGAGATCTGGTCTTTCGGTTCGGGCTACGGCGGCAATGCACTGCTTGGCAAGAAGTGCTTCGCGCTGCGCATCGCCTCGACCATGGCGCGCGACGAGGGCTGGCTTGCCGAGCACATGCTCATTCTCGGCGTCGAATCCCCGCAGGGCGAGAAGACCTACGTGGCCGCCGCCTTCCCCTCGGCCTGCGGCAAGACCAACTTCGCCATGCTCATCCCGCCCAAGCGTTTCGACGGCTGGAAGGTCACCACGGTGGGCGACGACATCGCCTGGATCAAGCCCGGTCCCGACGGCAAGTTTCGTGCCATCAACCCCGAGGCGGGCTTCTTCGGCGTCGCGCCCGGCACCGGCGTGAAGACCAACCCCAACGCCATGGCCACGCTGCACTCTAACGTGATCTTCACCAACGTCGCGCTCACTGACGACGGCGACGTGTGGTGGGAAGGCATGTGCGAGCCGCCGGCGCACTGCCTCGACTGGCAAGGGCGCGACTGGACGCCCGAGATCGCCCGCGAGACCGGGCGCAAGGCCGCGCACCCCAACGCCCGCTTCACCGCCCCCGCGAGCCAGTGCCCCTCGATCGACCCCGAATGGGAGAACCCCGAAGGCGTGCCCATCTCCGCCTTCATCTTCGGCGGGCGGCGCGCCACCACCGTGCCCCTCGTCTACGAAGCCTTCAACTGGGGCTATGGGGTGTACATGGCTGCGACCCTGGGGTCGGAGACCACGGCGGCGGCCACCGGCAAAGAGGGCGTGGTGCGCCGCGACCCCTTCGCCATGCTGCCTTTCTGCGGCTACCACATGGGCGACTACTTCAACCATTGGCTGCGCATGGGCCGCGTGGTCGAACATCCGCCACGCATCTTCTGCGTGAACTGGTTCCGCCTGGACGAAAACGGCCGCTTCATGTGGCCCGGATTCGGCGAGAACATGCGCGTACTCAAGTGGATCGTCGATCGCTGCCAAGGGCGAGTCGGTGCCAAGGAGACGCCGCTCGGCTGGATGCCGCGGTTCGAAGACATCGACTGGACGGGGCTCGACATCACCCGTGAAGAGTTCGAGGCGCTGACCCGCGTCGACGTCGAAGCCTGGCGCAAAGAACTCTCCGAGCACAAGGAATGGTTCGACAAGCTCGGCGAGCGCCTGCCGCGCGAGCTGGTGCTCAAGCGCGAGCTCTTCGAACTGATGCTGCACGAAGACTGACCGACGAAGGAGCGCGGCGATGACCCCGAGGTTCGCCGCCCGCATGGGCGAGATCGCTCCGTTTCACGTGATGGAGCTGCTGCGCCGCGCCTCCGAGCTCGAACGTGCCGGCTGCGACGTCATCCACATGGAAGTGGGAGAGCCCGACTTTCCCACGCCCGCACCGGTGCTGGACGCGGCCCGGCGCTTCCTCGCGGCCGGGCGCGTGGCCTATACGCCGGCGCTGGGTCTGCCGGCGCTGCGCGAGGCGATCTCCGCCTTCTACGCCGAGCGATTGGGAGCCGACGTCGCCCCCGAGCGCATCGTCGTCACCGCGGGCGCTTCTGGCGCCCTGGTGCTGGCGCTGGGTATCACCACCGATCCCGGCGACGAGTGGCTGCTGCCCGACCCTTCCTACCCGTGCAACCGCCACCTCGTGCGCACCTTCGAGGGGCGGGTGCGGCTGCTGCCGGTGGGCCCCGAGACGGCCTTCCAGCCCACGGCGACGATGATCGCCGCGGCCTGCGGGCCGCGCACCCGCGGCGTGATGCTCGCCTCACCGGCCAATCCCACCGGCACCCTGCTCTCGCTCGAGGAGATCGAGGCGATCGCCGAGGCGGCCGCCGCACGCGGCGTGATCACGCTCGTCGACGAGATTTACCAGGGGCTCACGTACGGCGAGGAGATGCGTACCATCCTCTCGCGCCGGCACGACGTACTCGTCGTCAACAGTTTCTCCAAGTATTTCGGCATGACCGGCTGGCGCCTCGGCTGGCTGGTGCTACCCGATGCCGATTGGGTGCGCGAGGCGGAAAAGCTCGCCCAGCACCTCTTCATCTCGCCCTCAACGGTGGCCCAGCACGCGGCGCTCGCCGCTTTCCTGCCGCAGACCCGGGAAGAATTGGAACGGCGACGCCACGAGTTCGCCCAACGGCGTACGCTGCTGCTGCGCGGACTCGATACCCTGGGCCTGAACGTGCCGGCCGAACCCACCGGCGCCTTCTATGCCTACGCCGACGTCTCGGCCTTGGGAGAGACGGCCGATCGACTCGCGCAGCGATTCATCGAGGAAGCGCATGTGGCCGTCACGCCCGGGCGGGACTTCGGCGAGCATCGTGCCGAGCAGTTTTTGCGCTTTGCCTATACCACCACCCAGGCGCGCATCGCCGCCGCCATCGAACGGCTGGCAAAGGTGCTACCCTGATCGCAACGACGGATGCACGCCTCGAATGAGCCGCCACGCGAGTGCCGGGCGAAGCGTTCCCTGGCGCGAACACCCCCTGGGCTCATCATCGTGAAGGATCGTGAGGCGTCGCACATCTCGCTCAGGACGCCCCCAACCACTCTCTGCCCCGCCAGCAGGCGCAACGATTGACCTCGGCACACTGCAGCCGCCCTGCGCCGGGGAGTCAGCCCCGCTGCTGATGGTTGGCGATCTGCTCCAGACTGCGCTTCATCGACAAAACCCGCCGAGCATAGCGCCTATCGGGATCATCGATGGCCCCATTGTAGGCCTGCAAGGCAGTTTCCAGATCCCCATGCCGTTCGATGGCCTCCACCAAAACGTCGATGCCCACCATTACGTTGAGCACCGGATCGAACAACGCGCGCGCATGCACTTCCCGATCGAGACGGGCGGCGATCTTGTCGCCGTGCCATTTCGGGATCACTTGCATCAAACCCTGAGCACCGGCAGCGCTTTCGGCGAAGGGGTTGAATCCGGATTCGATGGCGATGATCGCCACCACCAGCGTTGGATCGATCCCTCGCCGACGCGATTCTTCCTCGACGGCCAGAAAGAGCGGCGTGAGCATCCCGGAAGCCACCCGATACCGACGCGCCACATGATCACGCAGCCGGCGCAACTCGGGGCTGAGCGCCTGAATCCCCAAATGGGCATGCACTGAATCTGCCGAGGACAAACCCGCCGAAGAAGGTTTGCGCGCCTCCACTTTCTGCTTGCCGCTCACCGCCGGGGCAGGGGTTTGCGGCTGTACTTCTGCGGCACGCTCGACCACGGCATCCATGGGGCTCGAGGCACGAAGCACGTCCCCCCCCGAAGATTCCTCGCCGTCCTCGTCTTGCGACAAAGACAGGAACGCCGTGACCGAGGAAGGCATGGCCGCCACTCCTGCATCGGAGACCACGGCCAGACCCAAGATACCGAAACCGATGGCGAGCAACAACAGCACGGTGGACACCGTACGCCCTGGCGCCGTCTTGCGGGACGGCTCTAGCGAATCATCATGACGCCGTTCGTCGGTCATGACATCGACCTCCTTCTTGATTCGGATGCCTTCGCCTGGACGAGAGAAATTTCACCGCACACGCGGCAAAGGCGAAAGCGACCCCGAAAGCATACAGACCAGCCGGAACGCGGCTGAATTGAGCGACGGCAGCAAGGCCGCCGCAGAGAAAAGATGAGAAACGATCATTGAGGAATTTGGAGAATAGCGTAAAAAACTCGACAAGCCAAGGACTTGGCCCATCGAGACGCAAACTCCCCCCGACCCTGTTGCATTCTTACGACAGCGGTCGAGGAAGAAAACGCCCCGAAAAGAGACCGGCGATCCTCGAGCGCGCAGCGAGCGGCGCGGGCAAGGAAGACGCAAAACGATACCAATCGAAGAAAGGCCCGGGGTCGGTCTTACGACCCGGAGATATATGACAATGGCCTGCAATCGCGTCGATCCCGGGATATCTTCTTATCAATGCGGCAACGAGCGCCCCCGTTCGTTCGTACTGCGCCGGCGTGAAAGGCTGCCGATCGGAGCCTTCGAGTTCGATGCCCACGGAGAAATCGTTGCAGCGCTCCCGCCCTTCCCACCAGGAGAGGCCGGCATGCCAGGCACGGCGCTGCGGAGGAACGAATTCGATCGTTTCGCCGTCGCGCCGGATGAAGTAGTGTGCCGACACGCGCAGCCCCTCGAGCGATGCAAAGGAGGGATGAGTGGCCGGATCGAGGGTGTTGGTGAAGAGCCGCTCGACCGCATCGCCGCCGAAGACTTCCGGCGGCAGGCTGATCGCGTGCAGTACCACCAGGCGAATCACCGTCCCCGGCGGACGATCGTCGCAGTTGGGTGAGGCCACGCGCCGATCGACCCAGCGTTCGAGTTCCTCCACGACCATGTTCTCCAAACCGGTTCGTCCAGGGTCTCTATAATAGGCGGTTTCAGGTTCCGAACCCGTACCTATATGAGCACCCACTTCCTGCTCGGCGGCGCCCGCAGCGGCAAGAGCGCCCTGGCGCAACGGCTGGCCGAAGACAGCGGTCTGCCGGTGACGGTGATCGTCACGGGCGAAGCCCGCGATGGCGAAATGGCCGAGCGCATCGCCCGCCATCGGCAGGAGCGCCCCGCCCATTGGCTGACGGTGGAGACCCCCTTCGCGCTCGCCGCCGCCCTGCGCGCCCATGCCGCCCCCGATCGCTTCGTCCTCGTCGATTGCCTCACGCTGTGGCTGTCGAACTGGCTGCTCGCCTGCCTCGACGAACCGCCGCGCCGAACGCCGACCGAATTCGCCGCCGAGCGCGCGGCGCTGCTCGAACTCGTGGCCGATCCGCCCGGTCCGCTCGTGCTGGTTGCCAACGAAGTCGGCCTGGGGCTGGTGCCAGAAACCGCACTCGGGCGGCGCTTTCGCGACGAGGCCGGGCGGCTCAATCAAGACGTCGCCGCGCGTGCCGCCGCCGTGAGCTTCGTCGTTGCCGGACTGCCGCTGCAGCTCAAATGAGCGTTCATGCACGGCGCACGGCGTTTCCCCCGCGATCGCGTTTGCGTACAATGCGGGCTTTCGCCCACGACCTTTCCGCCCCATGCTCGAATTCTCCCTCACACCGACGCACGATCCGGAACTCGCCGCCCGGCTGCAGCGCGCCATCGACGACAAGACCAAGCCGCGTGGTGCGCTGGGGCGGCTCGAGACCACGGCGCTGCGTTTGGGTCTCATCCAACGCCGCCTCGACCCCCATCTGGAACGCCCGCAGGCACTCGTCTTCGCCGCCGATCACGGCGCCACGCACCGGCCCGGCATCTCGGCCTTCCCGCGCGAAGTCACCTGGCAGATGGTGGAAAACTTCCTCGCCGGCGGGGCGGCGATCAACGTCTTCTGCCGGCAGCACGGCATCCCGCTCGCCGTGGTCGACGCCGGCGTGGATCACGTGTTCGCGCCGCACCCCGGCCTGATCGACGCCAAACTCGCTTTCGGCAGCAACGACTATCTCCAGGCGCCCGCGCTCGGCCGGGAATTGGCCGTGCGCTGCCTCGCCACCGGCGCCGAGCTGGTGCGCCGCCTGGCACCCGAGACCGACTGCCTGCTGCTGGGCGAGATGGGCATCGGCAACACGGCTTCGGCGACGCTGCTCACCCACTGCTTCACCGGCGCCCCGCTCGCGGCAATCACTGGCCGCGGCACGGGGCTCGACGACGAGGGACTGGCGAAGAAACGCCAGCTGCTCGAGACGGCGCTCGCGCGCGGCGGCGTACCCGCCGATCCGATCGACGTGCTCGCCGAATACGGCGGACTCGAGATCGGCCAGATCGCCGGGGCGATGCTCGCCGCGGCCGAACGCCGTCTCGTCATCCTCGTCGACGGCTTCATCGTCACCGCCGCGCTCCTCGTCGCCCATGCCCTGGAACCGGCCGTGCTCGACTACTGCATCTTCTCGCACCGCTCGCAGGAGCCGGGGCACCGCCTGCAGCTCGCACACCTCGGCGCCGAAGCGCTCCTCGAACTCGACCTGCGCCTGGGCGAGGGTACCGGCGCGGCGCTCGCCTATCCGCTCGTCGTCTCCGCCGCCGCCTTCCTGCGCGAGATGGCCAGTTTCTCCGCGGCCGGCGTGGCCTCGGGCAGCTGAAGCGGTGGCACGACCACGCCTGCGCGCTCCACCATGATCCGTACCCTTTTCTGGCGGTTCGTCGCGGCGCTGCAGTTCTTCACCCGGCTGCCGCTGCCGCGCGACTTGCCCCAAGTACCGTTCCATCAGAGCGGTGCCATCGGCTTTTTCCCCTGGGCGGGACTCGTCGTCGGTCTCCTCGAGGCCGCGGTGTTGTCGTTGGCGCTCTGGCTGTGGCCGCCGACCGTCGCCGCGGTGCTCGCCGTGGCGTTCGTGGTCCTGCTCACCGGGGCCATGCACGAGGATGGCCTGAGCGATGCCGTCGACGGCTTCGGTGCCGGCTGGGATAGAATGCACATCCTCGCCATCATGAAGGACGCACGGCTGGGCAATTACGGGGCCACCGCCCTCATCCTGGCACTGGGGGCGCGCGTGGCGCTCACCGCCGCGCTCGCCAGCGAGCTCGGAGCGGGATCGCTGTTCGCTGCGCTCATGGCGGCGCATGCGGTCTCGCGCGGCGCCGTGCTATTCCCCATGCTGGTGTTGCCCTATGGGCGCGCCGAAGACACCACGAGCCGCGCCAAACCGCTGGTTGAAGAGCTGGACTACGCGGCGAAGCTCGTCGCCACGGCCGGGGTACTCGCGCCGCTCACCTGTCTCCCGCCGCCGGTCGCGCTCGCGGGGCTTGTCGCTGCCGCGGCCGCCGCCGCCGCATGGACCCGGCTGTGCGCCCACCGGCTGGGCGGCTACACCGGCGACGTGCTCGGTGCCGTCCAACAAACGGGCGAAATCACCTTTTTGCTAGGAATCTTGGCTGCATGGAAATTCATCTGATCCGACATCCGCGCGTGGCCGTCGACCCGGGCTTGTGCTACGGCCACAGCGACGTGCCGCTCGCCGAACCCGCAGAGGAAGCCGCCGAGCGCCTGTCCCCGTGGCTGCCCGAGCGCTTTCGCCTCTTCTCCAGCCCTTCGGGCCGAGCACACGCGCTGGCCCAGGCCCTGGGACAGCCCATCCTCGACGAGCGTCTCAAGGAAATGCACTTCGGCCAATGGGAGCTGCAGCCGTTCGAGTCGCTGGGCGAAGCCCTGGAACTCTGGGCGAAAAACCCCTTCGGTTTTCAGCCGCCGGGAGGTGAGTCGGCCGCCGAAATGGCCATGCGCGTGCTCGAATGGTGGCAGGAGACGCGCGAACGCCACCAGGACGAGGAGGCAATCGTGATCGTCGCCCACGGTGGCCCCTTGCGTGTGCTCGCCGGGCACCTGCTCGGGTTGCCGCGCGAGCGTTGGCTCGCCCTCGACTTCGGTTGTGCCCAATCCACGCGCATCGACCTCGAGCCCTGGGGGAGCATGCTTCGGTGGTTCAATCGAACATGAGTCGACGTCTAACCGTAGTGCAGATGCTGCCAGCGCTACAGGCTGGAGGTGTGGAACGCGGCACGCTCGAGATCGCTCAGGCGCTCGTCGAAGCCGGGCACCGCTCCATCGTCATTTCCGGGGGCGGGAGGCTCGTCGAGCCACTCGTACGCGGCGGCAGCGAGCACTTCACCTGGGACGTGGGACGAAAATCGCCTTGGACGCTGCTGCGCTACGTGCGGCGGCTCAGAGCGCTGCTGTGCGCCGAGCACGTCGATATCCTACACCTGCGCTCGCGCATGCCCGCCTGGGTGGGCTATCTGGCCTGGCGAGGGATGCGCCCGGAGGAACGCCCTCGATTGGTGACCACTGTCCATGGTTTTTATCGTGTCGGACGATACAGCGCCGTGATGACCCGGGGCGAGGCGGTGATCGCGGTCTCGAACAGCATCCGCGACTACCTGCTGCAGCACTACCCGGACGTACCGCCCGAGCGCATCCACGTCATCCCCCGCGGCATTGACCCAGCGCACTACCCCCGTGGCTACCAGCCGTCCGCGGAGTGGTTTGCACACTGGTACGAGCAATTCCCGCAGACGCAAGGCAAGCGCTGGCTCACGCTGCCGGCGCGGCTCACGCGACTCAAGGGGCACGAGACCTTTCTCGAGCTCATCGCCACCCTGCGCGAGCGATTCCCCGACATCCACGGCCTCATCGTCGGAGGGGAAGATGCACGGCGTACCGCCTATGCCGCAGCGCTGCGACACCAGGTGCAGGTGCTAGGACTGGCACAGCATGTCACCTTCACGGGGCACCGCAGTGACCTGCGCGAGATCCTCGCGGCCTCGGCGATCGTCTATTCCCTGTCGCGTCAGCCTGAATCCTTCGGCCGCACCACCCTCGAAACTCTCGCGCTTGGACGCCCCGTGATCGGCTATGCGCATGGTGGCATAGGCGAGCAGCTCTCGAGCCTTTTCCCCATAGGAGCAGTGCCTCCGGGGAATTTCGCCGCCCTGGTGACGACGTCCGAACGGATGCTCGCCGAGCCCTTCCCTGCACCCGCCGACCTGCCGGCAGAATACACGCTCTCCGCCATGTGCCAAGGAACGCTGGCGGTGTATCATCGACTGGCCGCGCAGCAAATATGAGCGAGGCGGACACCCTGAAGACATTACCCGCTCAACGCTCCGCCGGACGGTTCAGGAGCAAAGGAAAATGATGGGTCAGAATCACGATACAATTGCCCTCATCGGCCTCGGCTACGTCGGCCTGCCGCTGGCCGTCGAATTCGGCAAGCGCCGCCCGGTGGTCGGATTCGACCTCAAGCGCACCCGCATCGAAGAACTGCGCCGCGGGCTCGACCGCACGCGCGAAGTCTCCGCCGAAGAGCTCGCCGCCGCCCGTCACCTCCGCTTCACCGACGATCCGGCGGAGCTAGCGCGCTGCACCGTCTTCATCGTCACGGTGCCCACCCCCATCGACCGGCACAAGCGCCCCGATCTCACCGCGTTGCTCGCCGCCAGTGAAACGGTGGGCAAAGCGCTCAAGCCGGGCGATCTCGTCATCTATGAATCCACCGTCTATCCCGGCTGCACCGAAGAAGACTGCGTGCCGGTGCTGGAGCGCACCTCCGGCCTCGTTTTCAACCGCGACTTCACCGTCGGCTACAGCCCCGAGCGCATCAACCCCGGCGACCCCGAGCACCGCCTGCCCACCATCAAGAAAGTCACCTCCGGCTCCACGCCCGAGGCCGCCGAACGGGTCGACGCCCTCTACCGCGAGATCATCACCGCCGGCACGCACCAAGCCCCCAGCATTCGCGTGGCCGAAGCCGCCAAGGTGATCGAAAACACCCAGCGCGACGTCAACATCGCGCTGATCAACGAACTCGCCATCCTCTTCAACCGGCTCGGCATCGACACCCAGGCCGTGCTGGAAGCGGCCGGCACCAAGTGGAACTTCCTGCCGTTTCGCCCTGGTCTGGTCGGTGGACACTGCATCGGCGTCGACCCCTACTACCTCACGCACAAGGCGCAGGAAGTCGGACACCACCCCGAGATCATCCTCGCCGGGCGCCGGCTCAACGACGCCATGGGCGCCTACGTCGCCGGGCGCGTGGTCAAGCTCCTCATCAAACGCCGCCGACCCGTCGAAGGCGCCCGCGCGCTCATCCTCGGGCTCACCTTCAAGGAAAACTGCCCCGACCTGAGAAACAGTCGCGTCGTTGATGTGATCGCCGAACTCAAAGATTACGGCATGGAGGTAGACGTCTGCGATCCATGGGCAGATCCCGATGAGGCGCGCCAAACGTACGGCATTGAACTCGTGGCCGAACCACCGCTCGCATCCTATGACGCAATCGTGCTCACCGTCCCGCACCGCCAATTTCGCGAATGGGGGACACAGAAGCTGCGGTCCTGGTTGCAGCCCGACGGCGTGCTCTATGACGTCAAGCACGTCCTTCCCGCCGAGGCCGCCGAGGGCCGTCTGTGAGTGTCTTGAAGAACCTCGTTGCAGCAATAGGCGCTCAAGCCAAAAACAAAAATCGTGGTATGATGTAGTGATGGGTAGGATGGGTACGGTTACGTTCTCTTCCGTCGCCCGTGTTCCAGGAGTTCATGATGATGGCTGATCACGTCCGCCGCGCTCTTGCGGCAGCCCATAGGGAGGACAACCCCTATCCCCATTGGATCTTACGCGATGTCTTGCCACTTCAAACGGGCAAGGCACTCGCTGAGCTTCCTCTTACTCCCCCGGCGCCGGGAGACATTCAGGGACGGCGAGAAACGATCAACGACAAACGCATTTTTGCCTCCGAGGAAAACCGGGCGCGTTTTCCTGTACTAGATGATCTGGCTCGCAGTTTTCAAGAGCAAGCCACGGTCGCAGCGCTTGAAGCACAATGCGGATGCTCGCTGGAAGGAGGTTTCTTGCGCATTGAATACTGCCTCGATACCGATGGCTTCTGGCTTGAACCGCACACCGACATCGGGGCGAAGATGTTCACGATGCTCGTCTACCTCTCCGAGCATCCAGATGCGGAACACTGGGGAACCGACATCTTCGATGCGCATGGCAAACTGGTGAAACGCGCATCGGGGGCTTTCAATACTGGCCTTATTTTCATCCCGGCTGCCAATACTTGGCATGGCTTCGAGCACCGTCCGATCCGAGGTATCCGGCGCACCCTGATCATTAATTATGTCCGTCCTGAATCGCGCTCGCGCCATGAGCTCGCCTTTCCAAGCGAGCCAGTGCGTTGGGGCACATGAGCGATCGAGGCAGCGAAAACCCTGCGCCAGGAGGGGCTGTGAAAGTCAGCCAGGTGATGCTCAGCAAGGGCTTCGGCGGTGCCGAACGCTATTTCGTCGATCTGTGTACCGCGCTTGCCCGCCGCGGCCATGCAGTGCAGGCCATCTGTCACAGAGGTTCCGAAGCCGAGCGCCGCCTGCGGGGGATACCCAACCTCGAACTCGCCCCGATCCGCGTGCTGGGCACCTGGGATCCTCTGGCAAGCTGGGCCATTCATCGAGCGTTGCGTCGCTTTGCACCTCAGATCGTGCATGTTCACTTGCGCGCGCAGCAAAGCTCGCTGGTCGCGCGGCCCATGCCCTTGGCAAACCGGTCGTCACAAAACTGCACAATTACGTCAACTTGAAATATTACGGCAATATCGACTGGTTCAACGTCACGACGGACA
Organism: Tepidiphilus baoligensis; assembly: GCF_012911495.1. Classification (NCBI taxonomy): domain Bacteria; kingdom Pseudomonadati; phylum Pseudomonadota; class Hydrogenophilia; order Hydrogenophilales; family Hydrogenophilaceae; genus Tepidiphilus; species Tepidiphilus baoligensis. The sequence goes on from NZ_JAAAUB010000010.1 coordinate 32,890, forward strand.
GCCAACGGCGCTATCTGCGGGAAAAAAGGGTGCCGGAAGAGCGTATCCGTGTCATTCCCAACTTTTCGACACTTCTCTGCGCGAGGAAAGTACCTGAACCTGCAGCCGAACCGATCGATCTCGCAAGCTATGGGCGCTTCGTGCACAAAAAAGGCTTCGACCTTCTATTGCAGGCATTTGCCCAACTGCGACCAAGCTTTCCACAGCTTCGCCTTCGGCTCGGCGGAGCAGGGGAGGAAGAAGCGGCCCTTAAGGCGCAGGTTGCCGAACTGGGTTTGAACGAAGCTGTCACGTTCGTTGGTTGGGTCGAGGACGTGCCGCAGTTTCTCGCGCCAGCGGATCTCTTCATCCTACCCTCGCGCGATGAACCCTTTGGCATCGTCGTGCTTGAGGCGATGGCCTGCGGCGTGCCGATCGTCTCGACGCGCACCCAGGGACCGCTCGAGATCCTCGACGAGGAGACCGCTTGGATGTGCGCTGTCAATGATGCCGAGGATCTCGCCCGAACGATCGCACGCGCGTTGCGTGATCCTCAGCAGCGGCATGAGCGCGCGCGCCGGGCGCTCAAACGCTATCGCGAACGCTACCATGAAGACGCGGTAATCCCGCAGCTGCTCGCTTTGTATGAAGAAGCGATCGCCGCGCGACAGGAGGCCAGATGACCGACATGAAACAGGTCCTCTGCATGAAATGGGGGACTTTGTATGGGGCCGATTACGTCAATAAACTCTATCAGATGGTCGCCGCCCAGTGCAGCGGTCCCTTGCGCTTCGTCTGCTTAACGGACGATCCTTCCGGTTTGCTCCCGGAAATCGAGCATTACCCTTGTCCAGAGATCCCCATTGAGGGCCGCCGCAAGAACACTGGCTGGCGCAAGCTGACACTCTACCGCGAACGCGAGCATCTCTTCGGCCTTGAGGGCGACTGGCTCTTTCTGGACCTCGATGTCGTCATCACGGGCGGACTCGATCCCTTCTTCAGCTTCCAGCCCGAGAAAAGCTTCATCGTGATGCAAAACTGGACTCAGCCAGGAAAAGGGATCGGCAATACGTCGGTCGTGCGCTTCCGCGTCGGGGCGCACCCCTATCTCTACGACCATTTCGTCGCCCATTGGCGCGAAGTCTTTGCCGAGCATGACAACGAACAGATCTACATCTCCCGCACGATCCACGAGCTGACCTTCTGGCCCAACGAATGGTGCGTACTCTACAAAGTTCAATGCCTCCCGCCGTGGCCCCAACGTTTTTGGCAGGATCCCGTCATTCCCGCCGGTGCGCGTATCATTGCCTTCCCCGGCGCCCCAGATCCCTACGAGGCCGTCAAAGGAGAATGGCCAGTCAAACGTTGGTATAAAAAACTCTACAAATATACCCGACCAGCTCGCTGGATCGAAACGATTTGGCAAGACGCCGAGCAAAAGTACCGCAGCCGTCGCGAAGCTCGGTCCCCTTCTTGAACGACACCGAACAGGAGCCCCCCTTGCCGCAATTCTCCATGACAAAATCCCAACTCGAAGCAAGCGCTGCCATTGGCTTGACATTGCTCGCTTTTTTCCTCCTGCCCTTCGGGCGTGCGGTCAATGCTCCCCTCGCGCTACTGGCGACCTGGGGCGTCGTCCTGCTCATTCGTCATGGTGCCGAATTGTGGCAACGACCGTCGATTCGGGCGATGTTGATCTTCGTACTGTGCCTCTGGCTGCCCCAGTTCTGGGCCCTGCTCCATGCCGCCGATCCGGCGCGCGCCTGGGGCAGCGCGCTCTACTATCCCTGCTACGCCTTGGCCGGAGTACCGCTGCTATGGCTTGCGCTGCGTTATGAAGTCGAGGCTATGCTGCTCAAAGGGCTGCTTGCCATAGCGGTATTCTGGTCGCTGGATGCCTTACTGCAATGGATCGCTGGTCGCGACCTCCTCGGTTACCCCTACGACGGCATCCGACTGCAGGGGATTTTCTATCCAAAATACAGCATTGGCATAGTCTTGGCACATTTACTCCCACTGCTACTCGCCGCCTCGTACCGGTTGCAGCGGCGCTCCCCGATCTGGAACCTCATGCTCTTGCCGGTGGTTGCGACGATTGTCCTATCGGGCACCCGGACGGCAATGATTCTGATGGTGCTCACGTTTGTACTCTATAGCGGCTGGCTCGTCTCTCGCCGCCTCCTGAGTTGGCGATGGGTGACTGCCGGAGCCGCTGCACTCGTAATCTGCATCGCTGCCGTGTTGGCGGCCTCACCACAGACGCGACAGCGTTTCGTCGAAGTGCAGGAACTCGGTCAGATGAACATCGAAGCCGTCAACCGCGCCACCTCGCTGCGAGGCAGTGTCTGGCTTGCGGCGCTAACGATCGCCAAGGAGCACCTTACGACCGGCATCGGCGTACGCGGCTATCGCAAACTGATCCAGGAGGAAGGCCTTGCCGATATAGACTTCGCGCACCCGCATTTCTTTGCACTCGACGTACTCGTCTCCACAGGTATTTTCGGATTGTTGGCTTATCTCGTCGCCTATTTATACTTCTTGGCGAGACTGTATCGCTACATCACTACCCCTAAAGGTTTCGCCGGCTGGTTGACATCTGCGCTGGCCTTCTTACCGATCAACGCGCACTGGAGTATCTACGCTTCTTACACGCTGGCACTCGTCTGGCCTCTGACCACCCTAGGAGTGCTACTGATTCTGCGCAACCAAGAGGCTCCTGTCACAGATCCCTGAGTCATCCCGCCGTGCAATCCGAGGGAGACGCTGAAGAAATGAGCGAGCGGGATGAAGTGCAAGGCGCACGGAGCGCAGCGACCGAGACATATCGAGTGGATAGGCGAAGGAGCGAGCACCGCGCAACGCAGCGATTCGCCCGCGCAGCCAATTGTTCAGCGTTTCCATAGTGACAGCGTATCGCATGCCGACTCATCCACCGGCACAATGCGCAGTAAATCGCCTCCGCACCTCTCGTGCCACCGTCGCGGTGGGATTCATATAAGGTGCCATCGTCGTGTGGGCATCCCCGCCAATTTCGGTGAGCCACCCCTTTTGCCGCAGTAGCGCAGAAAAGGCACGCAGACGAGGGCTGAGTTCGCCCACGGACAGATCCCACACGGGGCGGTGCGATTCGATCGCTTCCGAAATCATCGATACCGAATCTTGCGTTACCGACAGCCGATCGCTACAGGTGAGGATGCCAAAATAAGGGTTCTCCCCCTCTCCGCTCCATACCCACCCGGGGATCTCGCTCCCAACGCGATCCTGCAGCCAGCGAACCTCTTTGCTTGGAGTACGGCGCGAGGTCGTCACGAAGAGGCTACCGCATGCATGCTTTGTCCACTGTTCCAAGCGCAAAAACTCCTGTCTGAACCTCGCCCCGTCCCAGCGCACCGAACGGCTGGGCCCGCCCACCAGCACCCCGACCCACGGTCGGGGAAAAAGCCCCATCCAGCGCGGTAACCATCGTTCCCTCGCCTCCTGAAGGCGCTGCGGCGTAACATGGTGTAGCGCTAACGGCGTGGTCACCACGTTCGGACCGCGCACCGCATCGTGTTCCGGTGCCGCCACGAGGTCGAAATGATGCGGGGAGATACGCGGATTCTGGATATAGACAGTAAAAGTGCGACCTCTACTCGCTTGCTTGATGAGCAAGGTTGCCACCTGCGCCCGCCTCCCACAGGCAATGACCAGATCCGGCCATGGGGGGGAAATTGGGTCGATTCCTCCCACGGCCATGCCCGCGAGTGCACGCTCGGCAGCAGCCCCGCCCCAACGCCAGCGCGCCAAACGCACCGCCACCGGTGCTGGCAGATGGCGCCATGGACCGCGCAGATCGTAGCGCTTCTCTTCATATGGCCAACCTAGCGCCTCGGCCAACCCCAAAGCTTGGCTACGCATCCCAGCCTCACCCGAGGTAAGGACCCACACGAAGGGGATTCCCCTATGTAGCATTCCAGCATTCATGCCACTAGATCCTCCCGGTACAGCTGGGCATAGCGCCCCCCCGCGGCGAGCAGCTGTGCGTGCGTGCCGCTTTCGACGATGCGCCCGCGCTCCATCACCACGATGCGATCGGCCCGCTCCACCGTCGTGAGGCGGTGCGCGATCACGAGCGTCGTGCGCCCCTGCATAAGGGTCTCCAGCGCGGCTTGCACCGCGCGCTCGGATTCGTTGTCCAGGGCCGAGGTGGCCTCGTCGAGCACCAGTACCGGCGCGTCTTTCAGGAGGGCGCGGGCGATCGCCAGGCGCTGGCGCTGGCCGCCGGAAAGCAGCGCCCCGTTCTCGCCGATGGGGGTATCGAAGCCTTGCGGCAGGCGCTCGATGAACTCCAGTGCGTGCGCCGCGCGCGCCGCCGCAATGATCTCCTCGCGCGACACCTGCCGCTCGCCCGCGCCGTAGGCGATGTTCTCCGCCACAGTCGCGTCGAACAGCACCACTTGTTGCCCGACGTAGGCGATCTGGCGGCGCAGCGCCGCGAGCCGCCATTGCGGCAAGGGAACGCCGTCGAGCCGGATGCAGCCTTCGGTGGGATCGTAGAAGCGCAACAGCAGCTGGGCCAAGGTCGACTTGCCGCTGCCCGAAGGGCCGACCAAGGCGACGACGGAACCCGGCTCGATGCGTAGATCCAACCCGTCGAGCGCCCAGTCTTGAGCATTCGGGTAACGGAAGCGCACACCCTCGTAGGCGATCTCGCCGCGGGCGCGCTCGAGGGCAAAGCTCCCCTCGTCGCGCTCCGGTGGCACGTCGAGCAGCGAGAAGATACTCTCCGCTCCGGCCAAACCTCGGGCGATACGGGCATTGACTTCGGTCAGCTGCCGAATCGGCTTGGGCAAAAGCCCGGCCGCCGTGACATAAGCCACCAGGTCGCCGGCCGTGGCGTCGCCGCGCAACCACAACACGAGCCACAGCAGAGCGCCGATCGCCACGAAGGTGACGAGCTGTATCGTCGAGCTATTTCTCGCTCCGATCCGCGCCAAGCGCAGCTGACGTTGGAAATCTTCTGCGTTGGCCTGCGTAAAGCGCTCCAGTTCCCGCCGTTCGCCGCCAAAGGCTTTGATGACGCGCTGCGCCATCACCACCTCGGTGGCGAGCGCAGTGATGCGCCCCATCGATTCTTGGAGGCGTCGAGACGCTGAGCGAAGCTTGCGTCCAGCACTGCGCATCATCACTCCGAGCACCGGAAGCAGAACCGCCAACATCAGCGTGAGTTTCCAGTTCGACCACAGCAGATAGCCAAAGAGGGCGACCACTGTCAGCCCCTCGCGCACGACGACGCGCACCGCCTCGGTCACGGCGCCCGTGGTCATGGTCACGTCGAAGGTGAGCCGCGAGACGATCCGGCCCGAATCCTGGCTGTCGTAATAGGCCGTAGGGAGCCTCAACCCGTGCGCGAAGAGCGCCGCCCGCAAATCGTGGATGAGTCCGACGGACACCTTGGACATGGAATAGGCGCCGAGAAACGAACCGATCCCTTGCCAGAGGGCCACCAACATCAGGGCCGCCGGCACGAGATAGAGCGTGTCGACTACCCCCCAGCCCGGCACCAGCAGCTGTGCCCGCGCCGGGTCGGTCAGGCCATCGACGAAATACTTCAGCGCACCCATCATCATCGGCTGGCCGCTGGCGAAAATCATGTAGCCGAGCAGGGCCGTGGCAAAGGCCGCACGATAGGGACGCACATAACCCCACAGCCGGCGATAGAGCATCCAGGAAGAATCCACACTTCGCTCCATCAATGCGCCTCGTCCCAATTACGGCCCACGCCGACGTCGACCACGAGCGGCACGCGCAGCTCGGCGACGTTCTGCATCTGGTCGGTGACGAGGGTACGCACGGCCTCGATCTCCGCTTCCGGGACTTCCAGCACCAGCTCGTCGTGCACCTGCAGGACGAGCCTCGCCGCGCGGCCTTGCTCCTGCAAGGCACGATGCACGCCGATCATCGCGAGTTTGATGAGATCGGCCGCGGTGCCCTGCATCGGCGCGTTGATCGCCGCCCGCTCGTCGGCCTGGCGTTGGGCCGGGTTGCGCGAGCGGATGTGGCGCAGCCACACCCGGCGGCCGTAGAGGGTCTCGACGTAGCCCTGCTCATAGGCCGTCTTTCGCGCCTGCTCCATGTAGGCCGCCACGCCCGGATAACGCGCGAAATAGCGGTCGATGTACTCCTGCGCCGCAGCGCGGTCGATCCCCAGGCTGCGCGCCAGGCCATGCGCGCTCATGCCGTAGATGAGACCGAAGTTGATGGTCTTGGCCACGCGCCGCTGTTCAGGCGTGACCGCATCGAGAGGCACCGCGAAGATCTCGGCAGCGGTGTGCTTGTGGATGTCCTCGCCGTGCAGGAAGGCCGCCACCAGGGTCGCGTCGCCCGAGAGGTGCGCCATGATGCGCAGCTCGATCTGGGAATAATCCGCCGACAGCAGCAGACAGCCGGGCGGAGCGACGAAGGCCGAGCGGATGCGCCGCCCCTCGGGCGTGCGCGCCGGGATGTTCTGCAGGTTCGGCTCGCTCGAGGACAAGCGCCCCGTAACCACCACGCTCTGGGAAAAGGTGGTGTGCACCCGCCCCGTGCGCGGATCGATCATCTTCGGCAGCTTGTCGAGATAGGTGTTCTTCAGTTTCGAGAGTTGGCGGTGCTGCAGCAGCACTTCGACGATGGGATGCTCGTGTGCCAGGCGCTCGAGCACTTCCTCGCTGGTCGAAGCCTGCCCGCCGGCGGTTTTTTTGGCCGCTTTCAGGCCCAGCTCGCCAAACAGGAGTTCGGCGACCTGCTTGGGCGAGGCGAGATTGAACGATCGCCCGGCAAGCTCATGGGCTTTCTGCTCGAGCGCGCGCAGCTGGGTTTCGAATTCGCACGATTGGGCCGCGAGCACTTTGGGATCGATCGCCACGCCGGCGCGCTCCATGGCCACCAACACGGGCACGAGCGGACGCTCGATGTCGCGATAGACGCGTTCGAGCTTGGGTTCGGCAGCGAGCTTGGCCGAGAGCACGTCGAAGAGCCGCCAAGTGAGGTCCGCATCCTCGGCGGCATAGGCTGCCGCGCGCGCCGGCGGCACCTCGTCGAAGCCGATCTGTTTCTTGCCGCTGCCGCATACCTCGGCATAGGTGAGCGGTTCGAGCGACAGCCAGCGGCGGCTGAGCCGGTCGAGGTCGTGCTGGGCGTCGCTCTCGAGCACGTAGGACATCAACATCGTGTCGTCGATGATCCCGCCCGGCTCGGCCCCGTGCGCCGCGAGCACGTGCCAGTCGTACTTCGCGTTCTGCGCCACCTTGCCCTCGGCCGCGGCGAACCAGGGTGCGAGCCGGCGCAGCACTTCTTCGCGCGGCAGCTGCGGCCCGACCTCGAGCCCTCGATGCGCGAGTGGAATGTAGCACGCCCGGCCCGGGCCCACGGCGAAGGAGATGCCGACGAGGGAAGCCTTGCGCGCGTCCAGGCTGGTCGTTTCGGTATCGAACGCCACGCGGGCGCCCTGCTCGATTTCACCGAGCCAGCGCTCGAATTCGTCCCAGTCGGTGAGGCAGGCGTAGGCCGAACGCCGCGCCGCGGCCTGCGCCGGCGATTCGAACCCATCATCGTCGCTCGACTCGGCCACCGCCTCGACTCCCTGTGCCCGCAGTTCATTCAACCAGGTGCGGAATTCGAGCCGTTCATAGAGCGCGAGGAGTTTCTCGCGCTGGGGCGGCCGCGCCTGCAGATCTTCCAGCCGCACCGGCAGTTCGAGGTCACAGCGCACGGTCAGGAGCTTTCTTGCCAGCGGCAGAAAATCGCGTGCCGCACGCAAGTTTTCCCCCACCTGCCCCTTGATCTCGTCGGCGTGCGCCAGCAAGGCATCGAGCGAACCGTATTGCCGCAGCCATTTCGCTGCCGTCTTGGGGCCGCAGCCCGCCACGCCGGGGACGTTGTCGACCGTGTCTCCCACCAGCGCCAGGTAATCGACGATGCGCTCGGGCGGAACGCCGAATTTCTCCTCCACGCCCTGGGCGTCGAGCTTCTCGCCGCGCATGGTGTCGACCCACAAGACCCCCGGTCCAACGAGTTGGGTGAGGTCCTTGTCGCCGGTGGAGATCACCACTTCCCAGCCGCGTGCCAGCGCCTGGCGGGTGAGCGTGCCGATCACGTCGTCGGCCTCCACTCCCGGGATCACCAGGAGCGGCCAGCCCTCGGCCTCGATCGCCTCGTGCAGCACGGGAATCTGCGCGGCGAGGTCCTCGGGCATTTCGGGGCGCTGCGCCTTGTACTGCGGGTACCATTCGTCGCGAAAGGTTTTGCCCGGCGCATCGAACACGCAGGCCCGATACGGCGCGGGGAATTCCTGCGTCAGGCGCCGCAGCATCGACAGGACCCCGCGGATGGCGCCCGTGGGCTCTCCCCGGGAAGTACGAAGATCGGGCAAAGCGTGATACGCTCGATAAAGATAGCTCGAACCGTCGACGAGCAGCAGACGCGTCGTCATGGCGTCTCTCACAGAGGCTTGCAAACGGGCAACTATACCGCGGTTCGGCGCACGATGAAAGGAAGACCATGCCGTTGAACGACAAACTCCCCAATCCGGTCGTCGACCCCAAGGACATTCAATACAACGGGCGCGAATCCTGGCGCATCTTCGGCATCATGGCCGAATTCGTCGAGGGCACCGAGCGGCTCGCCGCCATCCGCCCGGCGGTGAGCATCTTCGGCAGCGCCCGTGTCGTGCCCGACCACCCTTATTATCTGCTCGCCGAGCGCATCGCGCGCAAGCTCTCGGACGCCGGGTTCACCGTCATCTCCGGCGGAGGGCCGGGTGTGATGGAAGCGGCCAACAAAGGCGCCTACTTCGGCAAGAGCCCCTCGGTGGGGCTCAACATCCAGTTGCCGCACGAGCAGCACGCCAACCCCTACCAGGACATCTCGCAGACGTTCCGGCACTTCTTCGCGCGCAAATACATGTTCGTGAAGTTCGCCTCGGCCTACGTCGTATTGCCAGGTGGATTCGGTACCCTCGATGAACTTTTCGAGGCCATGACGCTCATCCAGACCGGCAAGAGCCGGCGCATCCCACTGATCCTGGTACACCGCCCATTCTGGGAAGGGTTGCTCGAGTGGGCACGCGAGCGGCTCGTGGGAGAAGGGATGATCGACGAGAAGGACCTCGACATCGTGCAGCTCATCGACGATCCCGACGAGATCGTCGCGGCGATCTTCAAGTACTACGAAAGCCGCGGTTTCGAGCCCCTGCCCACGGAGCGCGAGCTGATGCTCAACCTGTGAAAAAGCGAAGAAAAGGGCGAGTCTGCCTGCCGCTATTGTAGAATGCCGGCAAGAAGCCTCCCCGTCGGAATCGTATCCATGAAACCCCGCCTTCGCCCCTTCCTGTTCGCCTCCTTGCTCATGGCCGGCACGGCTTGGGCGCAGCAATCCTCGCGCCCGCCGCTCGAACCGATCCCGGAGCCGCCGCCGCTGCCCGGACCCATCACCGAAGAGGATCTGCTCGAGCCTCAAGTGACGATTCGCAAGGAAGGGGAAGACGAAGTCACCGAATACCGCATCGGAGGGCGCGTCTATATGATCAAGGTCGTACCGGCCCATGGGGGCACACCGTACTATCTGATCGATCGTACCGGCAATGGCGTGATGGAGCGATTCGACGGTACGCCCGAGCTCTCCGTGCCGATGTGGATCATCAAGTCCTGGTGAGCGCCGGCTTCGCATGCACGCCCACATCCTTGGATATTCGCACGGCTGGCGCTGGATCACCGAAGGGTTCGCGCTGTGGCGCCGCGCCCCCGCGCTCACGAGTTACGTGAGCTTTGCCTACGTCCTGCTGCTGTTGCTTGCCTCGAGCCTGCCCTACCTCGGTCAGTTTCTCGCAGCACTGCTCATGCCCATCCTTTCGATCGGCGTGCTCGAGGGTATGGCGGCTGCCGAGGGCGGGCGCCGTCCGGGACCAGAAGTGCTCTTCGCCGGTTTTCGTGGGCCGTGGCGCTCGCTCGCCGCGCTGGGTGCTTTTCAGCTGGCGGGAAACCTGCTCGCCGTACTCGCCACGATCCTCGTCGACGGCGGCCTGATGCTCGGGCTGTATCGCGGCACGATCGATCCTGCCTCGCTCGAGAGCGAGCCCCAGCTCCTGTGGCCGTTGCTCGTCTGGCTCGCGATAGCGCTGCCGGTGACCATGGCCTACTGGTTCGCCCCGGCTCTGGTCGCCTGGCACCGGCAACCTTGGCCCAAGGCGCTCTTTTTCAGTTTCTATGCCACCCTACGCAACTGGCGCGCCTTGCTCGTATATGCGTTAGGCATTGCTGCCGTCGTTTTCGCCCTGGTGCTCGCGTTATCCTTTCTGGCCGCGCTCATCCATCCCTACGTGCTCGGCATCGCTCTGTTCCTGCTGCCGCTGGTACTCGTGCCGACGCTCTTCGCCGGGCTCTACCTGCAAGTACGCGATGTCTTCGGTCCCCGCTAACGCCTCACTGCGGCCGATCGGCATACTCGGCGGCACGTTCGACCCGATCCACTACGGCCACCTGCGGCTCGCCGAAGAGGCGCGCGAGGCGCTCGCGCTCGAGCGCGTGCTCTTCATCCCAGCAGGCGACCCGCCGCATCGCCCCGCGCCGGGCACCCCGGCCGTCCATCGGCTCGGCATGGTCCGCTGCGCCCTCCGTGGCCATGCCGCCTTTCGTGCCGACGATCTGGAGTTGCGCCGCAGCGGCAAGAGCTACACCGTCATCACCCTGGAAACCTTGCGGCGCCGCTACGGTCCACGCCGATCTCTCGTGCTGATCCTCGGCGCCGACGCCTTCTTCGGCCTACCCTCGTGGCACCAGTGGCAGCGGCTCTTCGAACTGGCCCACGTGCTCGTCGCCATGCGGCCAGATTTTCCGCCGCCCTGGGGCAGCGAACCGCCCGAAGACGATCCGCCCGAGCCCGGCGCGGGGCTACCACCGGCCTTGCAGGACGTGCTCGCTGAGCGGCGCGCGCCCAAACTCGCGCGGTTCGCCGAAACGCCGGCCGGCCTCGTCGGATTCTTCCGCAACACGCCGCTCGCCATCTCGGCCACCACGATCCGCCGGCTGCTGTACGAGGGACGCAGCGCCCGCTATCTCTTGCCGGAGGCGGTGCTGCGCTACATCACCACCCATTCACTGTACCAAGGAGACCCTGGAAACCCATGACCACCACCGACACCCTACTCGATGCCGAAGCCATCGCCGCCCTGTCCGTCGAAGCCCTCGAAGACGTCAAGGGCGAGGACATCCGCGTGTTCGACACGCGAGCGCTCTCGCCGCTCTTCGACCGCGTCGTCGTCGCCAGCGCCCAGTCCACGCGTCAGACGAAGGCGCTCGCCCAACGCGTGATCCAGCGCGCCAAGGAGGCCGGCATCCCCATCGTCGGCGTCGAGGGCGAGGCTCTGGGCGAATGGGTGCTCGTCGATCTCGGACCGGTCGTCGTACACGTCATGCAGCCGGCCGTGCGCGCCTACTATCGCCTCGAAGACCTGTGGCAGCACGGCGCCACTGCCCGCCAAGGCACCTGAACGACGCACGATGAAGCTCACCCTGCTCGCGGTGGGTACGCGCCTACCCGCTTGGGCCGAGACGGCCTGCACTGAATACGCGCGGCGTTTCCCTCCCGATCTGCCGTTGACGATCGTCGAAGTCAAGACCGAGCCGCGTACCGGCGGCAAATCGGTGTCCGAGCTCAAGCGCCGCGAAGCCGAGCGCCTGCGCGCGCAGATCCCTACTGGAACACGCCTCGTCGCGCTCGACGAGCGCGGTGCCGACCTCAACACGAAGCAGCTCGCCGATCGGCTCCAGTCCTGGCGCCACGACGGGCGTGACGTGGCGCTCCTCATCGGCGGCCCCGACGGGCTCGATCCCACGCTCTTGCAGACCGCCGACGAAACGGTGCGTCTCTCCAGCCTGACGCTGCCACACGCGCTCGCCCGTGTCGTCCTGATCGAGGCGCTCTATCGCGCCTGGAGTTTGACGGCAGGGCATCCCTATCACCGCGATTGAACCTTCAGGGTTTACCCGACTGCCCTCATCGACCGTTTGGCACTAGGCTTACTCCTCGACTAAGCTGAAATGCAAAGGGGCGCCTACCCACGCGCCCGATCGCATGGACCCCCGCCGACTCGCCACGAGCGAACCCGGCGGATGAACGGAGGAGACACCGATGGCCAGCACCCCTGCCACCACGCCCGCCGTGGCCGCCCCCCTTGCGTCGCTCGACGACCGCTATCGCGTCACTGGACGCGTCTATCTCACCGGCTACCAGGCACTCGTGCGCCTGCTGCTCATCCAGCGTGAGCGCGACGAAGCCGCCGGGCTCAACACGGCCGGCTTCGTCTCCGGCTACCGGGGCTCGCCGCTCGGCGGACTCGATCAGACCTTGTGGCGCGCCAAGGAACATCTACGCTCGCATCACGTCGTCTTCCAGCCCGGCGTCAATGAAGATCTCGCCGCCACCGCCGTCTGGGGCACCCAGCAAGTGGGGCTCTTTCCCGGAGCCAAATACGACGGCGTCTTCGCCATGTGGTACGGCAAGGGACCGGGGGTCGATCGCTGCGGCGACGTCTTCCGCCATGCCAATGCCGCCGGCACTTCGCGCTTCGGTGGCGTGCTTGCCGTGGCCGGCGACGACCATGCCGCCAAGTCCTCCACGCTACCGCACCAGACCGACCACGTCTTCAAGGCGCTGATGATGCCGGTGCTCGCCCCGGCCGGCGTGCAGGAATACCTCGACCTGGGCATCCACGGTTACGCCCTGTCGCGCTACTGCGGCTGCTGGGTGGCCTTCAAGGCCCTCGCCGACACGGTGGAAACCTCGGCCTCGATCGACGTCGATCCCTTCCGCATCGAAACACGCATCCCCGAGGACTTCCCCCTGCCGCCCGACGGGCTCAACATCCGCTGGCCCGATCCGCCGCTGGTGCAGGAGAAACGGCTGCTGCACCACAAGCTCTACGCCGCGCTCGCCTACTGCCGCGCCAACGGGCTCAATCACGTGGTCATCGATTCGCCGCAGCCGCGCCTGGGCATCATCACCTCCGGCAAAGCCTATCTGGACGTGCGCCAGGCGCTCGACGATCTGGGCATCGACGAGGAGCTCGCCGCCCGAATCGGCATTCGTGTCTACAAAGTCGGCATGGTCTGGCCACTCGAGGCCGAAGGCGTGCGCCGCTTCGCCGAAGGGCTCGAGGAGATCCTCGTCGTCGAGGAGAAACGCCAACTCATCGAATACCAACTCAAGGAAGAACTCTACAACTGGCGTGAGGACGTGCGCCCGCGAGTGATCGGCAAATTCGACGAAAAAGGTGAATGGGCGCACATCCTGCGCCCCGATGGCAAAGTGGACCACGGTCAGTGGCTGTTGCCTGCCGCGGGGGAGCTCAACCCGTCGCAGATCGCCCGGGTGATCGCCCAGCGCATCGCGCGTTTCTACACCTCCGAGCGCATCCGCGAGCGCCTGGCCTTCCTCGACGCGAGCGAACGCGCCCTCACCGTTCGCCCTCCCGTCGCTGAGCGCGTCCCCACTTTCTGCCCCGGATGCCCGCACAACACCTCCACGCACGTGCCGGAAGGAAGCCGTGCCGTGGCCGGCATCGGCTGTCATTACATGGTCACCTGGATGCCCGAACGACGCACGGCCACGTTCACCCACATGGGCGGAGAGGGCGTCCCCTGGGTCGGTCAAGCCCCTTTCACCGAAGAGCGCCACCTCTTCGCCAACATGGGCGATGGCACCTACTTCCACTCAGGCATCCTCGCCATCCGCCAGGCGGTGGCCGCCGGAGTCAATATCACCTACAAGATCCTCTTCAACGATGCCGTGGCCATGACCGGCGGGCAGCCGGTCGATGGCCCGCTCACCGTGCCGATGCTCGTCAAGCAACTGCAAGCCGAAGGCGTGGCCAACGTGGTGGTGGTCACCGACGGCACGGCGCGCCCCTACGGGCCGGCGGATCTGCGCCACGTCCCGATTCGGCACCGCGACGAGCTCGACGCGATCCAGCGCGAATTGCGCCAACTTCCGGGCGTCTCGGCCATCGTCTACGACCAGACCTGCGCCGCCGAGAAGCGGCGTCGGCGCAAGCGCGGCCTCTACCCCGATCCGCCAAAGCGCGTCTTCATCCACGAGGCGGTGTGCGAAGGGTGCGGCGACTGCACGGTGCACTCGAACTGCGTGGCCGTCGTTCCGGTGGAGACCGAATTCGGGCGCAAACGGCGCATCGACCAATCCAATTGCAACAAGGACTACAGCTGCCTCAAAGGCTTCTGCCCCAGTTTCGTGACCATCGAAGGCGGGCGGCCGCGCAAGGGCAAGGCGCTCGCCGACGAACCGGGTCGCTTTCCCCTGCCGCCCGAGCCGACCCTGCCCGGGCTCGCATCGCCCTGGAACCTGCTCGTGACCGGCGTGGGCGGCACGGGCGTCATCACCATCGGCGCGCTCATCGGCATGGCGGCGCACCTCGACGGCAAGGGCGTCACCGTGCTCGACATGACGGGGCTCGCGCAGAAGAACGGCTCGGTCTTCAGCCACATCCGCATCGCCGCCACCCCGCAAGACTTGCACGCGGTGCGCATCGCCGCCGGGGCGGCCGATGCGATCATCGGCGGCGACCTCATCGTGACGGCGAGCGCCGAGGCGCTCACCAAGATGGCCCCGGGGCGCACGCGCGTGGTCACCAACGCCGCCGAGATTCCCACCATCGACTTCCTGCGCAATCCCGACTGGCGCTTCTCGGCCCAGGAGATGCAAGCGCGCATTCGTGAGCGCGTGGGCGAGGCCCCGGCCGAATTCCTCGACGCCACGGGGCTCGCGACCCGGCTCATGGGCGACGCCATCGCCACCAATCTCTTCCTGCTGGGCTACGCCTGGCAGAAAGGCTGGGTGCCGGTGAGCCACGAATCGCTCATGCGGGCGATCGAATTGAACGGCGTGGCCATCGACATGAACCGCGCCGCCTTCCTCTGGGGGCGGCGCATGGCCCACGACCCGCAGGCGGTGCTCGACTTCGCCCGCCCCGAAGCCGAGCCCGAAGCGCGCTTTGCCCGCACGCTCGACGAAGTGATCGAGCGGCGCGCGGCCTATCTCGTCGACTACCAGGACGAAGCCTACGCCGAGCGCTATCGCCGGCTGGTGGAACGCGTACGCGCCGCCGAGCGTGCGCTGCGCGGCACCCCTGCCGAAGAGACGCCTGGCACGATGCCGCTCACCGACGCCGTGGCCCGCTCCTACTTCAAGCTGCTGGCGATCAAGGACGAATACGAAGTGGCGCGCCTCTACTGCGACCCCACATTCTGGCAGAAGCTGGAAGCGCGCTTCGAAGGCCCGTTCGAAGTGCACTTCCACCTCGCCCCGCCGCTCCTCGCCCGCCCCGACCCCGTCACCGGCCTC
Organism: Tepidiphilus baoligensis; assembly: GCF_012911495.1. Taxonomy (NCBI): domain Bacteria; kingdom Pseudomonadati; phylum Pseudomonadota; class Hydrogenophilia; order Hydrogenophilales; family Hydrogenophilaceae; genus Tepidiphilus; species Tepidiphilus baoligensis. The sequence goes on from NZ_JAAAUB010000010.1 coordinate 48,241, forward strand.
ATTGCCAAGCGCGAGTACGGCCCGGCCATGCGCCACGCCTTCGCGCTGCTCGCCAAGATGAAACGCTTGCGCGGCACGGTGCTCGACCCCTTCGCCCGCACCGAGGAGCGGCGCTGGGAGCGCGCCCTCATCACCGAATTCGAAGGCGACGTGGAGCGGGTCTTGCGCGAACTCGACGCCGAGCGGCTGGCGCTCGCCACCGAGCTGCTCGCCCTGCCGCAGCGTATCCGTGGGTTCGGGCACGTCAAGCGGGCCCAGGGCGAAGAAGCCGAACGCCGCCGCGCCGTGTTGTGGCGGCGGTGGCAGGAAATCGGCAAAGCCGGCGCGACGGAGCCTTCTGCGGCAGGACAGCCCGTGCCGGCTTGAGCACCGAAGCACACGAGGCGGCACGAGGTAGTATCATGAAAGCATGACGTTCCGCCTCTCGCGCTCGCCGCTCCTTGCCGCGGCGCTGGCCCAGCTGCTGGGCTGGCTGCTCGCCTTCGTCGCCGCGCATCTTGGCCTCGTGGCCGGGCTGTGGCCGCTCCTCGCCTTGCAGGCGCTCGCGGCTGCAGGGATCGCCGCGTCCTTGCGCAGCCCCTGGTGGTGGATCCTCTTTCAGCTCATTTTCTCCCCTGCCCTCGTGCTCCTGCATGGCTTGGGGCTCGCGCCGGGGTGGTACCTCGCGGCCTTCGTGCTGCTCGCCCTCGTCTTCGGCAACCCGACGCGCGCCCGGGTGCCCCTTTTCCTGTCGCACCGCGCCACGGTGGATGCGCTCGCGGCGCTGCTGCCCGCCGATCGTCCTTTCCATTTCCTCGACGTGGGCAGCGGCACGGGCCGCGTCGCCGTCGCGCTTGCCCGCGCTTTTCCTCGAGGCGAATTCACCGGTATCGAGCAGGCGGTCCTGCCGCACCTGATCGCACGCTGGCGCGGCCGCGGCCTGCCAAACCTGCATCTGCGTCGAGGCGATGCCTTCGCGCTGCCTTGGGCAGGATACGACGTGCTCTACGCCTTCCTCTCACCCGTGCCCATGCCCGACTTGTGGCGCAAGGCTCGAGCGGAACTCCCGCCGGGATCGCTGGTCTGCAGCAACGAGTTCCCCATCCCCGGGATCGTGCCCGAAGCCCACATCGTGCCGCAAGGTACCCATCGTCCTCTCTGGCTCTACCGGGTGGGGTAACGCAGGAATTGGGGAATTGACGGGAGAGGTGGGCGCTATTTTCCTCAAGAGTCGGTGCGTATCTGCCGATAATCCTGCCAAGGCTGCCCTCCACCACGAGGCTCTTCGTCATGGCGATCCTGATTGCGATCATCGGCAACAAAGGCGGCACCGGCAAGACCACGCTCTCGCACCTGCTCTGCCACGGGCTGGGGCTGCTTGGCCGGCGCTCGGCCTGCGTGCTCACCGATACCACCCGTCAGCCACTCGACCCGCGCGGGCGACGCTACGTCATCGCCGACGCGCGCTCGCTCGACACGCTCAAGCGCATCATCGACAAGCTGCGCCCGCTGGATGACTGGATCGGCGTGATCGACGGTGGCGGCAACCGCCCCGACGTCGACCGGCGCCTCTATGCCCTGTCCGACCTCGTGTTGCTGCCGTTTCGCGAGTCGCACGAGGACATCCGCACGGTCACCGCCGACCTCGAGCAGTTCCCCCGCGCCTATGCTGTGCCCAGCCAGTGGCCGGTCAATGTCTGGCAGCGCGAGGCCGCCGATCGCGCGGTGGCCCAGCTGATGGCGCCTTACCTCGGCCGCATCCTGCGCCCCGTACCAGCAGTCTCGGCAACCAAGCTGTTGCTGCAAAAGCACCTGCCGGCACAACTTCCCACCCCCCTCAACAACACCGCCCGGGCCTTCGCCCGCCAGCTGCTGGAAGTGCTCGATCTCGGCCGTGAGCTCCCCTCCTCATTCGACGAAGCAGAAGGTGAAGAAATCTACGAAGGCATTCCCGAAGAGGAAATGCCCTTGCGCCTCAGGCGCTGAAGTTCGCATCGCGCTACAATGCCATGAGAGAACAGCGGCTCATAGCGCAACACGCGACCGGAGAGGAAGACCATGACGCAGAATTTCTTCGAGGGTAATGACCCTTTCGCCTTCTTGCGGCAGATGTGCGCCAACATCGGCGTGCCGGTTCCGGGAATGGTGTTTCCGACGATGGATCTCGCCGACGTCGAGCGGCGCATCGCCGAATTCAAGGCGGTGGAGCAATGGCTGCAGATGAACCTGAGCACCCTGCAGATGACGCGTCAATCGCTGGAGATGCAGCGCGTCGCCATCCTCTCGCTCACGCAGATGGGCACGGCGAGTCAGGCCGCGGCGGCGGAAGCGGCCACCACCCCGGCCGGCAACCCCTTCGAGGCCATGGCACAGCTGTGGCAGACGATGCAGCAGGCCGCCCAGCAAACGGTCGAGGCCACCGCCACCGCCACCCAGGCGGCACATCAGGCCTTTGCTCAGCCCCCCTCGCCACCACCGCAAGCAGCCGATTCAACGGTCGCCCGGACTGCCGCAGAAACAGGACGGGAAGCCTCTCCTGCGCCTGACTCGTCTGCGGCGCCCAAACCCAAGCCGGCGCGACGGCGTCAGAAAACCGCGCCCTCGCCGAAAGGAGATAGCGGGAAAGAAGGTACCTAACCCCGCCGTACCCGCAGCGGCGAACGGGGCCAGGGGCCGCCTTCTTCCGCGGCTTTCAGCGCCTTCCGCTCCCGGAAGAGCGGATGCTCCAGCGTTTCCTCGGGCGCAAGCACCGGCGTGACACAGCAATCGTGCGGCGCGAAGAACGCCGCCCATTCGTCGCGCGTGCGCGTGCGCAGCACCGCCGCCAGTTCCGCCTTGGCCTTGACCCCTTCCTCGCCCACGGCGCGATGAAAAGGAACGAGATCGGGTCGTCCGATCGCCTCACACAACCGCACCCAAAATTTCTCTTCCAGTGCCCCCACGGCGAGATGCCGCCCGTCGGCGGTTTCATACACCCCGTAGCACGGCACCCCACCAGTGAGCAAGCCCTCACCCCGCGGCTCGCTGCGCCCCTCGACCAGGGCTTGCGCCAGAGGAAAGACCAGATGCGCCCAGCTGGCCTCGGTCATGGAGAGGTCGACATGGGCACCGACCCCGTCGCGCCGCGCCGCATGCACCGCAGCGACCGTGGCGAGCGCCGCATGCAGCGCCCCGCCCAGCAGGTCGGCGATCTGCAGATTGCACTGCGCGGGCGGCCCACCGGCCGTGCCGGTCTGGTGCAGCACCCCGGCGAGCGCCAGATAGTTGATGTCGTGCCCCGCCGCCTGCGCCATCGGGCCATCCTGACCATAGCCGGAAATGGACACCAGCACGATGCGCGGATTGAGACTGCGCATGGCCTCGAACCCCAGGCCGAGCCGCTCGAGCACGCCGGGACGGAAACCTTCGATCACGGCGTCGGCTTCGCGCAGGCGCGCCTCGAACCACGCCCGACCTTCTTCGCTCTTGAGGTCGATGCGGTGGATTTCCTTGCGTCCGTTGATACTTCGATAGAAAAAGGACGTTGCATCACCCGCTCGTCGAACCCCCATGCGCGCCGCGTCGTCCCCCTGCGGCGGCTCGACCTTGATCACGCGTGCACCAAGCTCGGCCAAATGCCAAGCAGCCATCGGCCCCGGCAACAGGAGCGAGAGATCGAGCACCGTCATGCCCCCGAGCAAGGGCAAGGTTCGTTTCTGCGGTTCGGTTTCAGTCATATTTTCTCCGATCGTCGATCACTTTACCATCATTGGGCAGACTACCCGGTGGCACGAAGCGTACTTCGCCGCGCAGCTTGGTGATTTCACGCAGCGTCGTCTCGATCGCCAGGCGCAATCCCTCGTCACCTCCCGCCACTTCGCATTCGAGGATCATGACGTCGGACAAGTTCGGGTTCTCGACCACCAGCCGGGCCCGCCGCACTTCGGGATGGCGTGAGGCCACCGCCAGCACCTGCGAGGGATGCACGAACATCCCTTTGACCTTGGTCGTCTGATCCGCCCGCCCGAGCCAACCGCGGATGCGTGTGTTCGTGCGCCCGCAGGGCGAGATGCCAGGGAGGATGGCCGAGAGATCCCCGGTGCCGAAGCGGATCAGAGGATAGACCGGATTGAAGGTGGTGACCACCACTTCCCCCACCTCGCCCTCGGGCACCGGTTCGCTCCCGCCCGGGCGCACGATCTCGACGATCACGTCCTCGTCTAGCACCAGCCCCTCGCGCGCCTCCGTCTCGTACGCGACGAGCCCCAAGTCGGCGGTGGCGTAGCCCTGATAGGCGTCGATACCGGCTTCGGCCACCTCGCGCTGCAGAGCCGGGGGGAACGCCTCGCCGGAGACCAAGGCCTTGCGCAAGGACAACGGCACGCCCGCCTCGCGGCACTTGTGGATCAAGATGCGCAGGAAGGAAGGAGTCCCGGTGTAGGCATTCGGTTTCAGGTCGGCGATCGCCTGTACCTGCAGTTCGGTCTGCCCGACCCCGGCGGGGAAGACCGTACAGCCGAGTGCATGGGCGCCGGTCTCCATCATGCTGCCCGCCGGCGTCATGTGGTAGGAAAAAGTGTTCTGTACCAGATCCCCCTCGGCGAACCCGGCGGCAAAAAGAGCGCGCGCCATGCGGTAATGATCCGGCCGGTTGCCCTCGGGCTCGTAGATCGGGCCGGGCGAGGCGAACACGCGCAGCACCTCCCGTCCCCAGCCGGCGGCGGCAAAACCGCCGAATGGGCGTTCTCTCTTTTGCAGCTCCAGCAGTTCCGATTTGCGCACCACCGGCAAGCGGGCAAGCGCCGCGCGGGAGGTAATCTCCCGCGGATCGATCCCGGCGAACAACCTCGCGTAGGCCGGCGCACGCGCCTTGGCGTGCGCGATCTGCGCCGGCAATCGTGCGAAGAGCTCCAGCTCACGCCGTTGCGGCGACCAGGTCTCGCGTTCGTCGTAGTGGCGGCGCCGCGCCGCCCGAGTAGTCCCCTTGGTCATGTGTTCTCTCCGTCAGGACAGCCAGCGCTTGCGTCGACGATAATGTTTCACCTCGCGGAAACTCTTGCGTCCCTGTGACGAGAGGCCGAGGTAGAACTCCTTCACGTCCTCGTTCTCACGCAGTTCCCGGGCTTCGCCCTCCATCACCACCCGGCCGTTTTCCAGAATGTAGCCGAAGTTGGCGTAGCGCAGCGCCACCATGGTGTTCTGTTCGGCGAGCAGGAAGCTCACGTTTTCCTTAGCGTTGAGCTCGTGCACGATCTCGAAGATCTCTTCGACCACCTGGGGCGCCAACCCCATGGAGGGTTCGTCGAGCAGGATCATCTCGGGTGCGGCCATCAGAGCCCGGCCGATGGCACACATCTGCTGCTCGCCGCCTGAAGTGTAACCCGCCTGCGACTTGCGCCGCTCCTTGAGCCGGGGAAAATAGTGATAGACGCGCTCGAGCGCCTGGGCGAGCTGCGCGCGCGAAAGCTTGCGCGTATAGGCCCCCGTGAGGAGATTCTCCTCGATGGTGAGGTGCTCGAAACAATGCCGCCCTTCCATCACCTGGATGACCCCGCGGCGCACCAGCTCGTTGGGCGAGAGGGCATCGACGCGCTCTCCCTTGAAACTGACCGAACCCTTGGTCACCTCGCCGCGCTCGGCACGCAGCAGATTGGAGATGGCCTTGAGCGTGGTCGACTTGCCCGCGCCATTGGCGCCGAGCAGCGCGACGACGCCGCCACGCGGCACTTCGAGCGAGACGCCCTTGAGCACCAGGATCACGTGGTCGTAGATCACCTCGACGTTGTTGACGACGAGGTAGGGTTCGCCAACGGCGGCGCGGCCCGCTTCAGCGTTCATCGCACATTGACTCCGGTTTGGGACTAGCCGTACAGGGCGGGCGGCGGCCCGCGAAGGACCGCCGCCGTCGCTCACTGCTCCTTGCTGCAATCACGCGGCGTGATACCTTTTTCCTTGGCGTAGGCCGCCGCCGACTCTTCCACCAGCGCGCGCACCACCTCGCGATCCGGTTCGATCCAGTCGGAGACGGACACCCATTTCTCGCCGTCCCACTGCTGGAAGCGTACCCGGCCGGACCCCTCGTGGTCGGCGCACGACAGCGCCAGCTCGGGCATCAACCCTTTGGCGCCGATCGCCTCCAACCGCTTCTCGTCCAGCCGGAGATTTTCCAGCGCCCAGCGCATCTGCTCACCGTCAACCGGTTGCCCCTTGCCGAATTTCTCCTGGGCGAGGCGCAGCGCTTCCACGTAGATGATCCCGTGCCCCACGCCACGGTTGTAATAGGTACTGCCGACGCGCTTGGGATCTTGCATGTCACCCTGACCCTTGGCATAGACATGCTTCTGGATGTCCTGGATCACAGGGAAATCGGTACCCGCCGGGTTGAACGCTCCGGCCACGAACCCCTTGGCCGCATCGCCCGCCGGTACGACGTCCTCCTCGGCTCCGGCCCACCACCAGCCCACGATACGGTCGGCCGGGAAGCCCGTACGCGCCGCGGTCTTCAGGGCCGTCGGGTTGGAGACGCCATAAGTGAGGAGAATCACGTAGTCGGGCCGCATCTGCCGGATCTGCAGCCACTGCGCCTGCTGCTCGTTGCCGGGCATGGCCACGGCGATCTTCTCGGTGGTAAAGCCCCACTTCTGCGCCAAGCGGTCGAGCACGGGGAAAGGCTCCTTGCCCGGAGCGAAGTCGAGGTAGAGCACGGCGATCTTTTTGCCCTTGAGCTTGTCCATGCCGCCCTCACGCTGCCCGAGATAGCCGACGATGGCCGAGGCTTGCGACCAATAGGTGGCTATCATGGGAAAGACCCAAGGGAATACGCTCCCGTCGGCAGTATCCGAGCGGCCGATCCCGATCGAGAGCAGCGGGATTTTGTCCTGAGGTACGCGCTCGAACACCCCGAAAGTGATGCCGGTAGAGACCGGCGCGAAGAGCACATTGCGCTGGCCTCCCCGCTGTTTGAGCCGTTCGTAGCACTCCACGCCGCGCGCGTTGTTGTATTCCGTCTCGCACTCTTGCCACACGAGCTTGACGCCGTTCACGCCCCCGTCGCGCTCGTTGATGAGCTTCATGTAGTCGATCCAACCGCCGAAGACCCCCGTACCACCGGCCGCATACGGCCCGACCCGGTAGCTCGGCAAGCCGAGGTACTGTTCCGCCGCCTGGGCCGACCCCACGGCAGCCGCGCCCCAGACGGTGCTCGCCGCCACCGCCGCCAACCAGATTTTTTTCAGTTTCATCGCCATGCCTCCTTTCGTGTGGAAAATCCCCGTGCCGTGCGTTCTTCCCGCTCAGTGCGGGAAAGGCCACAGGCGCAGTTTCTCCTTGCCGATCTGCCACAAGCGGGTGAGGCCGTGTGGCTCGACGATCAGGAAGAAGATGATGAGCACGCCGAACACGATCAACTCCAGGTTCGAGGCGAGCGTGGTCGGAACGAGCGCCCCGACCGAAGTATGCATCAGCACGTTGATCCCCACCGGCAGCAGCAGGATGAAGGCCGCCCCGAGAAAGGCGCCCAGCACCGAGCCCATGCCGCCGATGATGATCATGAAGAGAATTTTGAAGGAGAGGTCGAGCCCGAAGCCATCGGGTTCGACCGTCCCCAGATAGGTATAGGCGTACAGCCCGCCAGCGATGCCGCAGTAGAAGGACGAGACGGCAAAAGCCAGCAGCTTGGTCTTCATGAGCGGAATGCCGATCACTTCGGCCGCCACGTCCATGTCGCGCACCGCCATCCACGAGCGGCCGGTGTTGGTGCGCGCGAGGTTCTTCGCCGCCAGCGCGAGGAGCGAAACGATGGCGAGCGTGAGCAGATACTTGCTCACCGGGGTGTCGAAGGCAAATCCCAGGATTTCGATGCGCTGCGCCGAAATGATGCCGGAAGAAGAGTAGTTCGAAAACCAGGGAAACTTGGTCAGGACCCAGATGATGAAAAACTGGGCCGCGAGCGTGGCCATGGCGAGATAGAACCCCTTGATGCGCAGCGAGGGTAGCCCGAAGACGATACCCACGGCCGCCGCGCTCAGCCCGCCGAGGGCGAGCCCGACGAGAAAAGGCAGGCCGTCGAGACGCAGGAGAAAATTGTAGGTGGCATACGCCCCCACCGCCATGAACGCGCCGGTACCCAGCGACAGCTGCCCCGCGTAACCGGTGAGGATGTTGAGCCCCAGGGCTGCGAGCGCGAACACCAGCACCGGCGTGAGCACCGCCTGCAGCCAATATTCGCTGGCCACGAAAGGTACGACGAAGAAAGCGGCCACGACGAGCGTCGCCATCACGATCCGGTCTTGCTTGATCGGAAAAATCTGCTGATCTTCCTCGTAACTCGCTTTGAATTGCCCTGCCTCGCGATAAATCATCCCCAATCCCTCCCGAACCCGTCAGACGCGGTCGATGTGTTTTTCGCCGAAGAGCCCCTCGGGCCGGATCAGCAGGAAGACGAGTGCGAGCACGTAGGGGAACCACGAGTCGATCCCGCCGCCCACGTAAGGCCCGAGATACACTTCGGCCAGTTTTTCACTCGCCCCGATGATGAGCCCACCGACGATGGCGCCGGGCACCGAGGTGAGCCCGCCGAGGATGAGTACCGGCAATGCCTTGAGGGCCGTGAAGGTGAGGGCGAACTGCACACCGTTGCGCGACCCCCACACCAGACCGGCGACGATGGCCACGAACCCGGCCACCGCCCACACGATCACCCAGATGCGCTGCAGCGGGATGCCCACCGACAGCGCCGCCTGGTGATCGTCGGCCACCGCCCGCAGCGCCCGCCCTACTTTGGTATATTGGAAAAAGAACGCAAGCACGGCCACCAGGACGCCGGCTACCGCCGCCGCCACGACGTCGAACTTGGAAATCATCAAATTGTGGCGCTCGAGTAGCCACATCACCGGTTCGTCCGAGATTCCCAGATCGAGACCACGCACCATCGCCCCCCACATGCCCTGAGCCACCCCTTCGATGAGATAGGTGAGCCCAATGGTGGCCATAAAGAGCGTGATCGCCGGCTGATTGACCAGCTTGCGCAGCATGAAACGCTCCACCAGCCAGGCGAGCAGCACCATGATCGCGGCGGTGAGCAGCAGCGCGATCCAGAAAAGCCCCGCCCACTCGGGCGAGAACCCAAACCACTGAGGCAAACGCTCGGTCAGGCCGACGAAAGTGAGCGCCGCAAAAAAGACCATCGCCCCCTGGGCAAAGTTGAACACCCCCGAGGCCTTGAAGATGAGCACGAAACCGAGCGCCACCAAGGCATAGAGCATCCCCGCGAGCAGCCCACCGATGAGCACTTCCAGAAAGAATTGCATCGTCCCTTCTCCCTCAGTGGGCAGCGCCGCCGAGATAAGCTTCGATCACGACCGGGTCGTTGCGCACCTCCTCGGGCGGCCCGTCGCCGATCTTGCGACCGTAATCGAGCACGACCACCCGGTCGGAGATGTCCATCACCACCCCCATGTCGTGCTCGATGAGCACGATGGTGGTCCCCAACTGCTCGTTCACGTCGAGGATGAAGCGGCACATGTCCTGTTTCTCCTCCACGTTCATCCCGGCCATGGGTTCGTCGAGCAAGAGCAGCGAGGGTTCGGCCGCCAGCGCCCGGGCGAGTTCCACCCGTTTTTGTAGTCCATAGGGCAGACGCCCCACCGGCGTCTTGCGGATGTTCTGGATCTCGAGGAAATCGATGATCTCCTCGACACGGCGCCGGTGCGCGATCTCCTCACGTCGACTCGGCCCCCAGTAGAGCGCATTCCACAGGAAGTTGCGCCGCATCAGGAGGTTGCGCCCGGTCATGATGTTGTCGAGCACCGTCATGCCTTTGAAAAGGGCAATGTTCTGGAACGTGCGGGCGATGCCCTGCGCCGCCGCCTCGTGGGGATTCATCCGTCGCCGCTCCTGGCCACGGAAGACGATGCGCCCCTGCTGCGGGTGATAGACGCCATTGATGACGTTGAGCATCGAGCTCTTGCCCGCCCCGTTGGGTCCGATGATCGCGCGGATCTCGCCTTCGCGCACGTCGAAACTGATGTTGGTGAGCGCCTTGACCCCGCCGAACGACAACGAGATGTTCTGCAGATCGAGGATCACGTCGCCGATGACTCGCGCCATTTCCTCCTCCTTCAAGCGTGCACGCGCGGTGAGGACGGGAAGACCTTCGCGTCGCGGATGCGTACATCGGCGGCGATCTTGCCGGTGCGCCCGTCTTCGTACTTGACCGCCGTCTCGATGTATTGGCTGTCCTTGCCGGCATAGAGCGCCTCGACGAGCACGGCATACTTCTCGGAAATGAAACGCCGACGCACCTTGCGCGTGCGGGTGAGCTCCTCGTCGTCGGCATCGAGCTCCTTGTGCAGGATGAGGAAACGCCGGATCTGCGAGCCGCTCATCTGCGGATCGTGGCTCAGGTCTTCATTGACTTCTTCCACGCACTGCTGGATCAAATCGTAGACGGCCGGCTGCTGCGCCAGATCGGTATAGCCCGAATAAGCGAGCCCGCGGCGCTCGGCCCAGTTGCCCACCGCCTCCAGGTCGATGTTGATGAAGGCGGTCACGTAAGGACGGTCGTGCCCGAAAGCCACCGCCTCCTTGATGAGAGGGAAGAACTTGAGCTTGTTCTCGATGAAATTGGGCGCGAACATCGAGCCGTCCTTGAGCCGCCCTACGTCCTTGGCCCGGTCGATGATCTTGAGGTGCCCGTCCTCGTCGAAGAAGCCCGCATCCCCCGTCATGAAATAGCCTTCCTCGTCGAAGGCCTCGGCCGTGTCCTGCGGCCGCTTGTAATAGGCTTTGAGCAGCATCGGACCGCGTACGCGGATCTCGCCGTTGTCGGCGATCTTCACCTCCACCCCCGGCGCGGGTTTGCCCACCGAATCGAGCTTGACCTCCCCGTCTGGCTGCAGGCAGACGTAGGCGCAGGTCTCGGTCTGACCATAGAGCTGCTTGAGGTTGATGCCGATCGAGCGGTAGAAACGGAAGAGATCCGGCCCGATCGCCGCCCCGGCCGTATAGGCCACCCGCAAACGCGACAGGCCCAGCACGTTGCGCAGCGGCCCATAGACCAGGATCTCACCCAAGGCATAGTGCAGGCGCTGCAGCAGCGGCACGGGACGCCCCTCGAGGATCTGGATACCACAGCGCTCGGCCACTTTCATGAAATGGCGAAACATCGCCTGCTTCAAACGGCCGGCATCCTCCATACGGATCCACACCTGGGTGCGCAGGTTCTCGAACACGCGCGGCGGCGCGAAGTAGTACGTTGGCCCGATCTCGCGCAGATCGGTCATCACCGTCTCGCTCGACTCGGGGCAATTGATGGTGAAACCGGCGGCAAAGGCCTGGGCATAGGAGAAGAGATGGTCCCCCACCCAGGCCATCGGCAGATAGGAGAGCACTTCCTCCTTGTCGGTGAGGCGGTCGAACTGTACCCCCCCCATGCCGGCGAAGAGAAAAGCCCGATGCGTCTGGCACACCCCCTTGGGCTTGCCGGTGGTGCCCGAGGTATAGAGCATGACCGAGACGTCGTCACTCTCCCCCTTCTCGATCTCCTCATCGACGAAATCGGGCTGGTTGCGATCGTGGATGCGCCCAGCCTCCAGGAGCTCGTCCAACCCTTGCAGCACCGGCAAGGTGTAGTGGCGCATCCCGCGCGGATCGTCATAGAAGATGCGCTCGAGCGAGGGCAGGCGATCGAGGATCTCGAGGAGCTTGTCGACCTGCTCCTGATCCTCCACCACCGCCATCTTGACCTCGGCGTCCTGCAGCACGTAGGCCATCTCCTCGGCGATCGCATCCTGGTAGAGCAGCACCGGGATGCCACCCAGGCATTGCGCCGCGGCCACCGCCAGGTAGAGGCGGGGCCGGTTGTCACCGACGATGGCCAAACGGTCGCCGCGCCGGAAACCCGCCTCGGCCAGCCCACAGGCGAGCGCGCGCACCTGGGCATAGCACTCCCCCCAGGTGTAGGTCTGCCAGATGCCGTATTCCTTCTCGCGGATCGCCGGCCGGTCGGCGCGCACGCGGGCATGATGCCGCAGCATGCGCGGGAAAGTCTCCAGTCCCGGGATGATCGCAGGGGCATGCGGTTTCGCGCCCTCGGCCATGCCAATCCTCCTCCAATACGATGAGTGTGTAGAGCCCCGCCGTCGTTCTCTTTTTTCGGCGGGGCCGTCTCCCTCCACTCGACGGCTGCATTGTGCCGACGAAGTTTTGCAAGGGTTTGTCACGAACGTAACGTGAATGTAACGACGGATTACCGGATCCCGCGTGACGTGCGAAATATTTTTTTGCACTTGATACTGATTATCGTTTACTATATCATTTGCAAAGAAACGTTTCGCACACCGGATCATGACTCCAGACACTCATCGCGTCATCTCGCCCTGGTCGATTGTCGCCGCCCTCGCGCTGCACGGGGCGATCCTCTACGCTAGCGCACGCGCCCTGCCCGAAGTGCAGGCGCCTGCCGCGGCCCCGATCATGACGCTCGCCTGGGTCGCTCCGTCGCCCGAACCCGCTCCCGCAGCGGCGCCGGCGTCTGCAGCCGAACCCCCTCCGACCCCTCCCAAAGCAAAAGCGCCTGCCCACCCGCAACCCAAATCCCGTGCGACGGCTCGGCCCACCCCAGCGCCACCGCCACCGCAAATGGCAAACGCCGCCCCGGTCCCGTCCACCCCGGCAAACGAGGCGACGGCAGACTCCGCGCCGGCAGCGGACGCTTCCGCCACTGCCCACGGCAGCACCCCGAGCGCCGAAGCCGCGCCTTTCGTCGAACCGCGCTTCGATGCCGCCTACCTCGCCAACCCTCGACCCGCCTATCCCCCCGTCTCACGCCAACTCGGCGAACAAGGGAAGGTGATCCTGCGCGTACTGGTCGGGGCTGACGGGCTGCCTCGCCACGTCGAGCTGGAGCGCTCCTCGGGCTACCCCCGGCTCGACCGGGCCGCGCGCGACGCCGTCGAGCGCTGGAAATTCGTTCCCGCACGCCGCGGCGACACGCCGGTCGAGGCCACGGTACTCGTGCCCATCGCTTTTTCCCTTTCCTCTTCCTGATCTTTGCGGAGCCTTACCCATGAACGAATCCTTACTGCATTTCTTCGCCCAAGGCGACGGCGTGAGCCGCTTCATCTTCCTGCTGCTCGCGCTGCTCTCCGTATCGAGCTGGGCCGTGATCCTCGCCAAAACGGCACTGCACCTGCGTCTGTCGCGGCGAGCCGCCCAGTTTCTGCGCCGATTCTGGAACGCGGGCGATCTGGCCGAGATCGCGCGCGACCTCCGGGAACACGGCGCGATCGATCCCGCCTCGCACCTCGTCCATCACGGCCTCGAAGTTCTGGAGCGCATCGACCGGGCAGGAGAAAACGCCGCGGCACGTCCCGGAGCACTCGGAGAACGAGGCGAGCCGCAGGAACTCCTCACCCGGGCCTTGCGCCGTGCCATCGACGAAGCCCGCGCCCGCGACGAGGCCGGCATGACGCTCCTCGGTACCACCGCCTCCAGTGCCCCCTTCATCGGGCTCTTTGGCACCGTCTGGGGCATTTATCACGCACTGCAGGCGATCGCCGCCAGCGGCAGCGCCTCGCTCGACAAAGTGGCCGGCCCCATCGGTGAAGCCCTGGTGATGACCGGATTCGGTCTGGCCACCGCGATTCCGGCCGCGATCGCGTACAACGCCTTCAGCCGCATCCAGCGCCGCCGCACCCAGGAGCTGGAGTCCTTCGCCTATGACGTCTACACCTTCCTCGTCACCGGCATCAAACGTCCGACGACCCGGTCCGAACCCGCCGTCGTCGCGCTCGGTGTCGACGCCCCTCGCCCTGCCCGCAAGACTGCCTCCTGACGGAGATCTCTCATGGCCTTCGCTCGACTCGACAGCACCGGTGACACCGAACCGATCAACGAGATCAACATGGTGCCCTTCATCGACGTGATGCTGGTGCTGCTCATCATCTTCATCGTCACCGCCCCCTTGATGACCCACGCGGTGAAAGTCGACCTGCCTCAGGCGAGCAGCGTCCCCGACACCCAACGCGACGAAGAGCGCCTACGCCTGCGGCTCGCCGCCGACGGGCAGACCCTGCACTGGAACGACGAGGCGATCGACTGGACGGCGCTGGAGCCGCGCCTCGCCGAACTCACGCCCCAGACCACGCTGGAGCTGCAAGCCGATCGTGCCACCCCCTATGAGGCGATCGCCCGTTTGATGGCCGCCGCCTCGCGCCACGGCCTGGCGAAGATCGCCTTCGTGACCCTGCCGGGTGAGCCCTTGCCCTGAAAAACGACGACGCTTTTCCCCAACCCCAAGGAGTGTTTTCGATGTCGACCGTCCCTCCGCACGAGCCCCAGCCGCAAGCGGAAAATGCCGCGCTTCTTCGTCCCAAGGTCCTGCCGCTGGGCGCGGCGGTGCTCATCGGACTGGGTGCCGCGCAACCGGCGCTGGCTCAAAGCGCCGAAACCGGCACTGCCGACGCCCAAGTCCTGCCCACCGTGACCGTGACCGACCAAGCCCCCGTAGCCGAAGAGGGATACCTCAAGCGCACCACCCGCGTGGGCAAGACGCTGCAAGACCCGCAGGAGATTCCCCAGGCGATCACCATCCTCACCCGCGACCTGCTCGAAGACCAGCAAGTGGGTTCCTTGCGCGAGGCGCTGCGCAACGTCTCGGGACTCACCTTCAACGCCGCCGAGGGTGGGCGCTCCGGCGACAACATGATGCTGCGTGGTTTCTATACCTTCGGCGACATGTACCTCGACGGCATGCGCGACACGGCGCAATACAACCGCGAGACCTTCAATCTCGAGAGCGTGGAAGTGCTGCGCGGCGCCGCCGCCATGCTCTACGGCCGCGGCCAGGCGGGTGGCGTCATCAACCAGGTGAGCAAGACGCCGTTGCCCGTCGACAAGTACAAGCTCACCGGCTCGGTCGGTACCGAGGACTATCGCGAGGGCACGGCCGATCTCAACAAAACCCTGGGTGAGAACTCGGCGCTGCGCGTCAATCTCATGAAACGCGTGGAAGGCAGCTGGCGCAAGAACCCGGCCAACGGCGCCGAACCCGAGGTCGACCGCCAGGGTGCGGCCCTGAGTTTCGTCCACGGCATGGGCACGCGCGACGAAGTGCAGCTCAGCTACTACTATCTACAGACTCGCGACAATCCCGACTACGGCGTGCCCTTCGATGCCACGACCAAGCGGCCGCTCAAACGCTTTGGATCCTCCGCCTTCTGGGGCACCGACGATACCTTCGACGACTCGGACACACACATCGCCACCGCCACCTACACCCACCGTTTCCAACCGGGCACCGAGTGGCGCACGAGCCTTCGTTTCGCCGATTACGACCGCAGTTATTGGGCGCTCGCCCCTTCACGCACTAGCGCACCCGCTGCCGACGGTTCGAGTGGCAGCTCGAAAACACGCAACACCGACTATCAAACCGTGGCGCTGCAATCCGATCTCACGCACGCCCTCACGCTCGCCGGCATGCGCCATGAACTGCTCCTGGGATTCGAATACCTCAACGAAGACAGTCACCGCCGCGCGCTGCGCAATCTCGCTCCCCAGGGGGCACCCGCTTTCTATCGTCCCGGTATCGAAGATCCCAGGGCGAGCGCCACCGATTTCACGGGCGATAGCTACGCGCTCCTTGCCCAAGACACGATCGAATTCCTGCCCGGTTGGAAACTCACCTTGGGCGCACGTCGCGACGAGCTCTCCGCCGACTATAGCAACGTCAATTCTCCCCGTCTCGACTACGGCGAGAACAGCTACCGCGCCGGCCTGTCGTGGATGCCCACCGCCAACCAACACTACTACCTCTCGTGGTCCGACAGTTTCAGCCCCACCGCCGACCTCTACCAGCTCTCCGGCGGCGAGTATCCGGCCGAGCGCAGCGACGTGGTCGAGCTCGGTGCCAAATGGATGCTCTTCGAAGGCGATCTCTCTCTGCGCGCCGCCCTCTATCGTGCCACCAAAGACTGGGAACGCAACACCGATCTCGAGACCACTGGCGCCATCCTCAGCCGCAAGCGCCGCACCGATGGGTTGGAGCTCGAAGCCGCCGGCCGCATCACCGAGCGCTGGGAAGTTTTCGCCGGCCTATCCCTGATGGACGCCGAGATCCTCAAAGTCGCCCCCGGCGCCGATCCGCGATTCAAGGGGCAGCAGCCGCGCAATACGCCCGACTACACCTTCAACCTGTGGACCACCTACCGCTTCATGCCTCATTGGAAAGCCGGTCTAGGCGCCGAGACCAAGGGCGAGCGCTATGGCTACAACCCCATGGCCGCCAACGGACCCTTCGTGAACGGCAAGTTCTCGCCCAATGTCGCTCCCTCCTACACCCGCTGGGACGCGATGCTCGCCTACGAACAGCCCTCTTACACGATACGCATGAACGTGCGCAACCTCTTCGACAAGGTCTATTATGATGCCCTCTACGACAACGGGGGCTTCGTCGTCCCCGGCACCGACCGGGCGGTGATCCTCACGGCCGAGTTCAAGTTCTGAATTTTCGGCGGGGCGCGAAGCCCCGCCTCTCACGGAAGATGCCATGCTCCTGACGATCGACGAAGTCCTCTCCGCTGCGGAAGTCGACCATGCCCGGGCACTGCTCGCGCAGGCGCGCTGGGTCGATGGCCGCAGCACCGCCGGGCCGCTCGCCCGCGAAGTCAAGAACAACCTGCAGATTGCCGAAGACTGCCCCACCCTCGCCCCCTTGCGCCAGCTGGTGCTGCAGGCGCTCGAGCGCGAGCCGCTCGTTTTTTCGGCCGTCCTGCCGCGCGACATCTTCCCGCCGCAGTTCAACCGCTATCGCGCCGTCGGCGAAGGCGAACGCTACGGGCCCCACGTCGATGCCGCCATCCGCCTCGTCGGCGAACGAAAACTGCGCACCGACGTCTCGGCCACACTCTTTTTCAGCGCACCGGAGGAATACGACGGGGGCGAGCTCGTCATCCACGACCTCTTCGGCACGCAGCGCGTCAAGGAAAAGGCCGGCTCCATCGTCATCTACCCTGCGAGTTCGCTGCACGAGGTCACGCCGGTCACCCGGGGAGAGCGGCTCGCCTCTTTCATGTGGTTCCAGAGCCTGGTGCCCGATCCGGTCGAGCGGCGCATGCTGTTCGAACTCGACATGGCCACCCTCACGCTGCGCAGCGAACACGGCGAAGGGGCACTCGCCGCCCGATTCTCCACCCTCTATCACAACCTGCTGCGGCGCTGGAGCGTCTAGCCGTGTCCGACGATGCGCTCGCGCCCGTGTGCGCCGAAGACTACCTCGAGCTCGCGCAACGGCAGCTGGCGCCGGACGTCGCCGCGTACCTCTCGGCGGGGCCGAAGCGGAACTGGCGGCGCGGCGCAACCGCGAGGCGCTGGACGCCACCACCCTCATCCCCCGTTTCGTGCGCGAAACGCCTCCCGCCCCGCCTAATGGGCCGACCCTGTTCGGCCGGCGCCACGCTTCGCCGCTGCTGCTCGCGCCGATCGCACACCAGCGGCTCTTCCATCCCGACGGTGAGGCGGCGAGCGTCCTCGCGGCGTTGGCGCAGGGCGTCACGCCCATCGTCTCCAGCCTGGCGAGCACCCCCTGGCCGCAACTGCGCCAGCTCGCCGAAGAAGAACCGCTGTGGTTCCAGATCTACTGGCAGGGCGATCGCGCCGCCACCGCGCGGCTCATCGATCGTGCCGCGCAGCTGCGCCCCGAAGCCTGGATGATCACTCTGGATGCGCCCATCGGAGGCTTGCGCTGGCGTCTGTGGCGCAGCGGTTTTCGCTTGCCGCCTCAGGCGGTACCGGCCAACCTCGACCCCCAGGTACCGACGCAGCGCACGCACGAACTGGCGGCCCTCCTTGCGCTCGCGCCGACACGCGATGATCTCGCCTGGCTACGCGATCGCGTACGGCAGCCGCTCCTTGCCAAAGGCGTGGTGCACGAAGCGGACGCCCAAGCGCTGGCGCGGCTGGGCTACGACGGTCTCGTCGTCTCCAATCACGGCGGGCGCACCTTCGACGCCGCCCCCGCGAGCCTTGCACGGCTTGCCCCGCTCGCACAGGCCGTGGGCAAACGGATGACGATCCTCTTCGATGGCGGCGTGCGCCGCGGCAGCGACGTCGCCAAAGCCTTGGCACTGGGCGCGTCGGCCGTGCTCGTCGGCCGCCCCTACGTGGCAGCGCTTGCCCTAGAGGGCGCGCACGGCGTCGCCCGCTGCCTGCGCTTGCTGCGCGACGAGTACGCCGCCGTCGCTGCCTTGCTGTAACGCGGCCAGATGCCGCAATGCATCGACCTTGGTGCTCGGCATGCGTTCGGCCAGTAGCGCGCGCGTCGTCCGCTCCCAGAAACGGCGTGAGCGCTCGTGGCGCATGTCCACCGGGTGCAATCCCAGTCGCAGCCAAGGGCGGTTCGCGCTGCGTCTCAACCAGCGCTCATTGACCACCTGCGAAACGAGGCGACGCCAGCCGCTGCGGGCGCTCCACACGAGGCTGGGCGCCTCGATCGAGCGCCACCCCGCACCCGCACGGACATACACCCGCCGCGGCGAGCTGGTATAGCGCAAGGGAGTACGCGCGAGCGCACGCCAGGCGCCTTCTCCCAAAAGCCAACCCGGCGCGACGAAACCCTCCACCGGCCAACCCAGGCACGCGAAGAGCGCGAGGCCCCGTTCGAGCCGCATCTGGGCCTCTTGCTCGGAGATCGCCGCGAATTCCCCCTCGTGGGTAAAGATGCGCCGGCGCACGAAGTCGATCGGTCCATGACAGGGAAGTTCGTCGGCATGGAAGTACCCGTGCAGCACCGCCTCGCCGCCGCGGGCCAGCTCCCGCTCGATCGCGGCACAAAAGCGCGGCTCCCGGTCGAACGTCCCTTGTCCGTGGTAGTCGGGTACGAGGAGCAGCGTGAGCGGCACACCCCAGGATGCCGCGTGGGCCGCGAAGTCCGCATACAGCGGCCACGTGGCCGGTGCCACGTCGTGCAGCACGACCGAGAAGCGGGCCTTCATCGTCCCCCCTGCCAGGCATCGATCACTTCCGCAGCCACCGGCACCGGCAGCAGCGAAGGTACGCCGCACAAGGCACGATAGTGCTCCAGCAGACTCGGCAACACCGCCGGCCAAGCGTAACGGCGCTCCACCCAGGCGCGCGCTTGCCGCCCGGCCTCTGCGAGATCGACGTCGCGCACGAACTCGCGCACCGTCTGCGCAAACACCGCCGCATCCAGCCGCGGGGCGATGCGGCCGGCCTCGGGCGGCACCAGCTCGGACACGGCCCCGCCGGCTACTCCGACCACGGGGATGCCGCTTGCCATCGCCTCGAGCACCACCAAGCCGAAAGTCTCCTGATTGCCGGCATGGACGAGCACATCGGCGCTGGCCAGGATGCGGGCGACGTCTTCACGACCGACAAAGCGATCGACCACCGTCACGTTCTCCGGCACCCGCCGCGGCATGGCGCTGCCCACGAGCAGCAGATGAAACTCCTCGCCCAAGAGCCGCGCCGCCGCGAGCAGGACGTCGAGATTCTTCTCGCGTGAACCGCGGCCGGCGAAGACCATGAGGTAGCGCGATTGGGGAATGCCCAGCTCGGCGCGCAAGCGGGGGTCGCGCCGCGCTGGCGAGAACGCTGCCGTATCCACCCCCAAAGGCTGGGCGATCGCCCCCTCCACGCCGAGTGCCGCCAGATGCTCCGCCATGGTACGACTGGGCGTGAGCACCCGGTCAAAGCGCCGGTAGAGATGACGCACATAAGCAGCAGCCGCCTGCCCCCACGTTCGCCCGAATCGTCGCTCGACGAGGCGAGGCAGATCCGAATGGTAGAAACCGATCACCGGCACGCCCAGCCGCTCCCCCGCGGCCAGGGCCGCCCAGGCCGGAACATACGGATCCCCCGCCTCGATCACGTCGGGCGCCAAGGCAACGAGGCGATCTTCCCACGGCCCCGGGCGCAAGGGAAAACGATAACCGGTAGAAAAAGGGATGGGCCAGGCCGAGATCATCTCCCAGCCCGGGACGGAGCAATCTTCTGCTCCCGGCACCACCAGGGTATGCCGCACCCCCTCGATCGAAGAAAGAACACGTCGCTTCGCTTCCAGATACGTCCGTACACCCCCGCTCGCTTCCGCGTAGAACATCGTGACATCGACAATATGCATGAATCGTCCGATCAGCAAGAAAGTTCCACCAGTGTAGCGCTGCCGCCTCTTGCCTGCTACCCCCTGAAGGGTCTCTCGCAGCGGCAAAAGCATCCCGTAAACACCTTGTTTCTTTTTTGGCCGATGCCAACGATTGATCTTCCTGGATCCGCAGACTAACCTGGTTCATACGAACGTCTTTTCGTCTCGAGGAGAAAAACGATGATCCCGTTCGACCGATCGTTTCACCGCGCTTGGTTCTACGTACTACTGATCGCGATGAGTCTCGTGCTACTCCTGCCACGAGCCCACGCAGCCACGTCACAAGAAGAACTGATCCGCGATGCCCAGCAAGCTCTGGCCACGCTACGCAAAATCAACCCATCGGCAGACGCCATCGCCAAGTCGGCCAAAGGCGTGCTGGTGTTCCCCAACATCATCAAAGCAGGCCTCGTCTTCGGCGGCAGCTATGGTGAAGGCGTACTTTTCGTCGATGGCAAGGTACGGGGATTTTATAATTCGGTCTCCGCTTCCTGGGGCTTGCAGCTCGGCGCTCAATCGTACGGCTACGCCCTGTTCCTGATGAACGACAAGGCTCTGAAATACCTTGAAGAGAGCCAAGGCTGGGAGTTGGGTTCCGGTCCGAACGTCACCTTGGTGGATACCGGAGTCGCAGCGAACCTCTCCACCACCACGCTGCGCGACGACGCCTATGCCTTCATCTTCGACCAGCAGGGGCTCATGGGCGGCATCAACATCGAAGGCACGAAAATCACGCGCATCAAACAGCCGTGACCCATTGACATCCCGAAACATCTACCATGCGTCGCGCACGATATAAATAAAACCCATCAATCACGAAGAGGAGCGACCATGAAACGAATCTTCCTTCTCGCGCTCACCGCATCCACCCTGAGTCTGCTGAGTGGTTGTGCCACGTGGGACAACATGTCGAGCCGAGAAAAGGCCGCGGTAGGGGGCGCTGCCGTGGGCGGCGTCATCGGTGCGGCCGCTTCGGACGGGCACCTGCTCGGCACGGTCGGAGGTGCCGCCATTGGAGGCGTCATCGGCGACCAGCTCGGCAAGTGATTCGAGCAACGCAGCGCTAGCCGCCATCGCCCGTCTTCTCCGTTCCCGCGGGAGCGGAGAGGCG
Organism: Tepidiphilus baoligensis; assembly: GCF_012911495.1. Taxonomy (NCBI): domain Bacteria; kingdom Pseudomonadati; phylum Pseudomonadota; class Hydrogenophilia; order Hydrogenophilales; family Hydrogenophilaceae; genus Tepidiphilus; species Tepidiphilus baoligensis. The sequence continues at coordinate 69,468 of NZ_JAAAUB010000010.1, forward strand.
GGTCACCAGCAATTGGTCGATGCGGTAGTTGTCGATATCGACCACTTCGAAACGGTAGCCTTTGTATTCGAGCGCATCGGTGCGCTTGGGTACCTTGCGCAAGTGATACATCATGAACCCGGCGATGGTCTCGAAGTGTTCCGATCCTTCGAACCCGTCGATTCCGAGCACCTCGGCCACCTCGGCGATCGGGGTGAGCCCATCGAGCAACCAGGAATCGGCGTCACGCCGAACGATCATCTCTTCGCGCCCCACGACGGGATCGACCGCGACCACCGTGTCCATCACGTCGCGAAGCGTGAGCAAACCCACAACTATGGCATATTCGTTGACAATGAGCGCGAAATCTTGCCCGGCACTGCGAAAGCGCTGCAGCGCCTCGAGCAGCGTGAGCGTATCCGGGAAGACCAACAAATCCCGCACTACCATCTCGGCGGTCAGCGAGACTTTTTCTCCGTCGATGATGGAGAGGAACAGATCGCGCGTGTCCACGTAGCCCACAGGACGGTCGAGCGAGCCGTCACACACGGGAAACTTGCCGTGGGGGTGGTTGCGCAACTTCTGCCGAATGTTTTCCTCGGGCTCACCAACCAAAAGATAGACGATCTCGTCACGCGGCACCATGGCGGTACGCACGGTGCGCTCGTCGAGCTCGAAAACACGGGTCACCAGTTTCTGCTCCTCGGCGAGCAGCGTTCCGGCACGCGTGGCGGCGTCGGCCAGTGCCACGATTTCATCGACGGTGACCTCCTCGCGCCGGCGCTCCGGCGCCCCGGCCAGGCGCAGCACCCAGGAAGCAAGGGCGTCGATCACCCACACCAGGGGATGGAGCAGGCGCACGAGCAGCGTCATCGGCGGGGCCGCCACCAGCGCGATGCGTTCGGGCGCGAGTAGCGCGAGGCGTTTCGGCACCAGGTCGGCGAACACGACGAAGAGCAACGTGACACCAAGAAACGCAAGGGAAGAGGCGACGGAGCGGACATACTCCGGCGGCAACAAGAGCGCCACGAATGGTTCGAGCCAAGGCGTGACGGAAGACTCTCCCACCGCACCGCCGAGGATCGCAACCGCATTGAGGCCGATCTGCACCACCGTGAAATAGTGCCCTGGCTGATCCTGGAGCGTCAACACCCGCTGGGCCCTGACGTCTCCTTGCTTGGCCAGCATCTCGAGGCGCAAGCGGCGCGACGCCGCGAGCGATATCTCCGACATGGAAAAGAAAGCACTCGTGAGCACGAGCGCCAAGAGGGCGACAAGGATCGACATGTTGGTTTTTTTCGTCCGAGACTTCCTCATTATAGCGAGGAAGTCCGTCGCGACCCGATGGATATAATGGGACTTTTACGCAGAGGGAGCAACGGCGATGGATTCGATCCTGCTCGTATATTGTACGGTCCCCGACCTCGATACTGCGCGCTCGCTCGCCCGAACCCTGGTCGAAGAGCGGCTGGCTGCCTGTGTGAACCTCGTGCCGGGATTGACGTCCTTTTACCGCTGGCAGGGCACGGTACAGGAAGACGCGGAGACGCTGCTGCTCATCAAAACCGCGGCGGCACGCCATCGCGCACTACAGGAACGTTTACGCGCCCTGCATCCTTATGAACTCCCGGAAATCATCGCGGTCCCAGTGTCGGCGGGTCTGCCCGCCTATCTGGAGTGGGTCGCCACGGAAACCCTTAGCCCTCCCGAGGATCCCACATGAGCCGTCTTCGTTCTCGGTTACGCCTGCCGTTTTTCCTGTCGTTCCTCATCTTCTTCCTGCTCGCGCCGCTCCCGAGCCGCGCCGCCGACCCCGTTCCACCGGAAGAAGCCTTCGTGCCCCACGCTTACCGTGGAGAAAACGGCACGATCGTCGTCGAATTCACGATTCGCGAGGGCTATTATCTCTACCGGGACAAACTGAGATTCACCGTCCTCTCCCCGCAAGAAACCCGCCTCTTGCCCGAACTGCCACCGGGCGAATCGAAGCAGGACGAGTTCTTTGGCGAGGTTCAGATCTTCCGTAACCGCCTCGGCTTGCCGCTGAGATACGAGGGCGAGACGCCACAGCGCCTGCGCATCACCCATCAAGGCTGCTGGGACGGGGGAATCTGCTACCCCCCAGTGATCTCCGACCTCGAAGTGACCGCCACCCCGCCCGCCCCCAGCTTGTTACAGCGTCTGCGTGGTGTCACGCCCACATACACGCCGGCCCAGGCTTCGGCCTCGATCGCAGCGGAGTCCACGCCACCTTCGAGCCCGCTGCCGGGCGACGAGAGCGGGCGGCTGGCACAAGCGCTCGCCGGCAGCCACTGGGCGCCCATGCTCGCCACGTTTTTCGGCCTGGGGCTGTTGCTCGCCTTCACGCCCTGCACCTTCCCCATGATCCCCATCATCTCGGGCATCATCGTCGGCAGCAAGGAGCACGTCTCACGCGGACGGGCGTTCGGCTTATCCCTCGCCTACGTCATGGCCATGGCCGCCACCTATGCGATCGCCGGAGCGCTCGCCGGACTCTCGGGAACACTGCTCTCCGCCACTCTGCAGACTCCTTGGGTGCTCGGAGGTCTCGCGCTGGTATTCGTGCTGCTCTCCCTGTCGATGTTTGGTTTCTACGAGCTGCAGCTACCCGCTTCGTGGCAGACACGGCTCGATGCTGCCGCGGGACGCCTGCCGGGGGGACGCTATCTCGGCGTCGCGCTCATGGGTGCGATCTCGGCGCTGGTGGTCGGCCCCTGCGTGGCCGCGCCGCTCGCGGGCGCGCTGCTCTACATCGCCCGCACGGGGGACGCCTGGCTCGGAGGCTGGGCGCTCTTCGCCCTGGGATTGGGGATGGGAGCTCCACTCGTGGCGGTGGGCTTGGGCGCGCGTGAGCTGCTGCCGCGCTCCGGACCCTGGCTCAAAGGCGTAAAGCGCATCTTCGGCGTGCTGATGCTGGCGCTCGCTTGGTGGATCGTGCGGCCGGTGGCGCCGGATTGGCTGTGGCTGCTCGGCTGGGCCCTGCTCGCGCTGGGCACCAGCGTCTTCCTGCATGCGCTCGATCCGCTGCCACCGCAAGCGCCGGCCATGCGGCGCCTGGGTAAGGCCCTGGGCCTTGCGCTTGCCACCTACGGCATCGTCGCCCTGGTGGGGCTGTTGGGCGGAGCACGCGATCCCTTGCAGCCGCTCGCGCTGCGCCTCTCGGCTGCCTCTTCCGCCTCGGTGCCGGCGCAGCAAGTTCCCACCGTGCGCACGCTCGCCGAGCTGGAATCGGCGGTGCGCGCGAGCGATCGCCCCGTGCTGGTCGACGTGCGGGCCGACTGGTGCATCTCCTGCCTGGAACTGGAGCGCGCCCTCGAAGACCCTCGCCTGCGCCCCCACCTCGCCGACGTGACCCGCCTCGGCGCAGACGTGACCGCCGCCGACGAATCTGCCCGGGCGCTGTTGCGCCGTTTCGAACTCTTCGGCCCGCCAGCCCTGCTCTTCTTCGCGCCCGGCGGCAAAGAGCATAGCGAACTGCGCGTGGCCGGCTACCTCGGCCCCGATGAATTGCTGCCGCGATTCGAGCGCTGGCTGGGACGCTAGCCGCCTTCGAGCATCGCGCGCAAGCGCGCAAGCCGCGCCTTGGCGTCTTCCTTGGCCACGGGTTCGTCGCGCCGCCGCATCTGCACCCCCTCGCCCATCTCGGCGATGAAACGCGATGGCTCCACGCTGCGCCACTCCTTGCCCTCACGCCGCCGCTCACACCAGGTGATCGTCAGGCTGCGCTGCGCGCGCGTGATGCCCACGTACATGAGCCGGCGCTCTTCCTCGACCCGCTCTTCCTCGAGACTCGCCTGATGCGGCAGGATACCCTCCTCCACGCCGACGAGGAAGACGTGCTTGAACTCCAACCCCTTGGCCGCATGCAGGGTGGCGAGTTGCACCGCGTCGGCATCGTCCTCGCCGTCGTCGAGCCGGGCGACGAGGTTGAGCGTCTGCGCGAGCTCGAGCAGCGTCTTTCCTTCTTCCTCGCCCTTGCGTCCTACCCAGGCGGCAAAGTCGCGCAGCGAGCGCGCCCTTGCCTCGGCCTCACGCGCCTCGCCGTGCGTCAGATACCAGCCTTCGAGGTCGATCGCCGCAAGCAGCTCTTCGAGGAGCCGGGCGGCGGGCTCGCGTTCCGCGCGCCAGCGCAGTCGGTCGAGGAATTCGGCGAAGGTACGCATGCCCGCCAGCGCCGCGGCCGGCACGTGCGCCGCCGCGCCTTCTTCGCGCAGCGCCGCCGACAGGCTCAGGTGGCGCAGTCCGGCGTAGCGCGACAGGGCCTCGATGCTCGCCGGGCCGATGCCGCGCCGTGGCGTGGTGATGGCGCGCACGAAGGCCGGGTCGTCGTCCTCGTTGAGCAGCAGCCGCAGGTAGGCCATGACGTCGCGGATCTCGACGCGATCGAAGTAGGATTGCCCCCCCGTGAGGGTGTAGGGGATCTTGTGCTGGCGCAGGGCCTGCTCGAAGAGCCGACCCTGGTGATTGCTGCGATAGAGGATGGCATAGTCGCGCCAACGGCCGCGGTGCTGGAAGCGGTGGGCGTCGAGCCGCGCCGCCACCCATTCGGCCTCGTGCTCGGGATCACGGCAAGCGAACACGGTGACCGCCTCCCCCTCGCCGTGCTCGGACCACAGACGCTTGTCGAACAGCTTGTCGTTGTGCGCGATCAGGGTGTTGGCGGCGGCAAGGATGCGCCGGCTGGAGCGGTAATTTTGCTCCAACTTGATGACCCGCAGCCGGGGATAATCCTGCGCGAGCAGCCGCAGGTTCTCGACGTCGGCGCCGCGCCAGCCGTAGATCGCCTGATCGTCGTCCCCCACGGCGGTGAAGGCTTCGCGCGGCCCGGCGAGCAGCTTCAGGAGCTCGTACTGGGTGCGGTTGGTGTCCTGGTATTCATCGACGAGGAGGTAACGCAGCCGGTTCTGCCAGCGCTCGCGCACCTCGGCCTCGCGCCGTAGCAGGCGCAGGGGCAGCAGGATCAGGTCGTCGAAGTCGACCGCGTGGTAGGCGCGCAGCGTGCGTTCATAGTCGCGGTAGGCGGCGGCCGCGGCGGCGGCGAGTTCATCGCTGGCGAGCTGCTCGGCCTCCTCCGGTTCGATCGCCGCATTCTTCCATTGCGAGATGCGCCAGTGCAGCTGGCGCACGATGCCGCGCTCGGCCGCGGGCAGGAGGTCGGCGAGCACGTTCTGCGCGTCGGCCGGATCGAGGATGGAGAAGCGCGGCTTGAGCCCCAGGTGCGGCGCCTCCTCGCGCAGCAGGCGCACGCCGAGCGCGTGGAAGGTGCTCACGGTGAGCCCGCCGGGGAGCCGCCCGCCCAGGAGCGCCGCCACCCGTTCCTGCATCTCGCGGGCGGCCTTGTTGGTGAAGGTGATGGCGGCGATGTGCCGGGGGGCGAGCCCCACCTTTTGGATGAGGTGGGCGATCTTGTGCGTGATGACGCGCGTCTTGCCGCTACCGGCCCCGGCGAGCACCAGGCAGGGGCCGTCGAGGTGGGTGATCGCGCTTCGCTGTTCGGTATTCAAAGACATGAGCACGGGAAAATGGGGGTCCATCGGGAGACTGCAAAAAAACCGTCACACCCGGCCGAAGGACGAGGCGCTCCGGGCACAGGATACGACACCCATCGGGGGCACGAGCGGGCAACCGAATACCGTCCGCGACGCCGTGCAGGCGCGCAAAGGGCCATTTAGGGCTCCCGTGAGATTGTACCCTCGTGGGCTGGCGCCGCCTTACTGCTCCTGCGCCTCTCGTACGAAATCATCGTGCACAATCGCATGGCAAGGCACCCGGCGTACCGAATGCAAGGCATGTCTCCGAGTAGGCGAGCACAGGAGAACGTCGCCACGCAAACGCGCGGTGCGTCATGCAGAGGATCCTCCCGTTGGCCGGTTTGCGCCGCACCGCAGGACAGGCTATCCTTAGGGAAACGCTGAAGAAATGAGCGAGCGGGATGAAGCGCAAGGCGCACGGAGCGCAGCGACCGAGACATATCGAGTGGATAGGCGAGGGAGCGAGCACCGCGCAACGCAGCGATTCGCCCGCGCAGCCAATTATTCAGCGTTTCCTTAGCACGACGAGGGCGGCGCACCGATCCCTACCGCCTTCGCTTTTTTGCGACCCTTGCGGGAGGCTCCATGCGTAGCATTCTGTTTCCCATTACCGCTCTAATGCTCGGGGTGGCCTCGTTACTGCTCGGTACGGGGCTACTCAACTCTCTCATCGCATTGCGTGGAGGGCTCGAGGGGTTCAGCGATCAACTGCTGGGGCTGATGGGGTCGAGCTATTTCGTGGGGTTCTTCGCTGGCACCTGGATCACCCCTTACCTCATCCGGCGCATGGGACACATCCGGGCCTTCGCTTTTTTCTGCGCGACGATCACCGCCTGCGTGCTCCTGCACCTGCTTTACGTACATGCCGAAATTTGGATCGTGCTGCGCTTCCTCACGGGCGTGTCCATCGTCGGTTTCTATGCCGTGATCGAGAGCTGGCTCGGAGGGAGTGCCCCACCCGAACGACGGGGCTTCATATTCGCCGTCTACATGATCGTCAATCTCGTGGCGCTGGGCTGTGCCCAGCTTTTCCTGCGCTGGAATAGCCCGGGCGTCTTCAACCTGTTCGCGGTCTCGGCCATCTTCGCGGTGCTGGCGATCTTGCCCGTGACGGCCACACGCTTACAGCCACCGGCCATCGTCGAAGTGGCGCGAATGTCCCTGCGCCGCCTGTGGTTGAGCGCCCCGGTCGCGGCCATGGGAGCCGTCTCCTCCGGCTTGGCGATGGGTTCATTCTGGACCCTCTCCGCAGCCTACCTCAACCGTTTGGGTTTGGGCAATGCCGAAATCGGCACTTTTCTCTCGCTCACCATCCTAGCGGGCGCCCTGTTCCAGTGGCCCATCGGTTGGCTTTCGGACCGTTTCGATCGCCGCCTCACCTTGGCCTGGGTCGGAGGGCTGGCCTGCATCACGGCCTGCCTGCTGGCGCTCGCACCCAGTCTGAAATTGCCCCTCTTGATGATGGGGCCGATCTTCGGTCTCTTCCTGCTCGCCGTCTATCCCATCGTGGTCGCGCATCTGGTCGATCATCTGCACCGCGACGAGATTCTCGCAGGCAACACGGCTTTGCTGATGTTGCATGGCATCGCCGCGGCGCTGGGCCCCTCGCTGGCCGGCTGGGCCATGACGGATTTCGGGCCGAACGCTTTCCCGGCCTTCCTCGCGGTGGCCCTCTTGCCGATGACGGTGCTCGCCGCACTGCAGTACCGCCGCAGCATGGACGTGATCGTCGAAGAACCGGCGCACTTCAAACCCATGGTACGTACTTCGCCCGCCGTCCTCGAACTGATGGCCGAAGCGGAACCCGCCCAGATGCAGGACACACCCATCCCCCGGGCAGACTCCCCCTCGACGGAAGAAGAGATCGCCGACGCTCGAGAAAACGCGCAAACGACCGAAGGCGCCCCATCCAGCAGTTCCGAGGAAACCGATGCCGAGCGCTCGAACCGTGAAACCGGCAACGAGGCCCCCGGGGCGACCGCTCGCCCCTCCTGATCGGATGGGAAAAACCGACGGAAACGGCGCGACTCAGGCCACGCCGGCCTCGTGCGCCTGACGATCGGCCCAGTAGGAGGAACGCACGAGCGGCCCACAGGCAGCGTGCCTGAACCCCAGCGCGAGTGCCTCGCGCTCGAAGGCGGCGAAGGTCTCGGGTGGAACGTAGCGCTCCACCGGCAGGTGTCCGGACGAAGGCTGCAGGTACTGGCCGATGGTGAGCATGTCGCAGCCGTGCGCCCGCAGGTCGCGCATCACCTGCACGATCTCCTCGTCGGTTTCGCCCAACCCGACCATCAGGCCAGACTTGGTCGCCACCTCGGGATGGCGCGCCTTGAATTCCGCCAACAGCCGCAAGGAATGGGCGTAGTCGGCCCCGGGCCGCGCCTGGCGGTAGAGCCGGGGCACGGTTTCCAGATTGTGGTTCATCACGTCGGGCAGATCCTGGGCGAAGGCTTCCAGCGCCGCCTCCAGCCGGCCACGGAAGTCCGGCACCAGCACTTCGATGCGGGTGGAGGGGGAGTGTGCACGCACGGCACGGATGCAAGCGGCGAAGTGCGCCGCGCCGCCGTCGCGCAGGTCGTCGCGGTCGACGCTGGTGATGACCACGTAGCGCAGGCGCATGGCCGCCACCGTGCGCGCGAGATGCTCGGGTTCGGCCGGATCCGGCGGCAAGGGCTTGCCGTGGGCCACGTCGCAGAAGGGGCAGCGGCGGGTGCAGACGTCGCCCAGAATCATGAAGGTGGCCGTGCCCTTGCCGAAACACTCGTGGATGTTGGGGCAGGAGGCTTCCTCACACACGGTGTGCAGCTGATGGGCGCGCAAAGTGGCCTTGATTTGCTGGAAGCGCTCGGCCTCTTCACCCCCGGCCAGGCGCACGCGGATCCACTCGGGTTTGGGCAGCGGCGCCCTGGGGACGATTTTGATCGGGATACGGGCGGTCTTCTGGGCGCCACGGGCTTTCTCGGGTGCATCGACGGGTCGGTCCATGATCGGCTCCTTTTCAGGGAGAGGGCGGGGCCCAGGGGTCGGAAGTTTCGCTCCAGGCAAGCGGCCCGAGCCAGGTCTGCAGCGGATCGAGCAGCCGCTCGGCGGTCTCGCGCACGCTCCAATCGAGGCCATGATCGCGCAAGCGGGTGGTGGCGAGCCCCGCATGGCCACAGGGGTTGATGCCGGCAAAAGGCGAGAGGTCGAGGTCCACGTTGAGCGAGAGTCCGTGGTACGTGCAGCCATTCTTCACCCGTAGCCCCAGCGCGGCGATCTTGGCGCCGGCAAGGTAGACCCCGGGCGCCCCCTCGCGCCGTTCACCTTGCAGCCCGCAGCTGGCGAGCAGGTCGATCACGCTCTGTTCGATGTGGTGCACCAGAGCGCGCACGCTCGAGCGCCGGCGGCGCAGGTCGAGGAGGAAATAGACGACGAGCTGACCCGGCCCATGGTAGGTGATTTGGCCGCCGCGGTCGATGTGCACCAGAGGAATGCCCGTGGCCCGCCCCTGGGGCAGCAGGTGCTCGGGACGGCCGGCGAGCCCCAGGGTATAAACCGGCTCGTGTTCGAGGCACCACAGCCGGTCGAGGGTGTCAGGCCCGCGCTCGGCCGTGGCGCGCTGCATTGCGCGCCATACCGGCTCGTAAGGCTGCCGGTCGAGCCAGAAAACCGGCGTGCAGCTCACCAGCTCTTGATCCACAACACCAGCGCATCCCAGGCACGACCGAACCAGCCCGCTTGCGGCACATCGTCGAGCGCCACCGCCGTGAGCGTGGTGAGCGGTTTGCCCTCGACGCTCACTTCTACCTTGCCCACCGGCTGCCCCTTGCTCACCGGCGCGAGCAGCGGCTCTTCGCCGATGAAGCGCGCCTCGGCGTGCTTGACGTCTTCACGCGGCAGGGTCAGCACCACGTCGGTGGTAAAGCCCACCGGAATCTCGCGTTTGGCCCCTTTCCATACGCGCAGCGTGGCCACCGCCTGGTTGGCGTCGTAGAGTTTGACGGCGTCGAAGAACTGGAAGCCGTAATTGAGCAGCTTCAGCGACTCCTGCACCCGCACCTCGTCGGAGGGCGCGCCCAGCACCACGGCGATGAGCCGCCGTCCCTCGCGCCGAGCCGAGGAAGCCAGGCAATAGCCGGCAGAGGAGGTATGCCCGGTCTTGATCCCATCGACGCTGGGATCGAGCCAAAGCAGGCGATTACGGTTGGGCTGACGGATGCCGTTGAAAACGTACTCCTTTTCCGAATAGAGGGCGTAGAACTGCGGAAACTCTTCGATGATGGCACGCGCGAGGAGCGCGATGTCGTGCGCACTCATGTAGTGCTGCGGATCGGGCATGCCAGTCGAATTCATGAAATGTGAGTTCTTCAGGCCGAGTTTCTTCGCCGCATCGTTCATGAGGGCGGTAAAAGCCTCTTCGCTGCCGGCGACCGCCTCGGCCAGGGCCACGGAAGCGTCGTTCCCCGACTGGATGATCATGCCGCGCAGCAACTCTTCCACCGTAGGCGTCATCTTGGGGTCGATGAACATGCGCGACCCCCCCATCTTCCACGCCGTCGTGGACACTGGAATTTGCTGCTCCAGCTCGAGCCGCCCGTCACGCAGTGCGCCGAACACGACATAGGCGGTCATGAGTTTGGTGATGGAAGCCGGCTCGGCCGGCTGATCGGCATCCTTGCTAGCGAGCACCTCGCCGGTGCGGGCATCGATCAACACCCACTGCCGGGCATTGAGCGTGATGGGCGGCACCGCCGCCTGCGCTACCGTGACCCAACACGCGATGAACAGGACACACCAAACCTGAATCGAACGAACGAACCTCACGTGCCAACTCCTGAATCGCTTCGAGAAGCGTCCCATTATACGCGGCGGCTCAGGGGGCGGTCACCAAGAAAGCACTACCGCCCAGGCGCGCCGTGACGATCCGAGCCGCCGCGCGCGCCGCCGCCTCGTCGGCGAACGGCCCGACCCAGACCCGGATTTTGTCCGTGGCCGGAATCACGTGCAGATCGACTTCCGGCAACAACGTAGCGGCGTGCCTCCGGAAGGAATCCGCATTGTCGGCCAAGGCAAAAGCGCCCAACTGGAGATAATAGCCCGGGGCAGGAGAACGACGTTCGTCCGCAACCGGCTCGAGGGGCTCCATCGCCACCACCGCTTTGCTCGACTCTGACTGCTCGAGCGCAGACCCTGGCGCAGCCGACGACACGGAGACGATGGGTGCGTCGTTCCGCGACGACGACGTTCGCTCTTCCCCCTGCAACCGCGCTGACAGCACACGCGCCACCACCAGCGCTGGCCCAGCCTCGGCGCCGCGCGCGCGTATGACCTCGCCACGCGCCTCGGCCTGGCGGATTTCCTCGGGCAGGATCAGCTCCACCTCCACGCTGGTCGTACCCTGGTTGACGAAACCGAGGCGATCCGCCGCAGCAAAGGAGAGATCGATGAGTCGATCCGACACGAAAGGGCCGCGATCGTTCACCCGCACGATCACCTGACGGCCGTTGGAGAGATTGGTCACTCGAGCATAACTGGGGAGAGGGAGCGTCTTGTGTGCGGCCGTGAAGGAATACATGTCGTAGCGTTCTCCCGTGGCCGTGGGCTGGCCATGGAACTGACGGCCGTACCACGAAGCCACGCCGATCTCCCGATAGGGAGCGAAATCGGTCATGGGAAAATAAGTGCGGCCGAGCACGGTATAGGCGCGCGCGTTGGCCGGACGCAAAGGTTCGATGCGCGGAACCGGTTCTTCTCCGGAGACCAAGGCGCCAAGCCCCCCCGTTTCCACGAGCGAGGAACGCTTCGTCCGTGGAGCAGTGCCGCAGGCCGCCAGCCCCAGGGCGACGAGGAGCAGCACACCGGTCACGCGCCATCTCGTTCCTGATGTCATATCCCCCTCCGCTGGCCGGAAAAACCACCGCGCGGCGCCGATTGGACCGCTGCGCTCAAGAGCAATCCCAGCCCCGTGGCGAGCGTCACCAGAGCCGTGCCGCCATAGCTGATGAAGGGCAAAGGCACTCCTACCACCGGCAACATACCACTGACCATCGCCACGTTCACGAAGACATAGACGAACGTGGTCCCCACCACTGCGCCGCCCAGCAGCATCCCCGGCCACGAGGGGCTCCTGATGGCGAGCCACGCACCGCGCAGCAGCAGCGCGGTATATACGCTCAATAATAGCGCGACACCGAAGAATCCAAACTCCTCGGCAAGCACCGCAAAAATGAAATCGGTGTGGCGCTCGGGAACGAAGGAGAGTTGGGATTGCGTGCCCTCGCGCCATCCCTTGCCCCAAGCGCCCCCCGAACCGATGGCGATCGTGGCCTGAATCGTGTGAAAACCTTTACCGAGAGGGTCCCGGTGCGGATCGAGCAAGGTGCACACGCGCTGTTTCTGATATTCGTGTAGCATTGGCCATTCCACGCCGGGCGCACACCAGCGATCTCCTTGCACGAGGAGCGCACCGATCCCGACGGCCAAGGCCAACACAAGCGGCACGATGAACCGCCATGAAAACCCGGCGAAGAAGAGCACGAATCCCCCGGCCGCCACCACGAGGATGGTCGTACCCAAGTCCGGCTCTTTCAGGATCAAGATCGCGGGAATCGCCAAGAGCATCAGCGCCACGACATGATCCCACCACGCGAGCGAATGCCGTCGCAACGCAAAATACCAGGCAAGCATCATCGGCGCCGCCAGTTTCATCAGCTCGGAAGGCTGGATGCGAACCACCCCCAGATCGAGCCATCGCGTTGCCCCTTTGGTCGTCTCGCCGAAGAGGAGCACCGCCAGCAGCAGCAGGACACCGAGGAGATACAACGGCAAGGCCAGGCGCAGCCACCAGCGAAACGGGACCAGCGCCGCCGTCAAGAGCGCGGCCAGTGCCAGCGCCTGGTGCCCCCACAAGGTCCCGACCCGCTCGGGCGATGCGCTCATCAACACCACTTGCCCGGCGGCAAAGAGCAGTAGCACGCAGACGAGCAGAGGGAAATCCCAGCGTCGCATCGCGTGGGCGATCATCACGAGCCAATACGCCTTCTTCATCATTTTTCCTTTCCACCGGCAACGGAAAAATGATAGTCAAATATTTGGCGCATCAGCGGCGCCGCCGTCCTGCCTCCCGGCCCTCCGTTCTCCACGATGATCGCGGCGACGATGCGCGGCTCTTCGGCCGGGGCGAAGGCGATGAACCACGAATGATCGAGTAGATCTTCGTCCGTGGCGTCGGGGTCGTACTTGCGCCCCTGCAGGGAGAATACCTGTGCCGTTCCCGTTTTCCCGCCCAGGGAATAGGCTGCGCCGGCAAACGCGCGCGCCGAGGTGCCGATGCGCGCGCCATCGACCATTGCCCGCAGCACGGCATCGACGTGCGCGGGATCGAGCTTGACGAAACCGGTCACTTCACCGGCGACGGGAACACGCTCCCCCGTGAGTGGATCGATCGAAGCCGCCAGCACGTGCGGCTTGCGTATCACGCCGCCATTGACGAGGATGCTCAAGGCGTGGGCCATCTTCAAGGGCGTGTAGGCATTGTACCCCTGGCCGATCGCGGTAGAAAGCGTTTCGCCACCAAACCACTGCTGCTGATTCGCTTGGTTGAATCGCTGCCTTTTCCACTCGCGCGAGGGCAGCACGCCTGCCGCCTCTCCCGGCAGATCGATTCCGGTACGTCGTCCGAACCCTAGCTGCTCCATGAAAGCACTGATGGCATCGATCCCCAGTTCGTTGCCCAGCGAGTAGAAATACACGTTGCAAGAGAAAGCCAGCGCCCGGTGCAAATCGACGCCACTTTGACAATTCCGCTTGCGGTCGTACAGTCTCACGCCGGAGTACTCGAACATCCCTTGCCGATCGAAGCGCTGGCCCGGTTGCCGACTCCCCGAGGCCAGACCCAGCATCGCCATGAAGGGCTTGAAGGTCGAACCAGGCGGGTAGGTACCGCGTAGCGCGCGATTGAACAAGGGTTTATCATCGCTCAGCGCGAGCCGCTCCCAGTCGGCCTGCGTCAAGCCACCGAGAAACAGGTTCGGGTCGAAAGACGGAGAAGAGACCATGGCGATCACGCCTCCGTCGCGCGGATCGAGCGCGACGAAAGCCCCGCGCCGCCCGGCAAACGCCTCGAGCACGAAACGCTGCAGTCGCGCGTCGATCGTCAGCACCAGATCCCGGCCCCTCACTGCTTCCTGCCGCCCGAGCAAACGCACCGCCCGGCCCGCCGCATTCACTTCCAACAATTCCCAACCCGGGATACCATGAAGCAGCCGTTCGTACTGCGCCTCCACCCCTTCTTTCCCGATGCTCTCGGTACCCCGATAGATCCCCGTCAGCCCCTCGGCCTCGAGTCGCTCCTGTTCCTGCGCATTGATCCGCCCGAGATAGCCGACCACGTGTGCCGTCACCTCCGCCTGCGGATACTCCCGAATGAGTCTGGCCTGCACTTCGACTCCGGGGAAGGCAAACTTCTTCGCGACGAAGCGCGCCACCTCCTCGTCGGAGAGATGCTGACGGATCACGACACTGCCCAGACCGCGCTGATCACGCATCTGACGCAGGAAGCGCTTGTGGTCACTCTCCTCGATGCGCACCACCTCGGAGAGACGCGCGATCGTCCCTTCGACATCCTTCACCTGGGCCGGATCGAGTTCCAGGGTGTAGGTGCGCACGTTACGCGCGAGGGCTTCGCCGCGCACGTCGAAAATCTGCCCGCGATGCGGCGCAATCGGCACGAAAGCCTGGCGATTGTCGTCAGCCAGGGTACGAAATCGCTCGTGCTCACCGATCTGCAGCTGGTACATGCGTCCGAGCAGCAGACCGAAACCGACCAGCATGACGACCACCAGCACCCACAGCCGACGGTGCGTACGCGCGATTTCCGATCCCTCCCCCAACGCGCTCTTGGGCATACGCACCTCAGGACAAAGACGCGGACCCGCCGGCACGCGCAGCGCGCCACTGCGGCCACAGCAGCCCATGGCTCAAGATCGGCCACAAGAGGACGAGGGTCACGGCGGATCCGAAATATCCCCACCCGGGCCAATCTCCGCCCGCAACCAGACGTACCGCGGCCTGCAAGGCCAGCGCCAACGACCACAACGGCAACAACAGCAAGGCCTGCCCCCAAGCACCAAACCACAGGATGCGTGCGGCACGGCGCTGGGCCAGATAAACCACCCACACGAAAGCGAGCGCCTCCTGCCCCAAGGCCGCGCCTCGCCCGACGTCGAGCATCACGCCCAAGGTGAACGCCGCGCCCACGCCCACCCGCTGCGGATCGCGCAATGCCCAGAACGTAAGCACCGCCATGGTCATCTCGGGCCAAAACCCGCCTCCCCCCTTGGGAATGAGATCCCAGAAGAAGGCGAGTGCCAGCGTGCTCAGAATGAAGCGCAGCCGCGGCGGCTGCAGTACGCGGGTCGTACGGGACGATTCGTGCATCAAGACCCCTCCCCTGGCTCCCCTTTGGGCGGGATCCGCTCGACCACCAGCAAATGCCGGCGGCGTTCCCCGAACGACGTCGGCCGACAAACGATGCGCAAAAAGACTCCTCCGGCGTCTACCGACACCACCTGAGCCACGGGAATTCCCGGGGGAAACACGCCATCGAGGCCGGAGGTGACGAGCACGTCGTCGGTGCGGACGTCGGCCTCGACCAACAGATGACGCAATTCGAGATAACCGTCGCCCAGGCCATAGACCACGCCACGTACCCCGTTGCGCTGTACCATCACGGGGATTGCATGATCGCGCTGCGTGATCAGCGTCACCTCCGACACCAGCGGCTGGGTACGCGTCACCTGACCGACGAGACCCTCGGCATCGACCACCGCCAATCCCGGCCGTACGCCGGCGTTCGCCCCGCGATCGACGACGATGCGCCGACTGAAGGGATCGGGCGCGTCGTACAAGACCTCGACTCCGATCCGACGCAATTCGAAGCGCCTGGCCATGCCCAGGAGGCGCCGCAACTCGGTGTTCTCCGCCTCCAGAGCCGCCAGGGTCGCCGCTCGCAGACGGTCTTCCATTTCGATGCGTCGCAGGCGTGCATTCTCCGCTTGTACCTCGGCGAGGGTGGCGAAATAGATCGACCCATCGACCACGAGCTTCACCGGCCAGTGCGCCGCCTCCTGTACGGGGCGCAACACCACAGAGATCGCGTCGCGCACCACGTCCAATGCGCCGAAACGCAGGTCGAGCACCAGCAGCGACACGGCAGCCAGCGTCGCCAACCCCAAGCGCTGCCCGGGCGACATCGTCCGATGAAAGCGCGGGACGTTGGGCGAATCGCCGAGCGGGGAATTCATCGCGCTCCCCCGGTGCGTGGGGTCATTCCGTGGCGAAGAGGGTGTCGAGCATGTCGACCTTTTCCAGCGCCATGCCGCAGCCACGGGCCACGCACGTGAGCGGGTCTTCGGCCACGATCACCGGCAGCCCCGTCTCTTCCTGGATCAAGCGATCGAGATCGCGCAACAGGGCCCCGCCGCCCGTGAGCACGATGCCGCGCTCGGCGATGTCGGAACCCAATTCCGGCGGCGTCTGCTCCAGGGCGATCTTGATCGCCGAGACGATTTGATTCAAGGGATCGGCGATCGCCTCCCGAATCTCGTTCGAGGAAACGGTGAAGCTACGCGGAATCCCCTCGGCCAGGTTGCGCCCCTTGACTTCCACTTCGAGCACTTCGGGGGAAGGAAAGGCGATCGCCACCTGCTTCTTGATCAATTCGGCCGTTGCCTCTCCGATCAACATGCCGTAATTGCGCCGAATGTAGTTGACGATCGCATCATCGAATTTATCGCCCCCCACCCGGATCGAACCCGAGTACACCATCCCGCCCAGGGCGATCACGCCGACTTCCGTGGTCCCCCCGCCGATGTCGACCACCATGGAGCCCGTTGCCTCGGCCACCGGCAATCCCGCACCGATCGCCGCCGCCATCGGTTCTTCGATGAGGAACACCTTACTCGCGCCGGCGGCGAGCGCCGCGTCGCGGATGGCGCGGCGCTCGACTTGAGTCGAACCACAGGGAACGCAGATGATGATGCGAGGGCTAGGCGAGAGCAGGCTGGACGCGTGTACTTTCT
This sequence comes from Tepidiphilus baoligensis, assembly GCF_012911495.1. Lineage (NCBI taxonomy): Bacteria > Pseudomonadati > Pseudomonadota > Hydrogenophilia > Hydrogenophilales > Hydrogenophilaceae > Tepidiphilus > Tepidiphilus baoligensis. The sequence goes on from NZ_JAAAUB010000010.1 coordinate 86,059, forward strand.
TGATGAACTGCTTGATCATCTGCTCGGTGACCACGAAGTCGGCGATCACGCCGTCTTTCATCGGCCGGATCGCCTGCAGGTTTCCCGGCGTTTTGCCCAGCATCTGCTTGGCCGTCTGCCCAACGGCCTGGATCACCTTCTTCCCCGAGGAAGGATCGACGCGGATCGCCACCACCGAAGGCTCGTTGAGCACGATACCGCGCCCCCGCATATAGATGAGCGTATTGGCCGTCCCCAGGTCGATCGCCAGATCGTTGGAGAACAAAGAGCGCAAAAAACCGAACATGTTGAGTCCTCGAGAAACGCAATATTCGCGGAAATGAGGGTGCCACCGAGGCGGCAGCCCGAGCCCCAGCAGCGCAGGACCGCCATCACCTGCCCGAGCAAGTCCCGAGGGCGCATCGAAGAACCCACTGCGCAACTACATGGCGGCGTTGCGCGATGCTCGACGACTCACCCTTCTCGGCGAGATGTCTCGCACCCTGCGCACCGGGCGCCTTGCCCTACAAGCGCGCAACGGCTTTTCGAGGCACCCTTGAGACTTTGCGGCCGACGGCACGGCAAAACGACCACGATTATGATACTCTACAATGCTTTGGACGCGACAGAGACTGCCGTATGCCCGCCATCGATCTCGACCGCATCGCCGAGCTCGCCCGCATCGAATTGACTCCCGACAGCGCCGCGGCGTTCCGCGCCGACCTCGAACGGGTCCTCGCCCTCGTGGATCGGCTACAAGCCGTCGACGCCACCGGGGTGGCCCCCATGAGCCATCCGCTCGATTTGCCCCAGCGCCTGCGCGAGGACATCGTCACCGAACCGGATCAGCGCGACGCCCTGCTCGCCCTCGCGCCCGCGGCCGAAAACGGCCTTTATCTCGTACCCAAGGTGATCGAATGAGCGCAGAACGGCTCCTCACCTCCTCTCTGCGCGAGCTCGCTGCCGCCCTCGCCGAGGGGCGCATCCGCGCCGAAGCCTTGGCCGAGGCGGCGCTCGAACGCGCACAAAGTCTACAGGAACGGCTCAACGCCTTCATCACCCTCACCCCCGAGTCGGCGCTCGCGGCCGCGCGTGCCGCCGACGAGCGACGCCGCGCCGGAAACGTCTCGTTACTCTCTGGTATCCCGCTCGCGCACAAAGACCTCTTCTGCACCCGGGGCGTGCGCACCACCGCCGCCTCGCGCATGCTCGCCGAGTTCGCCCCCCCTTACGACGCCTTCGTGGTCGAACGGCTGGCCGAGGCCGGAGCCGTGAGCATCGGCAAGACCAACCTCGACGAATTCGCCATGGGCTCGGCGAACGAACACTCCCACTTCGGCCCCTGCCGCAATCCCTGGGATACGAGCCGCATCGCCGGCGGCTCCTCGGGCGGCTCAGCCGCGGCCGTGGCCGCCGGTATCGTGCCCGTAGCCACCGGCACCGACACTGGCGGCAGCGTGCGCCAGCCGGCGGCCATGTGCGGCGTCACCGGCATCAAGCCGAGCTACGGGCGGGTGAGCCGCTACGGTATCATCGCCTACGCCTCATCGCTCGACCAGGCCGGCGTGATCGCCCGCAGCGCCGAAGACTGCGCGCTCGCCCTCACGGCCATCGAAGGCTTCGATCCGCGCGACTCCACCTCGCTCGACCGTCCGTCCGAAGACCACGCTGCCGCCCTCGCCGCCGCCGACGGGCGACTCGACGGGCTGCGCCTGGGCCTGCCGCGCGAATTCTTCGCCGTCCAGGGGCTCGACGCCGACGTGCGCCGTGCCGTCGAATCGGCCGCCCGCATTTACGAATCCCTGGGCGCGCGCCTGGTCGACGTGTCCCTGCCGCGCGCCGAACTCGCCATTCCCGCCTACTACGTCATCGCCCCGGCGGAAGCCTCGAGCAACCTCGCCCGCTACGACGGCGTGCGCTACGGCTACCGCGCTCCCGACTATGTCGACCTCGACGACATGTACCGCAAGACGCGCGCCCAAGGATTCGGCGACGAAGTCAAGCGCCGCATCCTCGTCGGCACCTACGTGCTCTCGCACGGCTACTACGACGCCTACTACCTGCAGGCGCAAAAACTGCGCCGTCTGATCGCCGAAGACTACCGCCAAGCCTTCGACTCCTGTGATCTCATCCTCGCCCCCACCGCGCCCACCACCGCCTGGCGCCTGGGCGAGAAAGACCAGGATCCGGTGCAGGAATACCTGCAGGACATCTACACCATCGGGGCCAACCTCGCCGGTCTGCCGGCGCTGTCGCACCCCTGCGGGTTCGACTCGGCGGGGCTGCCCATCGGCTGCCAGCTCATCGGCCCCTATCTCGCCGAAACGCGGCTGCTGCTCGCCGCCCACGCCTTCCAGGGAAAAACCGACTGGCACCGCCGGCTACCGCCGCTCTAAACCCCACGGAACCGCCATGAACCGCACCGACTGGGAAACCGTCATCGGCCTCGAGATCCACGCGCAGCTCACCACGCGCAGCAAGATCTTCTCCGGGGCTTCCATCGCCTTCGGCGCCGAACCCAATCGCCAGGCGTGCGCCATCGACGTGGCCCTGCCCGGCACGCTGCCCGTGCTCAACCGCGGCGCCGTCGAGCGTGCAATCCGCCTCGGGCTGGCGATCGAGGCCGAGATCGCCGAGCGCAGCGTGTTCGCGCGCAAAAACTACTTCTATCCCGATCTGCCCAAAGGCTACCAGATCAGCCAGTACGAGTTGCCGGTGGTGAAAAACGGCACGCTCACCATCCAGGTAGGCGAAGGGGACTCCGCCTACGAGAAAACCGTGCGCATCACGCGCGCGCACCTCGAAGAAGACGCCGGCAAGAGCCTGCACGAAGACTTCCACGGCATGACCGGAATCGACCTCAACCGCGCCGGCACGCCGCTGCTCGAGATCGTCTCCGAGCCCGACATGCGTTCGGCCGAAGAGGCGGTGGCCTACGCCCGGGCGCTGCATGCCCTGGTGCGCTGGATCGGGGTGTGCGACGGCAACATGCAGGAGGGCTCGTTTCGCATCGACGCCAACGTCTCGGTGCGCCCCAAGGGCGAGACGCGCCTGGGCACGCGTCGCGAGATCAAGAACCTCAACTCCTTCCGCTTCCTGCAGCAGGCGATCGACTACGAAGTCCGCTGGCAGATCGAAACGCTCGAGGAAGGCGGCGCCGTCCAACAGGCCACCGTGCTCTTCGATCCCGAGCGCGGCGAGACCCGCGTGATGCGCACCAAGGAAGACGCGCACGACTACCGCTACTTCCCCGATCCCGATCTCCTGCCGCTCGTCATCGACCGCGCCTGGATCGAAGAAGTGCGGGCAAGCCTCCCGGAGCTGCCGCAGGCGCTGCGGCGGCGGCTCGTCGAGGAACACGGCCTCACCCCCTACGATGCCAACCTCCTCACGGCAAGCAAAGAACTGGCCGACTACTATCTGACCGCCGTTGCCGCCGTGGACCCTGTACTCGCCAAGCCCTGCGCCAACTGGATTCTCGGCGAGCTCGCCGCCAAGCTCAACCGCGGCGGGCTCGAGATCGGCGAGAGCCCCGTGCGACCAACACACATCGCTGCCCTGGTGCAGCGAGTGCACGACGGCACGATCTCGCACGCCGGGGCAAAAAAAGTGTTCGAGGCGCTATGGACCGGTGAAGGCCAGGACGTCGACGCGATCATCGAGGCACAGGGTCTCGAGCAGGTGAGCGACGAGAGCGCCCTGGAATCCCTGGTGGATGCAGCGATCGCCGCCAATCCGAAGTCGGTGGAGGAATTCCGCGCTGGCAAGGAGAAGGCCTTGAACGCCCTCGTCGGCCAGGTGATGAAAGCCTCGCGCGGAGCGGCCAATCCGCAACGCGTGACCGAACTGCTGCGGCGCAAGCTCACCGGCTGAGGATTTCTTTCCCGCGCGCGAACCCGAAAAACCATCCGGGTAATCGGCTAAAATGCCCTCTCCGTCGGTATCGTAGAGAGACCAGCCATGCAGGATACGATCGAAGCCATCGATGAGCGCTTGCGACACCTGCTCGCCGTCTCTCCCGACCCGGCCCCGCCCGCCGCCGAATTCGAACTGTTGGCCGACAGCCTTCTAGACTACGAATTTTCTACCTTGAGCCAGCTCGTCGACCGTGCCGATCTACTGCGCACGGCGCTGCATCGCGTCGGCTGGCCGCGCCGCGCTCCCCCGGTGCGCGAATCCCCCTACCTGAAAGTGTGGGGCAAACTGATCAAGATCTACACCAAGGCAACGAAACACCCTGCCGCCATTCCCTCCTCGCCCTACAGCGCACACGCCCATGAACGGCAGATCTGGTGCCTGCTGCGCATGATGCTCATCTTCTGGTTCGAACTCACCCGCATACCCGATACGCTCTGGGGTGGATTGCACCAAGCATTCCTGCGGGCCGAGCGAGCCAACGTCGCCAATCGGCGCATCGACGATGGTCTCTTCGGCACGCCCGCTCGCCTCAGCTGCCGCGAAGTGCACCACGCGGCCGCGCTCATTCACCTCGCCAACCCCAATGCACTTCCCATGTCGATGCTGCCGCGGGTCGTGACGTTCGCCCTCGAGTTGGCGCCCTACGCCCAATTCGTCCCGCCCGAGTGGCTCGATCGGGTCGACGATCGCTACGGAATCGATCTCGCCGGCAATTCCCCTCCCATTCCCGCGCTGGCTCTCGCCGACGCCAAGATTTTGCGCCTCTATGATGCCGGCGCGCTGATTCCCAAGGTTTATGAACGTCTCGCCCAACCCGGCCTGCCGACCGATGAGCGCCTGCTGCTCGAGACGCTGTCACAACGCTGGACGGGGGAGCCCCCCAAACGGCAGGGAACCTCGATCAACCCCCGTTTTCCGGGAATTTGGAGTGAAACAGGCTCTTCATGACACTCGGCAC
>NZ_JAAAUB010000011.1:0-69416 GCF_012911495.1 Tepidiphilus baoligensis
CCAACACCACGGAAATTTACAGAAAAAAGGTTGCACAACCGCATCGAGACCCTGCACGACGTCAAGGGGAGAGTGCGCGAGCGCTACGACCTGCAACCGGGCACCGTTTATCTCGTTCGCCCCGATCAGCACGTCGCCGCCCGCTGGCGCCGCTTCGACCCTGCCGCGATCGAGGCCGCGCTGCGCCGTGCCAGCGGTCAGCGTGCCTGAATGCAAGAGAGGAGGAGAGGATGATGATCACTCTGGAATACAATTTCCGCGAACCCCGTACCCGCACTTTCTACGGGTATGAAGCGGGCGATGCTTTCTACGAGGCGCTCATCGAGGCGCACCGCGACCTCGACGAGGAACAGAGCGCTCTGGTGAACGCCCGCCTCGTGCTGCTGCTCGCCAACCACGTCGGCGACGTCGATCTGCTGCGCGAGGCGATCCGTCTCGCGCGCGAAGACGTCGTGGGCGGCTGAGGCGCGGCCGGGGCTACACCCCGGCCGCGGTGCCGTTGCCGACGAAGCGCCGCAGATGGATGTGGAACGCCTCGGCGGCCGGCGACAGTGCCCGGCCGTGCCGCGTGAAGACGAAGAAACGGCGATGCACGTCCGGCTCGGTCAGACGCCGCATTTCCAGGCCATAGCGGCGCACCATGGGTTCGGCATAGGAGACGCAGATCGTCACCCCCAGGCCGATCGACACCATGGCGAGCGCCGTCGACATGAAGGCCACGGTCGTATCCGGATGCAGATCGAGGTCGCGCACCACCTCATGCAGGTCCCGCGAGAGTTTCTCCGTGAATTGCCCCTGCAAGGTGATGAGAGGAAACTCCGCCAGCCGCCGCCACGGCACTACCTCCTGCGCCGCGAGGGGATGGCCCGGTCGGAAGACGGCGTGAAAGGGCTGAACGAACAGGAGCTCCGCCTCGATTTCGCCGGGTACGTCCCGCTCCGGCCCCACGCCCAGGTCGGCTTCGCCCGAGAGCACGCAGGCCGGGACCGATTCCACGCCGCAGTCGATGAGGCGGATCGCCACGTGCGGAAACTCGCGCGTGAAGCTCGCGAGCACTTCTGGCAGCAGGGTGGCCGCCATCAACTGCGGCGCGGCGATGCGCACGATGCCGCGCTTGAGCGCCTTGAGCGTGGCCACTTCGTGCAGCACGGCGTCCAGATCGGCCAGGATTTTCTCCACCAGCGGATAGAGTTCGCGCCCGACTTCGGTGAGCTGCACGCGCCGGGTGCTGCGGTCGAAAAGCTGCACGCCCAAGGCATTCTCCAGCTCCTTGATCGAACCGCTCAAGGCCGACTGCGTGGTGTACAGATGCTCGGCGGCGACGGTGAAACTACCGAACCGTGCGACCGCAAGAAAAGCGCGCAACTGGCGCAGGGTGACATTCATCGTCACATCCGATTAATCGATCGAAAAAAACCGTTGAAACTATAAGTTTTTCGGCAATACAATGCAAGCATGACTGATGGTCGGAGGAGTCATCCGGCCCCACACGGAGGAAGACGCCATGGCACTCATCCAGAAAATCCACCACGCCGCCTATCGCTGCAAGGATGCCCTCGAAACCGCCCGCTGGTATGAAAAATACCTCGGCATGAAGCTGATCCTGTCGATCGCCGAAGACCAGGTTCCCTCGACGAAAGAGCCGGATCCGTACATGCACATCTTCCTCGATGCCGGCAATGGCAACGTGCTCGCTTTCTTCGAGCTGCCCACGCGGCCGCCGATGGGCCACGATCCCAATACGCCGGCCTGGACCCAGCATCTCGCGCTCGAGGTTGCCTCGATGGACGATCTGCTCGCGACGAAAGAGCGTCTCGAAGCCGACGGCATCGAAGTGATCGGCCCGGTCGATCACGCCCTCTTCCAGTCCATCTACTTCTTCGATCCGAATGGCCATCGCCTCGAGCTCGCCTGCAATACGCTACGACCGGGCATGCTAGAGGCGCTCGACGAGGTGAAATGGGAGATGCTTGAGGAGTGGTCGAAGACGAAGAAAGCGCCCAAGCATGCGCGCTGGATGCACGACGGCCGCTACAAAGAGATGTTCCCGCTCGCCTGAATCCTTTGGAGATTTCCGACCGATGAAACTCGCCACGCTCAAAAGCGGCGGGCGCGACGGCACGCTCGTCGTCGTCAGCCGTGACCTCGGCCGCTGCTACCCCGTCGGCGCCATCGCCCGCACGCTGCAGGAGGCACTCGATCGCTGGGACGAAGTACGCGACGATCTGGCGCTCGTCGCCGAGTTGCTCGAACGCGGTGCCCTGAAAGATGCGCGTCCGTTCGACCCCGCCGCATGCCACAGCCCCCTGCCGCGCGCCTACCAGTGGGCCGACGGCTCGGCCTATCTCAACCACGTGGAACTCGTGCGCAAGGCACGCGGCGCGGAAGTACCCGCCTCGTTCTACGACGACCCGTTGATGTACCAGGGCGGTTCCGACAGTTTCATCGGACCGTGCGACGACATCGTCGCCGACGAATCCTGGGGGATAGACTTCGAGGCCGAAGTGGCGGTGATCACTGGTGACGTGCCGATGGGCATCGACCCCGAGGCCGCGCTCGAGACGATCCGCCTCGTGCTGCTCGTCAACGACGTCACCCTGCGCAACCTCGTGCCCGGCGAGCTCGCCAAAGGCTTCGGTTTCTTCCAGTCCAAGCCCGCCTCCAGCTTCAGCCCGGTGGCGGTCACCCCCGACGAACTGGGCGAGGCCTGGCGCGACGGCAAGCTGCACCTGCCGCTCGAAGTCCAATACAACGGCCGCCCCTTCGGTCGACCCAATGCCGGCGTCGACATGACCTTCGACTTCGGACGCCTCATCGCCCACGCCGCCAAAACGCGCGAGATGGAGGCCGGCAGCATCGTCGGCTCGGGCACCGTCTCCAACAAGCAGGGCGGACTCTACGGATCCAAGATCGAGAACGGCGGCGTGGGCTACTGCTGCATCGCGGAAGTGCGCATGTACGAGACCATCGAATCGGGCGCGCCGCAGACACCTTTCATGCGCCACGGCGACACCGTCGAGATCGCCATGCACGACGCCGCTGGCGCGTCGATTTTCGGCAGCATCCGCAACCGGGTGAGGGGGTTGGGGAAATGAAACTCTACACCTACTTCCGCAGTTCCGCCGCCTATCGCGTGCGCATCGCGCTGGCGCTCAAGGGGCTGGAGTACGAGGCGGTGCCGGTGCATCTGCTGCGCGACGGCGGCGAGCAGCACCAGCCGGAATACCGGGCGATCCATCCCGGGGGATTGGTGCCGGCGCTGCAGACCGACGGGGGCGAGGTGCTGGTGCAATCGCTGGCCATCATCGAATACCTCGAAGAAACCCATCCCGAGCCGCCCCTGTTGCCGCCCGACCCGCTGGGGCGGGCGCGGGTGCGCGGCCTGGCGCTGACGATCGCCTGCGACGTGCATCCGCTCAACAACCTCGGTGTACTGCGCTACATCACCGAGCGGCTCGGCGTGAGCGAGGAGCAGAAACTCGACTGGATCCGGCACTGGATCGAACGGGGGCTCGACACGTTCGAACGGCTGCTCGACGATCCACGCACCGGCCGTTTCTGTCATGGCAACACCCCCACGATGGCCGACTGCTGCCTCGTGCCGCAGGTCTTCAATGCCCGGCGCTACGAGTGTTCGTTGCAAGCCTATCCGCGCATCCGCGCCATCGTGGACGCCTGCGAGGCGCTGCCCGCGTTCCGGCAAGCGGCCCCTGCCTGCCAGCCGGACGCGCCGCAGCCCGCCTGAGGGCAGGTCGCGCCATTCAAAAAACAGGGCGGCACCGCTCGCCCTTTCGTCGAGCGCCCGGCCGCGCGCTCGCGGAGATCCGTTTGCGGCCGAACCAAGGAGGGGGAGATGCACCAGCCAAACACTGAACCGCGCAAGTCCGTCTATTACCGCTATCGAGTCTTTCCGCCCTATCTGCACCGTGAAACCGAGCCCCGCCAGAAAGTCGTCATCGTCGGCGCCGGACCGGTGGGTATGACGCTGGCGCTGCTGCTCGCCCGCTACCGCATCCCCAGCGTCATCGTCGAATGAGTGCAAATCCTGGAAACTCGACTGGTGTGCTCGGTCTGTTCCGCCCGTGCCCTCACGCTCGAGGACTACGTCCATGGCAACGTCGTCTTCGTGGGCGACGCGGCGCACGTCCCGCTCGCACGTCTATGCGCGCCCGCGCCTCAACGCGCGTGACGACGATCAGGTGCTTTTCTCCGAAGGGCCGGTCGACAGCGCGCCGATTCCCAACGTCAAATTCGGCCCCGACGATTTCCTGCTCGATCACTGGGACGAATCGATCCATCTGCTCGTCTTCACCGGGCGTGAGGCGCTGCCGTCCGGGATCACGGCGCTGCAACAGTGCCTACGGGGCTGGATGATGCACAGCAAGTGACCGAACTCATCGACAACGCCAAGGCGGATTTGTGAAGGAAGGTGGCGAGAGGGAGAGATTCAGGGCCGCGGCGGGATAATCTCGTCCGAACGGCAAGATCTTCCTCAAACGACACGGACCTCCGAACGCCGATGACCGAACTGCAAACCGTCGTCCTGCTCTCCCTGCTGCTGGGGTTGCAACCCATCACCACCGACCTCTACCTGCCGGCGCTGCCGGGGATCACGGCGAGCCTGGGGGCGAGCGTGGCGCAGGCGCAGCAGACGCTGGCGGCGATGCTCTTCGCCTTCGGCGTGGCGCAGCTCTTCTGGGGGCCGCTGTCGGACCGCTTCGGGCGCAAGCCCATCCTGCTCGCGGGGCTGGGGCTCTACGTGGTGGCGGCGCTGGGCTGCACTTTCGCTACCTCCATGCCGCAGCTGCTCGGCTGGCGCGTGGTGCAGGGGGTGGCGCTGGGGGCGTCGGTGATGGCGGGGCGGGCGATCGTGCGCGATCTGCACGATCCTCTGGCGGGGGCGAAACTCCTGAGTCGCGCCTTCTCCGGCCTCGGGCTCCTCGCCTGCCTCAGCCCCCTCGTCGGCGGGGCGACGGTGCGCGTCCTGGGCTGGCGGGCGACGCTTTTCGTGCTGGCCGTGGCCGGGGCGATCACGCTGGCGTTCACCTGGCGCGTTTTTCGTGAGACGCTGGCGCGGCGCAATCCGCACGCCCTGCACCCGACGGCGCTGCTGCGGGCCTGGCGCGAAGTGCTGGGACACCGCGACTTCTGGATCTTCACCCTCCTTGCCTCGTCTTCCTACGGCGGGCTCTTCACCTTCCTCGCGAGCTCTTCCTTCATCTTCATCAATTTCTACCGGTTTTCACCCACCGAATACAGCCTGGTGATGCTCGCCAGCGCCACGTCCTACCTGCTCGGGACGGTGCTGTGTCGCCGCCTGCTCGGGCGCTTCGGGCTGAGGCGCACGGTGCAAGCGGGCGGCGTGCTCTCCTGTGCGGCGGGCGTGATGATGGTGATCCTGCTGCTGCTCGGTCGTGGCGGGCCGATGGGGTTGCTCCTGCCGTTTTGCGGATTCATGATCGCGCACGGCATCCATCAGCCGTGCGGTCAGAGCGGGGCGGTCGGCGCGTTTCCGCGGACGGCGGGCGTGGCCTCCGCCCTGAGCGGGTTCGTGATGATGTCGATCGCCTTTCTCACCGGGGCGGTGCTCGGCGTGCTGGCGCGCGACACGCCCTGGCCTTTCGCCGGGCTGGTCGCCTTCTGGGGGGTGATGCTACTGGTGCTCGCTTTCGCCTTCGTGCCCCGTTCCCGGCTCGTGGCCGGTGAATCGGCTCAGGCCGAACGCGCTGGCTGATACACCGCCACGTCCAGCCCGCGCGCGGCGAGCGCCCGGCCGTGCCACTGGCTCAGCAGGCCGCGGTCGCAGTAGAGCAGATAGCGCCGCGCCTCGGGTAGCTTCGCTTCGCGCAGGGCAAAGAAGGGAATCGCCAGGTCGGCTTCGGGCAGTGGCGCTTCGTCGGCGAGTTCGGGCGGACGAATGTCGATGAGGATCTCGCCGGGGGTTTTCTGCGTCACCACGGGCAGCGCCTCACCGGCCTCGGGCGGCGCGGCGAGCGCCTCGATCTTCCAGGTCTTGCGCGCGGCGAGCGCCCGGTCGAGCACCGTGAAGTCGAAGTTTTGCTCCAGCTCGGCGAGCCGCTCGAAGGAGCCGTGGATCACCGGTCGCCTGGAGATGACGGCGCAGTGTTCCGGCAGATGCTCGGCAAAAGAGCGCGTGCCGATGCGCTCGGCCCAGGCGATGATTTCGTTCTTGTGTAGCGCCACCACCGGGCGCACCACCAGCTTGTCGGTGGCCCGGTCGATGAGGGCGAGGTTTCTCAGCGTCTGGCTCGAGACCTGGGCGAGGCTCTCGCCGGTCACCAGCGCGTCGAGCCCGAGCTCGTCGGCCAGGCGGCTCGCGGCCATCAGCATCAGGCGCTTGAGCATCACGCCCATGTAGCCTTCGCGCACGTCGGCAAGCAGCCGCTCGATCACTTCGCCAAAAGGCACGGAGATGAAGAGCGCTGGATGCGAGCGGGCGTAGCGTTGCCACAGGTAGTGGCACACCTGCTGCACCGCCGCTTCGTGCTCGGCCCCGCCCAGGTCGAAGAAGACGAAGTGCGTCTTGATCCCCCGGCGCAGCATGAGGAATGCGGCCACGCTCGAGTCGAACCCGCCGGAGACGAGGGCGAGCGCTTCGCCCTGCGCGCCCAGCGGAAACCCCCCAAGCCCTTTCTCGCGCGCCTCGACGAGTTCGAGCACTTCACCCGAGAGCTCGATCGCCACCGTGACTTCGGGGTGCGTGAGATCGACTTTGGCCCCGGGAGCAGCGGCAAGGAGCGCGGCGCCTGCCGTGCGTTCGAGTTCGAGCGAGGTGAAGGCATGGCGCCCCTTGCGCTTGGCGCGCACGGCAAAGGTCTTGCCGGCCACCCAGGGCGCGGCGACCGCGGCCACGGCCTGGGCCACGGCCTGCGGCGAGACCTCGGCCAAAGGGAGCTCCCGCACGCGCAGCACGAGGTCGATGCCGGGGGTGTCGCACAGCCGCCGCTGCAGCCGCGCGCCGTCCTCATCGGCCACTTCGACCTCGATCTTGTCCCAGAAGCGGCGCACGCGGCAGACGATGCCGTCTTTGTCGGCCAGACGCCGCACGTTGTCGGCGAGGATCTTGGTCATCGTCTTGCGCACCGAAGTGCTCTTGATGATGATCTCGGGGGAGAGCTTGAGAAGGAAACGCATTCTGGGATGGTCGGAAAAGGGAAGGGGCGATTCTAGCAGTGCAGCCGGCGAAGCGTGTCGCTGCGGGAGATCGAGGGCACCTCGAAAAACCCCTCCACCCCGGCCTCTGATAAAATTCCTCTGTCCTGAGTCGAGAGGAGCCCGAACCATGACGCGCCGCACCGCGATCCAGCCCGACCTCTTTGCCGCAGAAGAACATCGCGCCAAGCTCGATCGCTTGGGCGATCCCCTGCAGGAGATGGACTCGGTGATCGACTTTGCGGCGCTGGCGGCGGAAGTGGAGAAGATTTTTCCCTCGAAGGATCAGTCCAAAGGCGGACGGCCGCCCTATCCGATCGAGACGATGGTGCGCATCGTGGTACTGAAGCGCCTCTACGGGCTCTCGGACGAGCAGATGGAGTTCCAGCTCCTCGATCGGACGAGTTTCAAGCGCTTTTGTGGGCTGGAGCATTCGCGTACGATTCCCGATCGCACCACGATCTGGCTCTTCGAGAACCGCATCGGACCGGCAGGGGCGCAAGCCCTGTTCGAGGCGGTGAAGCGCCAAATCGAACGCAAGGGCTATATCGCCCGGGGTGGGCAGATCGTGGATGCGACGCCGGTAGCGCGCTCCCCGTCAGCACTTCACTCGGGAAGAGCAGGAGATCGTGGAACAACGTGCCATGCCCCGCGGGTGGAAGCCGGCCAAACGCCGTCAAAAAGACCTGGACGCCACCTGGACCAAGAAACACGGCAAGAGCTACTACGGCTACAAACTCTCGGTCTGTGTCGATCGCAAGCACAAGCTCATCCGGCGCCTGAAGACCGACACGGCCAGCACCCACGACAGCCAGCACTTCGAGGAGCTGCTCGACTCGGGCAACACGTGCCGCGACGTCTACGCCGACCGGGGCTACGCGAGCAAGCAGCGGGAAGAAGCGCTCCAGGCCAAAGGCTACCGGCCGCAGATCCAGCGCAAGGCCAAGCCCCACCGGCCACTGCCCAAGCGGCAGAAAGCGCGCAACACGCGCATTGCCCGCGTGCGTGCGCGGGTCGAGCACGTGTTTGCCGCCATCGAAGCCATGAGCGGCAAGATGATCCGCACCATTGGACAGGCCAGAGCCGACTTTGCCCTCACCCTGATGGCCGCCTGCTACAACATCCGGCGCACGGTGTGGCTCGTGAAGTCCAACGCCATCCCCTGGTGAGGCCTGCCCACGGCCGCAGTGTGCCCAAAGCGGCCGGGGGCAGGAAAAAACCGGGGCACGAGGCCGCAACGAGCGGCCAAAACAGGGGGAAATCGAGTGGAATTCAGTGCCGGATGTCATGAAGAGTCTGCTTCACCCCAAATTCCCCGGAAAACGGGGGTTGATCGAGGTTTCCATCGAGTCCCTGCATCGGGTAAGCGCCTTTTTCGCCGAAGGGCGGCTTGGGGCTCGGGCAGGAATCGTGTGCCGAGAAAGCGAGTGAATTGACAGTCATCACGGTTGTGCGGGACACTTCACCATACAAAGTCCGCCCAATGCCGTGTTGGTACCAGAACACCAGAAAACAAGAGAAATGATGAAATGAAGGAATCCTACCTATCCACCCTGCTGCAACTGAGGCTCATCGTCGGTTTTCTCGGCGAGCGTGCACAGTGCGCCTGGTGGCCGACGGCGTTCTATGAGGCATCGAGCCGGCAATTTCTGGAGCCGGTTTTTCCCAAGACGTTTCGCCTCGCTCAGTACCACGGTGTACTGGAAGCGGCCAGACGTGTGCACGACGAGCATCTGAGCGTGGGCAGCTACCACCTGTTCCGGTTGCCCGAAGAAATCGAACAAGATCTGCATGCGATCGTACAGAGCAGCGTAGGAGAGGAGCTCGCCAGTCAGGTTTCACGAGGTAAAGAGGCTGCGCTCGATGCATTGAATCAGCTGGCCGCACCCTGCAGTTTATCTAGCGTAGGACCAACGGCGGTCGGAAAAATCAAGGATCTCGATTCAAGCGACACACTGAAGGCCATCGCAGCCACCTATCTATCCGCGTTCACTCAGAACGAAAAAACATATCCGTATTTGATGGGGTGATCGTGGCTGACAACGCCCCCTACACGACGCAGTTGCAGGCAGGTCTCGGGCTCGTCAACGAAACTAAGACATTGCTCGATTTGTGGTTACCAGGTATGACGGCAAACCAGTTGTACCTGGCGGCGTTGGAGTCGGGTCGGTTTCCGAACGTCACGGCTCGTCGCCTGCGTAATATCGTCATCGAATGCTTTGCCCCGCGCTATCTGGTCAATGGCGGCGCACCGGCCGTTCACCTCAAGCGGCTGTTGGCAACGATTTCCTCTGCGGAACTAACACAGTTCATGCTAATTTTTACAAGCCGCGCCAACCCCATTCTGGGTGACTTCGTACGCCAGGTTTACTGGGCTCGGTATGCGGGTGGGGATACCCAGATCACCAATGAAGATGCCCGTGCATTCGTCGAGCGCGGCATCGATGAGGGCAAGACCGTCAAGCGATGGTCGGAGACCACCGTGCGGCGCGTATCCGCCTACTTGACCGGCTGCTGCGCCGACTATGGAATGCTCGAGCGCGGCGCGCGCTCCAGCCGTCGCATTCTGCCGTTCCGTATTTTGCCCGTCGTAGCCGCTTACTTGGCCTACGAACTGCACTTTTCCGGTTTCGGTGACAATGCGCTGCTTGCCCACAAGGATTGGCAGCTCTTCGGTTTGGTGCGCGAGGACGTGTTGCAAGAAATCAAACGCCTATCGCTGAAGGGATTGCTCATCGTCCAGGCCGCCGGCGATGTAATCCGCATCAACTGGAAACTACCAGACATGGAGACGCTGTGCGATGTCCTCGCTCAAAGCTGATTTCGACGAACTACGAGAGCGCATCCGCCACGGGCGTGAGCTCGGCCATGCGAGCTTCGAGCCGATCTACTACCTCGTGTTCCCACCCGAGCAGATCCTCGAGGTCAAGCGACAGACGCCCGCCTGGGTAGCTAAGCTGCATCAAGAGGGCTGGGATGTCCACACCTTCTCCATTGCCGAGCACGTCTGGACACTCCTCAAGGAAGACCCGTTATGGCCGCTCTGTGTGATGGAGGACAAAGCCGCCCCTTTGGATTGGCCCCGCACGAACAAGGCCCTGGCAGACATCCTGACTGCTGGCAACGCGTTACTGAATCGGCTCGAATCCGCGTTGCAGTCGCTCGAAGGCCAGCAAAACGCGCTGCTGCTCGTCACCGACCTGGAGGCGCTCCATCCCTTCTTGCGCATCGGCGCCATCGAAAGCCAGCTCCAGGGAAAATTTCACGTACCAACGATTTTTCTGTATCCCGGCGTGCGAACCGGCAAGACGCGCCTGAAGTTTCTCGGATTCTACCCGGAAGACGGCAATTACCGCTCCGTCCACGTCGGCGGCTGAACAGATAAAAGAACTCTGGGATAAGACGATGAATATTCGCTCACTCTTCGATCCAAGCAAGGACATCTACCGGAACATCGAGAAAGTCATCACCTACGGCGCCTCGCAAGAAAGCCGCCTCAAGGCGGAAATCTCCGAGTACGTAGTCACCGAAAGCATCGAGGAGCAGTTTCGCAAGCTCCTCGATCGCATGCAGCTTGCGATGGAGTCCGGTGGCGAACATGAAGTGGGCGTCTGGGTTTCTGGATTCTACGGCTCTGGCAAGAGCTCGTTCACCAAATACCTCGGCCTAGCATTTGACGATCGGTGCACCATTGGCGGCACGCCGTTCATCGAATACCTGAAAGACCGCTTCCACAAATCGCAGACCAAGGCGCTCCTTACTACCGTGGCAAAGCGCTTCCCGGCCGCCGTGATCATGCTGGACCTTGCCAGTGAAATGCTGGCTGGAGCCACGATGGAAGACGTCTCCACCGTCCTCTACTTCAAGGTGCTGCAATGGGCAGGCTACTCACGCAACCTCAAAGTGGCCGCCTTCGAGCGCATGGTCGAGAAGGAGGGTCGCACGCTCGAGTTGCATGAACGGATCGCCAAGGCACTGCCGGGCGCAACCTGGGATCGCGTGCAAAACAACCCACTGGCCATCGACGGTCTGATTCCCAAGATCGCCCACGAAATGTATCCGGCGCTCTTCCCGGATGCGAAGTCCTTTTCTTCCAGCACCGAGGGATTCTTCCAGTTCGAAGATCAGCGAGTGCAGGAGATGATCGACATCGTCCGCGAAAAAAGCGGCAAGCAGAACATCCTCTTCATCATCGATGAAGTCGGTCAGTACGTGGCCTCGCGCGACAACCTGATCCTCAACCTCGATGGCCTGGCCAAGAACCTCAAGCGTTTGGGTGAGGGCAAGGTCTGGATCATCGCCACTGCGCAGCAGACCCTGACCGAAGACGACCCGCGGGCGGCGCTCAACTCCGACAAGCTCTACAAGCTGAAAGACCGCTTCCCGATCCAGATCGACCTCGAATCGAGCGACATCAAGGAGATCTGCTATCGCCGTCTGCTCGGCAAATCGTCGGCGGGTGAGACCGAGTTGGGCAAACTGTTCGATGCCCATGGCCAGGCACTACGGCACCACACCAAGCTGCAAGATGCCAAGTACTACGACACGGATTTCAGCAAAGAGACCTTCATCAATCTCTACCCCTTTCTACCGACGCACTTCGATATCCTGCTTCATCTCCTGGGCGCTCTAGCCAAGTCTACCGGCGGCATAGGTCTGCGCTCTGCGATCAAAGTGATCCAGGATATCCTGAAAGGCGAAGGCGGTTCCAAAGCCATGGCCGATCAACCGGTGGGGTGGCTGGCCACCACCGTTACGCTGTACGACGAACTGGAAAAGGACATCCGCCGCGCATTCCCCTCCATCCATCAAGCGGTCGGCAAGGTTCAGATTCGTTTTCCAGACTCGCAACTGCACCAAGACGTCGCCAAGTCCGTCGCCGTGCTGCAGATCCTGGGCAACCTGCCGGTGACGGTGCAAAACGTTGCCAGCCTGATGCACCCATCCGTCACTGCGCCATCGCAGCTCGATGCGGTCAAGCAGGCCGTTGAAGAGATGCTAGGCGATGTGCATGTGCCGTTGGGCGAAAAGGATGGCAGCCTCGTGTTCCTCAGTGAGAAACTGCGAGATATCGAACAAGAGCGCGGCGCCATCCCGCTGCGCACGGTGGACGTAAGGCGCATCTTCAACGATGCGCTGCGCGAAACCTTCAATCCGCTGCCCCGTGTCAGCCTCCATGGCACGATGGCCGTCGCCACGGGCCTGAAGGTTCAGCTCGGCAGCGTCATCATCAGCTTGGCCGGTGAGCAAAACGCTATCCAGACCGTGGTTGAACTGGTGGCTGCCAGCGATTACGAAACTGCCAAAACCCGGATGCTGGATGAGTCCCGCAGCCGGGAGAATCGCAATGTCATTGGACTCTTGGCGCGCGCCAATTCCGAACTCGACGACCTGGCGAACGAAATCTACCGCTGCCAGCGCATTGCCGAACTGCACCGTAACGACCCCGACCAAGAGGTCAAAGATTACTGCACGGGTCAGCTCGATCGCGCCGCCAAGCTGGCCATCCAGCTCCAGAGCAAGATCAAGCAAACGCTGCAAGCAGGCTCGTTCGTGTTTCGTGGTCAAGCCACCGCGGTATCGGCGCTGGACGCCGACCTGCTGGAGGCCGCCAAAAAGCTGCTCTCTGACGTGGCCGAGCAAGTATTCGACCGTTATGTCGAAGCGCCGGTGCGTGTCGCCACCGACACCGCCGAAAAATTCCTCAAGGTCGCCAATCCCGCTGCCATCAGCAGTACGCTGGACCCGCTCGGTCTGGTGCAAACCGAGGCCGGTCGCGCTTCGTTCAAGACCGACCACAAGGCGATGATCAGCATCCGCGACTACATCGACAGACACGGCACCGTCGATGGCAAGCATCTGCTCGATACCTTCAGCAGCGATCCGTTTGGCTGGTCCCCCGACACCACGCGCTACATCCTGGCGGCCATGCTCATGGCAGGCGAAATCAAGCTCAAAGTCTCGGGGCGTGGAGTCACGGCAGCGGGTCAGCAAGCCATCGACGCACTCAAGACCAACAATTCCTTCAAGCAGATCGGCGTCGCCCTGCGCGACGAGCGTCCGTCCATTGAAACGCTCGCTCGGGCGGCGGAACGGCTCACGGAACTGGTGGGTGACATGGTGATTCCGCTGGAGCAGGAGATCAGCAAAGCGGCGGCCAAGTACTTTCCGCGCTTCCAGCACGACTACGGCGCCCTGGCCGAAAGGCTCAGCGGCCTTGGGCTGGCGGGCAGTGACCGCATCCGCAGCCTGAACCAGGACATCGCCGACATGCTGTTCACCGATGCTTCCGACGCGCCGCAGCGCCTGGGTGCGGAAACCTCCGTCATTTACGACAACCTCAAGTGGGCCTTCGAAGTGAAGCGGGCGCTCGACAACGGGCTCGATGCCACCCTGCGCGACTTGCAAGTCCATCGCCGCGAGATCGAAACCTTGCCCGACACCGGCGTGCCTGGGGAGCTGCGCCGCGAACTCGCCGAGGACCTGGCGGCCCTGTCCGAGCGCCTGGGCAAAGAAGACTTTTACAAACACGCCGCCGACTTCAATTCGCTGCTCACGCAGTTGAAGGGCCGCGTGCGCGACGCCGTCATCAAGCTCTCCGAGCAGCAGAAGCTGCGTTTGAAAGAAGGCGTCGAGGACTTGCAGCGTATTCCCGAGTGGGACGAGCTCACCCAGGAAGAGCGCGGCAATGCCGTGAATCGGCTGGAAGGGCTGGCGCTGGCCGCTACGCCGGATCTGGCTGGGCTCAAGAAACTGCTGGCGCGGGATTACGACATCAACAGCACCATCGAGGAGCTCAAGCGCTCGATCCAGCGCCAAGGTCAGGAACGTTTGCGCCAGCGCATGGATGAGGAACGAACCAGGCCTGGTGAGAAGGGCCCGTCCAAGCTCACCAGGAAGGTTGCCGTGCCGGCCAAGATCACTACGGCAGCCGACATCGACGCGTTGATTCAGCAGCTCCACGAGATCAAGGTACAGGTCGGCCTTTACTCAGAGATCGAGGTGACCTTCTCGGTCGGCAATGGAGGCGAGCAGTAAATGGCCTTCGACCAAGCAACCAGAAACCGCCTCCAGCGCTTCGTCAACGAGGCGCGCCGCGTGCTGGAAGAGGAATTCACCCGCCAGCTGCAAAACGACTATGGCATGGATCCGCACGCGGGCAGCGTTGCGGAACTCACCAGCCTGCGGCATCTCGACGACGCCCAGCGCGAAACCGCCCGCATCCTGCGCGATACACTGGCGCACTACACCGCCAGTGGCGAGATGAACGCCAGCCAAGCGTTGGAGCGCATCGTGCGCGAGCAAGCCTTCACCGTGCTCAACCGCCTGGCGGCGCTGCGCATGGCCGAGGCGCGCGGCCTGTTGATCGAATCGGTGGGCAACGGCTTTCAGGCCAAGGGCTTTCAGCTCTATGCGCGGCTGGCTGGCATCGGCCTGGGCGAAACCGGTGATGCCTACCGGGTGTATTTGTTCAGCGTGTTCGATGAGCTCGCCCAAGACCTGCCCGGTCTCTTCGACCGCTACTCCCCGCAGGGCCGCCTGTTCCCGCGCGAAGCGGCGCTGCTGCACGTACTGAACCTGATCAACGATGCCGACATCGCCCCGCTGTGGGCCGAGGACGAAACCATCGGCTGGATCTACCAATACTTCAATGCCAAGGAAGAACGCAGGGCCATGCGCGAAGCGAGCCAAGCGCCGCGCAACAGCCGCGAACTCGCCGTGCGCAACCAGTTCTTCACGCCGCGCTACGTGGTCGAGTTTCTGGTGGACAACACCCTCGGGCGGTTGTGGTTCAACGCCACCGGTGGGCAAACCGCCCTGCGCGAGCGCTGCCAGTACCTGCTGGTCAAGCCCGACGAACAGCCGCAAGCCGCCGCCAAACTGCGCGACCCGCGCACGCTCAAACTGCTAGACCCGGCCTGCGGTTCGATGCACTTTGGTTTGTATGCCTTCGACCTCTTTCTCGACATCTACCGCGAAGCCTGGGCCTGGGAGCAGCAGCACGGCCCCGGTTCGCTCGATGTCTCGCCCCAGCCCCAGGCGGCCCTGAAGCCGTTGTGCCAGACCTATCCGGACGAAGCAGCCTTCCTGCGCGACGTGCCGCGGCTCATCATCGAGCACAACCTCTACGGCGTGGACATCGACCCGCGTGCCGTGCAGATCGCTTCGCTGGCGTTGTGGCTGCGGGCGCAACGCGCCTGGCACGATGCGGGCGTCAAAGCCAAAGATCGCCCGCCGATCGGGCGCGGCCATGTCGTCGCGGCTATTGCGCCGCCCGCCGAGCGTGAGCTGCGTGCGCAGTTCGCTGCCAACCTCGACCCGCGCGACGCCGAACTCTTCGAGAAAACTCTGCAACTGCTCAAGGGCCTGCCGGAGCTGGGCGTGCTGCTCCAGGTCGAGCGCGAGCTGCCGCACTTGATCCGCCAGGTCTATGTCGGCACGGGCACTGGCCTCTTTGCCGAAGAAGAGCAGGAGAACTGGCAGCGGGCGGAAGCGCGGCTGCGCACGGCACTCACCGAGTTCGCTCGCGCCGCGAAGTCGACCTATCAAGGCCGCCTGTTTGCCCAGGATGCCTTGCAGGGGCTGCGGCTCATCGACCTGTGCCGCGAAGCGTTCGACGTGGTGGTGATGAATCCGCCGTTTGGCGCACTGGCTTCAAACACCAAAGAGGCACTCGCCAAAGCTTATCCGCGCAGCAAGAACGATCTGCTCGCCGTCTTCGTCGAGCGCGGCTTGGAGCTGCTGCGCACCGGCGGACGGCTGGGCGCCATCACCTCGCGCACCTGCTTTTTCCTGTCGAGCTTTCAGAGGTGGCGCGAGCAGGTGGTGCTGGGCGTCGCCCGGCCGGAAGTCATGGCCGACTTGGGGCACGGCGTGATGGACGATGCCATGGTCGAAGCCGCCGCCTATTGTTTGGTCAAGCATTGAGGAAAAGACGATGAATGCCGTCATTTTTGAAACCGTTGTCACTGAAGAGCATGAACTGCACTGTACCTTGCCAGCCTCATTGCCCACCGGCTGCCGTTTGCGCGTGGTCATCGAACCCATCCCGGAACAGTCGCCGGCGCAAGGCGAATCTGTTCGGGCGCTGACGGGCGACGATCTTGTCGACCACTACCAGCCCAAAACCGAATTGGGCCAGATCATCATCGAAGCGCGCCGCGCCTATATCGAAAGCGGAGGAAAGCCGATGTCCTGGGACGAAATCAATGCCGAGGTGCGTGAACGTCGAGGAGGGCTTGCCGATGATTAAGCGCAGCTATATCGATGCCAATGTACTCATCGCGGCTTGGAAGGGTAACGATGAAGCCGGCTCGGCTGCGCTGGCGGTGCTCGATGATAGGGAACGAACTCTGTTGGTCAGCGATGCGCTGTGGCTGGAGGTGATGCCCAAGGCCATCTACGAGAAAAACCATGGCGAAATTGCCTTCTACCGGAGTGTCTTCGAACGTGCTGAACATCACCATTGGCGGCTCGATGTGCTGCACCATGCCCAAACGCTGGCGCAACGCTACGGCATCGCGGCCATGGATGCAATTCATGTGGCCACCGCCCTGGCAGCAGGCGCGAATGAGTTCATCAGCGGGGAGAAGCCAAGCAAGCCGATGTTCCGCGTCAGTGAAATACCCGTCATTACTTTACGGGGCCAAACATCATGACCGCCTTCCTGCGCCTGCTGGCCGAAGACGACAAAGCCGCCGCCTTGCAACAGGTGTGCGCCCGCCTGCGGCGGGGCGAGACCGATGCGCGCCTGTTCGAGGTTGCGCCGGAGGCGTTCGATGCCGTGCCTGGGAAGCCCTTTGCCTATTGGGTGAGCGATGCCGTGCGAAATTCGTTTATGAAGTTTCCTGCTGTTGAAAAAAACACGCTTGTAACAAGTGGAACAGGAACACTCGACGATTTCAGGTTTTTGCGCTGTTGGTGGGAGATTAAAGGTAGCGAGCGATGGTTTCCATTCGCAAAAGGCGGGGCTTTTTCTCCAACCTACTATGACCACCATTTGCTCGTTAATTGGACAGTTGATGGTAGTGAAATGAAGGCTTGGATAATATTTCGCTATGGCGGAGGGCATTGGGCAAGAAATATCCGTTCAACTGAGCACTACTTCCGCCCCGGGCTGACGTGGCCGCGACGCACGACTAGCGGCCTCAGCATGCGCGTCATGCCCGCCGGCTGCATTTTTGCCGACAAAGGCCCGGCGGCCTTCGTCGCTGGCGATGACCCTGGAGAACTGCTGGCGCTATGCGCTTTGCTCAACAGCAGCGCCTTTGGCCTGCTGGTCTCGCTGCAAACGGCTGCCGCCGACGCCGCCGCCCGATCTTACGAAGTCGGCCTGATCCAGCAAACCCCCGTCCCCAACCTGACTGCCGAGAATCAAACCCGTCTGGCCACCCTCGCCCGCCGCGCCTGGTCGCTCAAGCGCACGCTGGATACCATCGAAGAAACCTCGCACGCCTTCCTCTTACCCGCCGCGCTGCGCGCGCGCCTCGGCGATTTCAACCCGCCGGCCATCGAGGCCGAACTTGCCCATATCCAGGCCGAGATCGACGCCATCGCGTTCGATCTCTATGGCTTCAGCGAATCCGACCGCGCCGCCGTGTTGGCGGCCCAAGGGGCAGCGGCTGAGGAAGCTGGTCAAGCCGAGGCAGACGACGAGCCGGACGACGAAGACATCGCCGCGCCCATCGACCTCAGCGATGGTCTCCTCTCCTGGGCCGTCGGCGTGGCCTTTGGCCGCTTCGACTGGCGCCTGGCCACCGGCGAGCGGGAGGTGCCGCCCGAGCCGGAACCCTTCGATCCCTTGCCCGCGAAAAGCCCCGGCATGTTGCCGGACGGCGCCGAACCTTTCCATGCCCATGCGGGCATTCTGGTGGACGACCCCGGGCACCCGCACGACCTGCCACGCTTGATCGAGGAAGTGCTCACCCGCGTCGATGTCGCCGTCCCGGACGAGGCGCGCCGCTGGCTACGGCGGGATTTCTTCGCCTTCCACCTGCGGCAATACAGCAAAAGCCGCCGCAAGGCGCCCATCTACTGGCCGCTTGCCACCGCCTCGGGCAGCTACACGCTGTGGGTCTATTACCCCAGCCTCACGAGCCAAACGCTCTACACCGCCATCAACGACTTCGTCGAGCCCAAGCTCAAACAGGTCGACGCCGACGTGACGGCACTGCGCAACAAGGGCGCGAACCGCACGCGTGACGAAGAAAAGCAGTTCGAAGCCCTGCAAGCCTTCGAGCTGGAGCTGATCGAACTGCGCGACACCTTGCTCGAGATCGCGCCGACCTACAAGCCCCATCACGACGACGGCGTGCAGATCAGCGCAGCGCCGCTCTGGCCGCTGTTCCGCCACAAACCCTGGCAGAAGGTGCTCAAGGAGACTTGGAAAAAGCTCGAAAAAGGCGACTACGACTGGGCGCATTTGGCCATGAACTACTGGCCGGAGCGCGTGCACGAAAAGTGCAAGACAGACAAGAGTTTGGCGATCGCGCATGGTCTGGAGCATCTCTACATCGAACCGGCGGCCAAACCCAAAAAGGCGCGTGGCAGGAAGGCAAAGGACGATTGATGTCAGTTCACTACCACCTTGGGCGGTTTCCACCAGCGCAACTGGATTGGTCAACGCTGATTCCGCTGCTGGGGCCGACGGCCGCTGCCGTCGCGCGCTACGACGGCACGCTGGCGGCAATTCCCAACGCGGCGGTGCTGCTTTCTCCACTGACAACGCAAGAAGCGGTGCTGTCCTCGCGCATCGAAGGTACCCAAGCCACCATGGGTGAGGTACTGACGTTCGAGGCTCGGGGCGATTCGCCCGGTCTGAGCGAGGAACGCCGCAATGACATTCGTGAAGTGCTGAACTACCGGGCGGCAATGCGCATGGCCGAGAAGATGCTGGCCGATGTCCCGCTCTCACAGCGCGTGATCCGCGAAGCACACAAGGTGTTGCTGGACGGCGTACGCGGGCAGGGCAAGGCGCCTGGCGAGTACCGTCGCCTCCCGAACTGGATCGGTCCGGCCGGTTGTACCGTTGAACAAGCCCGATTCGTGCCGATTTCCGCTGACAAACTGCCCGACGCCATGAGCGCTTGGGAGCGCTATCTGCATGCCGATGCCCCCGACCGGCTGGTGCAACTGGCGATCGTGCATGCCGAATTCGAGGCGCTGCACCCCTTTCTGGATGGCAATGGCCGCTTGGGGCGCATGCTGGTGCCGCTGTTTCTGTGGCAGAACGGGCTGATTCAACGCCCGATGTTTTATCTGAGCGCCTTTCTGGAGGCGCACCGAGACGAGTATTACGAGCGCCTGTTAGCCGTTTCACGTGATGACGATTGGACCGGCTGGTGCCGCTTCTTTCTTGACGCGATCAAGGCCCAAGCCGAGGAAAATCAACAAAAGGCCGCGGCGATCCTGGACCTGTATGAGCGCATGAAACGGGAGGTTGTCGATCTCACCCGCTCCCAATATGCGATTCACGCTCTGGATTGGATCTTCGAACGGCCGATTTTCAGAAGCTCGGATTTCGTGGCCAGCGCGGGCATCCCCGAACCGACGGCCAAACGCATCGTGCCTGCCTTGCGGGAGTCCGGCATCCTGCGCATCCTGGTGGAGGCCAGTGGTCGACGAGCGGCCACGCTGTGCTTCCCGGCGTTGCTCAACATCGCCGAAGGGCGGGAGGTGTTTTGAGGCTCATGAAATGGCCGCAAACGCATTTGTGGCTCACGATGAGTAGCTTTACGATCCACAAACCAGGTTGCAGAGCGCTAGTGAGCCACAACACATAGCATCGAGGTGCAGATGAACATTGCAGAATTCATTCGCGAGTCCGTATTGCGGCCCCGCTTGAAGCAAGCGGGCGTGCTGGTGGTGTACGACGCCGACGGGCGCTACCGCGATTTGTGCTTCGATCTGGCAAGCGATGAGGTGCGCGTCATCGATGCGTCGATCAGCAGCATCGAAAGCCGTGAGGCGGCGCTCATGGCGCTGCGCGAGCTTGGGCAGCCCAAGGCGTCGCTCGCGGGCGTGTTGATCTATGTGCCGGCCAAGCGCCCGGAAACCGATGAGCAAAAACAAGTGGATCCATTCGCCCTGTACGCAGCATGCGGCGCGGTGTTTCCGCAAGATGATGGCGACGAGTATCTGAGCCTGTGCCTGCGCGCCAGGCCGGATCATGCGACCGAAATCCGGCAGGTGTTTGCCACATCTCCCTCTGGTCCGACTTTCGCGGTGATCGACGCGATTGGCGGCGGTGTGAGCTGGCCCCAGTTACGCGCCGCGTTGCAGGTGGAGTCGGGGCGTGAGATTCTGGCCGCGCTGCTGGCGCCGACGTCTCGCCAGGCCGAGGCGCTCAAGGCGCAGGAGGGGTGGGTGGATGAGGCGCGTGCCTTCCTGCGCGCCACCTTGGGCCTGAACGTGCAGACACGCGGCAAGACGTGGTCTGCGCTGGCGGATGAACTGTGGCGTTACGTGCTGTTCAGCGAGTTTGTGTTCGATTTGCCCGTGGCGCTGCCGGACACCCTGAAGAGCGTGCCGCATGCGCCGATGGAAGCCAGGCCCATCATCGAGGAGGTGTGCGATCGTCTGCGCACCGATCCCAAGACGCATGCGCTCTATATCGAGCGTGCGGAAACCATTGAGGCCGAGCTCAATTTGACCGAACTGTGCAGGGGCATTGAAGACCTGGGCGAGCGTGACACTTTCCCGTTCGAGGAGCGAACGTTCCTGCGCACGGCGATCAAGGGCCTCGTCGCCGGTGATACCGACGCCACCCGCCAGGTATTGGTCCGTCGCAAGAATTCGGTATGGCTAGGCAAAGGGGAAAGCCAGGCGCAGTGGGAGTTGCTTCGCTGTGGCTTGAGTCTGGTCGAGGCTTGCGATGATTTCGAGCGCCAGCTACCGAATCACATCCGTTCGCAAGCAGAACTGATCGATTTTTACCTGGGCAGCCTACGCGAAGTTGATCGCCTGCAACGTGAATTTGAGCAGGCGGCGGGTGACTTCCTCGACCCGCATGGTTTGATGCAGGAAGTGATCAGCCAAGCTCGGGCGCGCTATCGGCGTCTGGCGGAAAAGGTTCAGGACGTGTTTGTGAAACACCTCGAGACTGCGGGCTGGCCGCCCAATGGACGCCTGGCCAATGCCGAGGTGTTTGACCGCCTCGTGGCGGATCGCCTCAAGGAAAGCGGCCGTAAGCTGGCCTACCTGATGGTGGACGCCCTGCGCTATGAGTTGGGCGTGGCGCTGGAAAAATTGCTGGCGGAGGACGGCCCCGTCGAGCTGCAGGCGGCCTATGCGCAGTTGCCGACCATCACGCCGGTGGGTATGGCGAGCTTGCTGCCAGGCGCCCGCACGGGGCTGACGCTGGAGCTGGCGAACGATTCCCTGGTGCCGAAGCTGGACGGGGCGCCGGTGAGCACTGTTGCGCAGCGCATGGCCGTCTTGAGCAAGAAGTATGGCGATCGCTTCGCTGAAATGCCGCTCAACGATTTTGTCCGTGGCAGGCCCAAGATCGCCGAAACCGTCGATCTGCTGGTGCTGCGTTCCACGGAAATCGACAGCCAATTGGAGAGCAACGCCGAAACGACGCTCGGGTTGATTCCGAACATGCTCAAGCAGATTCGTGTGGCGCTACATAAGTTGCGCGGCATGGGCTTCAAGGAAGCGGTGATCGTTACGGATCATGGTTTCTTCCTCAACGCACACGCGGAGGCGGGCGATGTGTGCGTCAAACCGACAGGGAAGTGGCCCGTCAATGCCCACGATCGCATGATGCTGGGCGCTGGCAGCGCCGATGCGCACAACTTGGTCGTCAGCGCCGAAAAGGTCGGCATTCGGGGTGATTTCGCTCAGGTGGCACTGCCGCGCAGCATGGCGCCGTATCGCTCGGGGCATTTGTATTTTCACGGCGGGGCATCGCTGGCCGAGGCCGTCGTGCCGGTACTGGTGGCCAGGCTGGACACCACCGCCCATGCGGATCTCCGCAAGGTGGTGGTGGAGCTGAACTACAAGAACGGCGCCAAACGCATCACGACGCGCTTGCCGGTCATCGAAGTGATCCTGGGAAACGACGATCTGTTCTCGCAAGACATGAGCCTCGAGATTCTGTTGGAGGCCCAAGACAGCAGAGGCAATGTGGTGGGAGAGCCGCGCCCAGGTGGTGATGTAGACCCCGCGACCAAAACCGTGACCCTGATGCCCGGCCAGCGCAAACAGATTGCACTGCGCATGGATGATGAGTTTAGAGGCAAATTCAAGGTGGTGGCGCTCAACCCCACGACCCTGGCGGCCTACAGCCATCTCACGCTCGAGACCGACTATACGGAATGAACCCCATGGACGAACTCGACCAAAAACTCAACGCCGCATTCGATGGCAAGGTGCTGCGTAAGGACCTGCTGCACCGGATCAAAAAGGGTACCAACGTCCCGACGTTCGTTCTGGAGTTCCTGCTGGCCAAGTATTGCGCCAGCAGTGACGAGGCCGAGATTCAAGCGGGCCTGGAAGCCGTTTTATCCACCCTGCAGGAAAACTACGTGCGCCCGGACGAAGCCAACGCAGCCCAGTCGAAGGTGGCGACCAAAGGTAAGCACCGCTTCATCGATAAAGTTCATGTTCGCTACGTTGAAAAGGAAAAGCGCCACTGGGCAGCATTGGAAAATTTCAACTCGCAACGTATCGCCATCGCGGAAAAGTTCTATCGCGACAATGATCGCTTGCTGGAAGGCGGCATTTGGGCCGAAGTCACCCTGGCGCACAACGATATCGACGAAGACGACTATGCGTTTTACATCGAAGATCTGCGCCCGATCCAATTGACCCGTTTCGACTTCGACCGCTATGCAGAGGGGCGCGCGGCATTCACGCGCGATGAATGGCTCGCGGCGGTGTTGCGCTCCGTGGGGCTGGAGCCTAGCAAGCTCTCGAAGCGTGTGCAGATGCACTACATTGCCCGCTTGGCTGCGCTGGTAGAGCCCAATTACAACTACATCGAGCTGGGCCCGCGCGGCACCGGCAAATCGTACTTTTTCAGCGAGTTTTCGCCCTACGCCACGCTGATCTCGGGCGGCCAAGCGACCAAGGCCACGCTGTTCTACAACAACGCGCGCCGCAAGGTGGGCCTGGTCGGCTTTTGGGACACGGTCGCGTTTGACGAAGTGGGCGGAATCAAGGTCAAAGACCCCGACACCATCCAGATCATGAAGGACTTCATGGCCAACGGGCGCTTTTCGCGCGGCGTCGAAGTGATCGCCGACGCCAGCCTGAGTTTCGTTGGCAATATCGATATGTCGATCGAGCAGCTGGTCAATTCGAACGAGCACGACCTGTTTCAGCCCTTGCCGCCAGAACTGGACTTGGCGGTGATGGACCGTTTTGCCGCCTATATTCCAGGCTGGGAAATGCCCAAGAACAGCAGCGAATTTCTGACCAATCATTACGGCTTCATCACCGACTACCTGGCCGAGGCCTTTCACTACCAGTTCAAGCACACGAATCGGTACGAGGAAGTGAGCAAGCGCATCCGGCTTGGCAAATCCGTCGAGGGGCGCGATGAAAAAGGCATCAAGAAGACCGTCTGCGCGTTCTTGAAAATCTTGCATCCGAACGGGCCGCCGACGGACGACGAGTTCGAAGAGTATGTGGCCTACGCCATCGAGTACCGCCGCCGCGTCAAGGAGCAGATGAACAAGCGCAAACCGGACGACGAGTTCGCCCGGATTAATCTGTCCTACTTCAAGGCTAGCGGTGAGGAAGTAGTAGTTTTCTGCCCCGAGTCGAAGGACGCGCTCGCAACGCAAGAGCCGGCGCGCCGTCGTTTGCGTCAGACGGATGAGCGGCCTGCCGAGGCGGTCGAGGTTCAACCTGCTGCTGCATATTCTCCAGCCGTGCCGACGCCGCCGTCACCGGCCGAGCTCAGGGAACAGCACTTCACCATCCTCTATGGCGACACTGGCTATAGCTATGATTCAATCATAGGACCGTATCTACGAGGTGCGAAGTCGGTCGTCATCGAAGATCCTTACATCCGGCTACAGCATCAGATTCAGAACTTCGTGCGCTTTTGCGAGACCGTTGTCAAGGCTGGGACGGTGAAGAAGATAAGCCTGACCACCGGATATGATGACAAGATCCAGTTGGCCACCATTACAGAGAAGCTCGATGAGCTGAGGCAAAGCCTTTTGGAATTAGATATCGAGCTAGAGGTACAGTTCAACCCGAATATGCATGATCGGGAGATTCGTATCGACAACGGTTGGGTGATCAAAATTGGCCGAGGACTGGATTTTTTCCAGAAGCCGGGAGGCTGGTTCGAGGTGGGTGTGCACGATCTGAGTTTGCGAAAGTGCCTTGAAACGAAAGTGGATATTTTTCGGATCTGAGGCGGGGAAAAGAGCGAAACCTACCTTTAGGTAAGCTCCCCCTTTTTTCACTGCATGAGGACGATCGGATGAAGGTGCTGGTGACCGGCGCGGCCGGCTATATCGGTTCGCATACCTGCGTGGAACTCTTGATGGCGGGCCACGAAGTGGTGGCGCTCGACAATTTCTCCAACAGCCACCCCGAGGCGCTCGCGCGCGTGGCCGCACTGGCCGGGCGCGCGCCGACGGTGATCGAGGCCGATGTGCGCGACCGCGACACGCTCGTGCGCGTGCTCGAGCGGCACGGCTGCACGGCGGTGATCCACTTCGCCGGCTTGAAGGCCGTGGGCGAATCGGTGGCGCAGCCGCTCGCCTATTACGACAACAACGTGCTCGGTACCCTGCGTCTGCTGGAGGCGATGCAGGCGTGCGGCGTGAAGACCCTCGTCTTCAGCTCCTCGGCCACGGTCTATGGTGAGCCGCAGCGTCTGCCGCTCACCGAAGACCATCCCTTGAGCGCCACCAACCCGTACGGTCGCACCAAGCTCGTGGTCGAAGAGATGCTGCGCGACCTCTTCCGTGCCCAGCCCGACTGGCGTATCGCCCTGTTGCGCTACTTCAACCCTGTGGGCGCGCATCCTTCCGGGCGCATCGGCGAGGATCCGGGCGGCGTGCCCAACAACCTCATGCCCTACGTGGCCCAGGTGGCGGTGGGGCGACTGCCGAAACTGCGCGTCTTCGGCAACGACTATCCCACGCCCGACGGCACGGGGGTGCGCGACTACCTGCACGTGGTCGACCTGGCGTTGGGGCATCTGGCGGCGCTGCGCACCCTCGCCGCGGAGCCGCCGCAATGCCTGGCGGTGAACCTCGGCACGGGCCGGGGCCATAGCGTGCTCGAACTCGTGCGCGCCTTCGAACGGGCGAGCGGACGCGAGATCCCCTTCGAGATCGCCCCGCGCCGCCCCGGCGACGTCGCCGCGTGCTGGGCCGATCCGAGCCTGGCGGCCGAGCGCCTCGGCTGGCGTGCCACGCGCGGGATCGAGGAGATGTGCCGCGACGCCTGGCGCTGGCAGCAGGCCAATCCACAGGGCTATGCGAAGACCGAAGGATAAAGGGATTCATATGGCAAGTCTTTGATGTTTGATATAAAACGCATGACGTGCGGGGTAGAATCGCACGATCTCCCTTCCCTTTTCATGGATCATGAGCGCGAACGACCGTATCCTCGATGCCCAGCTGCGCGGCAAGATCATGTCGGCCGACGAGGCCGCGGCACTGATTCCTTCCGGCGTGAACGTCGGCATGAGCGGATTCACCGGCGCCGGGTACCCCAAAGTGGTGCCCGCGGCGCTGGCCAAGCGCATCCTCGACGCGAACCTGCGCGGACAGCGTTTCAAGATCAGCGTGTGGACCGGCGCTTCCACCGCCCCCGAGCTCGACGGGGCGCTGGCCATGGTCGACGGCATCGAAATGCGCCTGCCCTACCAGTCCGACCCCACCTGCCGCAAGCGCATCAACGCCGGCGAGATGGAGTACATCGACATCCACCTCTCGCACGTGGCGCAATTCGTCTGGGGCGGGTTCCTCGGCAAGCTCGACATCGCCGTGGTCGAGGTAGCGGGTATCACTGAAGACGGCCTGCTGATTCCTTCATCCTCGGTGGGCAACAACAAGACCTGGCTCGATCTGGCCGACAAGATCATCCTCGAGGTCAATGCCTGGCAAAACCCCGAGCTCGAGGGCATGCACGACATCTACTACGGCACGGCCCTGCCGCCGCACCGCAAGCCCATTCCCATCCTGCAGTCGGCCGATCGCATCGGCATCCCCTACTACCGCGTCGACCTCGATAAAGTGATCGCGGTGGTGGAGACCAACCATCCCGACCGCAACACGCCCTTCACGCCGCCCGACGAGAATTCGCGCCGCATCGCCGGCCACATCCTCGAATTCCTCCAGCACGAGGTGAAAAAAGGGCGTCTGCCGGAGAACCTCCTGCCGTTGCAATCGGGCGTGGGCAACGTCGCGAACGCCGTGATGGCGGGGTTGCGCGACGGCCCCTTCGAGAATCTCACCGCCTACACCGAGGTGCTGCAAGACGGCATGCTCGAGTTGATCCGCTGCGGCAAGCTCACCTGCGCCTCGGCCACGTCCTTCTCGCTCAGCCCGGACGCGCTCACCGCGCTCAACGCCAACCTGAAAGACTTCAAGAACAAGATCCTGCTGCGGCCGCAGGAAATCTCGAATCACCCCGAAGTCATCCGGCGCCTGGGCGTCATCGCCATGAACGGCTTGATCGAGGCCGACATCTACGGCAACGTCAACTCGACCCACATCATGGGCACTTCGATCATGAACGGCATCGGCGGCTCGGGCGACTTTGCGCGCAACGCCTTCATCTCGATCTTCATGACGCCTTCGAGCGCCAAGGGCGGCACCATCTCCTGCATCGTGCCCATGGCCTCGCACGTGGATCACACCGAGCACGACGTACAGGTGATCGTCACCGAGCAGGGCCTGGCCGACCTGCGCGGACTCTCGCCCAAACAGCGCGCCCGCGTCATCATCGAGAACTGCGCCCATCCCAACTTCAAGCCGGCGCTGCGCGAATACTTCGAGCGGGCACTGCGCTATTCGCCGGGCAAGCACACGCCGCACCTGCTCGACGAAGCCTTCACCTTCCTGCCCAACTGGATGGCGAACAAGGCCGCGCGCGAAGCCTGGCGCGACGATTCGCTGGTGCAGGCCGACGCCTGGCGCAAGTAAGGGAGCGCCCCGCCCGCGACGATTTCTTCACGAGATCTCGGTTGCCGCAACGGGGCCTCGAAGGGGCATCGCCTGCTCCGGCCGGAGGATGGCGAGCCGCGGCGCGATGCGGCGGTGCCGCGCGAGGCGCAAGAGCGCCTTGTCGCGGGTGAGGAGAAGCGGCGCGTAGGCGAGCGCGCAGACGAGGAATTTCTGGTCGTCGGGATCGCGGCAGCGCGCCGGGGCCTCCAGCTCGGGAAGAGGCAGCTCGCGCCGCAGCGCCGCGTAGGCGGTGCGCGCGGCGGCGGCGCGCTGGGGGTCGAACCCCTCGCGCGCGAGCACGCAGTGCCATTCGGCGATCATCGGCGGGGTGGCGACCGGGACGAGCCGGCCGCTAGCGAGCGCCGCAGCGAGCGGCGAAAGCGCAGGGTCCTCGAAGTACCACAGCGCGAGTGCGGCGTTGGTGTCGAGCACCACCGCCGTCGCACCGACGGCGGTGGGGTTGCTTGCATCGTTCAGATGCGCACCTTGACGTAGGAGCCGGGAGCGTCCTCGATCACCGGGAGCTTCCCTTGGGCCGGGTCGCGCGCCGGCACGCGCGTGTCGTCCTGCGCCGCCAGCCATTCATTCCAGTTGGGCCACCACGAACCGGGGTGATGTTCGGCGCCGCGCAGCCATTCTTCCGGATCCTCGGGCAGCGGCGTGACCGGGTTGGTCCAGTAACCGTACTTGTTCGCCGAGGGTGGGTTGACGATGCCGGCGATGTGGCCCGAGCCGCCGAGCACGAAGCGCACCGGCGCGCCCGTGAGCCTACGGGCGCCCTTGTAGGTGGTACGCCACGGGGCGATGTGGTCCTCGACCGTGGAGATGAAATAGCACGGGTGCTTGATCTTGCCCAGGTCGATCGGTGTGCCGAGGATCTCGATTCCGCCCGGTTCGACGAGTTTGTTCTCGATGTACATCTTGCGCAGATAGAAACTGTGCATCGCCGCGGGCATGCGGGTGGAGTCGGAGTTCCAGTACAGCAGATCGAAGGGGAAAGGTTCCTTGCCGAGCAGGTAGTTATTGACCACGAAGGACCAGATGAGATCGTTGGCGCGCAGCATGTTGAAGGTGGTGGCCATCTCCGAGCCTTCGAGGTAGCCACGCTCTTGCATTTTCTTTTCCAGCGTTGCCACGGTTTCGGGTGTGGTGAATACCCCTAGCTCGCCAGGTTCGGAGAAGTCGAGGAGGGTAGTGAGGAAAGTGGTCGAACCGAGCCGCCTCTGCCGTTTAGCCGCCAGGTAGGCGGCAGTGGTGGCGAGCAGGGTGCCGCCCAGGCAGTAGCCAACGGCATTGACGACGCGCTCGCCGGTCTGCTCTTCGATGGCGTCGAGCGCGGCGAGCACGCCTTTGGCGACGTAGTCGTCGAAAGCGGCGTTGGCGAGGTGTTCATCGGGGTTCACCCAGGAGAGGATGAACACCGTATGCCCTTGGTCGACCAGCCATTTGACGAGCGAATTCTGCGGCCGCAGGTCGAGGATGTAGTACTTGTTGATCCAGGGCGGCACGATGAGGAGCGGCCGCTTGTAGACGGTCTCGGTGGTGGGGGTGTACTGGATGAGCTGCATGAGCTCGGTTTGGTATACCACCTTGCCCGGCGTGGTGGCGATGTTCTTGCCCAGCTCGAAGGCGCTGGTGTCGGTCATGCGGATACGCAGCTGGCCGTGCCCTTCCTCCAGATCGCGCAGGAGGTTCTTCAGCCCCCGGACGAGGTTCTGGCCTTGGGTGCGCAGGGTCTCGCGGAAGACCTCGGGGTTGGTGAGGGCGAAATTCGACGGCGAGAGGGCATCGATGAAGTTGCGGGTGAAGAATTCGATGCGTTTCTTCGTGCGCTCGTCGGTCCCCTTGAGGTCGCTGACGACTTCGTGGATGCGGCGCGCGGCGATGAGGTAGGACTGCTTGATGTAGTCGAAGAGGAAGTGCTCTTCCCAGTCCGGGTCCTTGAAACGGCGGTCACCCTTCTCCGGTTCGACCACGGGCGGGGTCTTCAGGCCCATGAGCTTGAGCATGGAGCGCTGCCACAGGGTGAAGTAGTCCCACATCAGGTTCATTTGCGCCTGGGCGAGACGGTAGGGGTTGGCGAGCAGCCGCGCCATCATCTCCATGTAGGTCTGCGCGATGCCGACTTCGTCGGCCGGCGGATGGATTCCCTCCTTGAGCTGCTTGCGCATGGTCTCGCCCAGCAGCCGGGCGGCCCGCTCGGCCACTTCGGCGTAGATCTTCGCCATTTCCTGGGGGTTGGGGAACTCGGGGGTGACCGGCGGCGGGGCGGCCGGTTTTTGTGCTGGGGTCTGTGTCTCGCTCATCTTTGTTCCCTTGGTGCTCGTTCTCGTTCAGGAGGTCGGGCCCGTGCGCACGAAACGCCGCTGGCCATCGGAACCGCGCAACCGCTCGGCACGTCCGAGCGCGACCAGGTGGTTGAGGTGGGCGAGCGCCTCGCCGAGCGCGAACACGACCTGGTGCGTGTCGAGCGCGCGGGAAAAGAGCGTCGGGATCACCTCGGCCGCCGTCTTCGGCGCGTCCAGCGCGGCTTCGAGTACCGTCAGGCGCTCTTCGTGATGGGCACGCAGCTGGGCGATGCGCGCGTGCAGGCCGACGAACGGCAGTCCATGTGATGGTAGCACAAGGGTATCTTCCGGCAAGTGCTCGAACCGTCCGAGCGAGCGCAGAAAGTCGGCGAGCGGATCGTCTTCGGGCGAGACGGCCCAGACACCGACGTTGGTGGAGATCTTGGGTAGCAGCATGTCGCCGGAGACGAGCAGCTTCTGCGAGGGGCAGTAGAGGGCGACGTGCTCGGGCGAATGGCCGCAGCCGGTGATCACCTGCCAGGTGCGCCCGCCGATGACCAGTTCGTCGCCGTCGTGTAGGCGATGGAATCGCTCGGGCAAGCGCGGAGCGCCGCGGCGATAAGCGTTGCCCCGGGATTCCAGCGCCGCCGCGCGCTCCTCGTCGAGGCCGTTTGCCCGGAACAGGGCGAGCATGGCCTCGACCGAATGGCCGGCGATGCCATGCCAGACGGCATGGCCAGTGAGGAATTCGGAATGGCTCATCCACAGCTCGATGTTCCATTCGCGCATGAGCCAATCGGCCAGCCCGAAATGGTCGGGGTGAAAGTGGGTGACGATGAGTCGCGAGGGCAGGCGCAGGCGCAGTGCTTCGCGCCAGGCCGCTTGCACCTGGGGCGAGGCAAACCCCGTGTCGACGAGGGCGACCTGGTTCTCGGCGTCGTCGATCAGCCACAGGTTGATGTGATCGAGCGCAAACGGCAGCGGCATGCGCAGCCAGTGTACGCCGGGGGCGACGGTGGTCACTTGCCCGAGCTCGGGGGTGGCCGGGTGCGGATAGCTGAGTTCGGTGTGCATGTGGTAATGTTCCGTTGACGTCAACGGAAATCAGTCTACCGGAAAATCGCGAGGCGAGGATGAGCCGGACAAGGGAATACTTCACCATCTCGGATCTGGCGCGGGAGTTCAGTATCACGCCGCGTACGATCCGCTACTACGAGGATCAGGGGCTGCTGCATCCGCGCCGCGAGGGGAGGGTGCGGGTCTATGATCGCGCCGACCGCACGCGGCTCAAGCTCACGCTGCGCGGCAAGCGCCTGGGGTTGTCGCTCGCGCAGATCAAGGAATTGATCGACATGTACGACGGGCGCCACGATTCGGCGCCGCAACTGCGCCGCTTCCTCAGCGTGCTCGAAGAACGGCGCCGCGCCCTCGAGCAGCAGCGCCGCGACATCGAGGCGGTGCTCGATGAGATCGACATGCTCGAGCGCCAGTGCCTGAGCTTGCTGGGGCACGATGCCCGGGGGGCCGAGGCCGCACGCCAGGAACTGCAGGCGCGCGTCGAAGCCGCCACCTGACGGGGGCTTTGCAAACGGCCCGGTTTGGTTTACGTTAACGTCAACGTCAACACCAAAGGAGGAGGAAACATGGAGACGGTGGGGCTCGACTTCGGGCTGGGAGAAACGCACGACCTGCTGCGTCAGACGCTGCAGTCGTTCTGTGCGCAGGAGATCGCACCGCGGGCGGCGCAGATCGACCGGGAGAATGCCTTTCCGCCGGATCTGTGGCGCAAGCTGGGAGAACTCGGCCTGCACGGCATGACGGTGGCCGAAGAGTACGGCGGCAGCGCCATGGGGTATCTGGCGCACATCATCGCCATGGAGGAAATCTCGCGTGCGAGCGCCGCGGTGGGGCTCTCCTACGGGGCGCATTCGAACCTGTGCGTCAACCAGATCCACCGCAACGGCACCGAGGCGCAAAAGCGTAAATACCTGCCCAAGCTCGTCTCCGGCGAGTGGGTGGGGGCGCTGGCGATGAGCGAGCCCGAGGCCGGTTCCGACGTGGTGAGCATGAAACTGCGCGCCGAGAAAAAGGGCGATCGCTACGTGCTCAACGGCAGCAAGATGTGGATCACCAACGGCGGGGACGCCGACGTGCTGGTGGTCTATGCCAAGACCGACCCGGCGGCGGGCCCTCGCGGCATCACGGCTTTCATCGTCGAGAAGGGGATGAAGGGCTTTACCGCCGGCAACAAGCTCGACAAGCTCGGCATGCGCGGCTCGAACACCTATCCGCTCTTCTTCGAGAATTGCGAGGTGCCCGAGGAGAACGTGCTCGGCAAGGTCAACGAGGGGGTCAAGGTGCTCATGAGTGGGCTCGACTACGAGCGCGCCGTGCTCGCCGGCGGGCCGCTGGGGATCATGGCCGCGTGCATGGACGTGGTGCTGCCCTACGTGCATGAGCGGCGCCAGTTCAACCAGCCGATCGGCCGCTTCCAGCTCATGGAAGGGAAAATTGCCGACATGTATACCACTTGGCAGGCTTGCCGTGCCTACGTCTATGCGGTGGGGCAGGCGCTCGATCGTAGCGATCACAGCCGCAAGCTGCGCAAGGACTGCGCCGGGGTCATTCTCTATGCGGCGGAGAAGGCCACCTGGATGGCCGGCGAGGCGATCCAGGCGCTGGGCGGCAACGGCTACATCAACGACTATCCCACCGGGCGGCTGTGGCGCGACGCCAAGCTCTATGAGATTGGGGCGGGGACGTCCGAGATTCGCCGCATGCTCATCGGGCGCGAGCTCTTCGACGAGACGGCCTGATCGTTGACGTTGACGATACTACACGAGGAGAAAGATCGATGACGCAGGACAAACGGGCCGACGACGTGGTGATCGTCGGCGTGGCGCGCACGCCGATGGGGGGTTTTCTCGGAGATCTGGCCGACGTGCCGGCCCCGCGTCTGGGCGCGGCGGCGATCGAGGCGGCGATCGGCCGGGCGGGCCTTGCCAAGGAGTCGATCGAAGAGGTGCTGATGGGCAACGTGCTGCAGGCCGGCGAAGGTCAGGCCCCGGCGCGTCAGGCGGCGCTGGGAGCGGGGCTGCCCACGTCAGTCGCCTGCACCACCGTGCACAAGGTATGCGGCTCCGGCATGAAGACGTGATGCTCGCACACGACGCGCTCAAGGCGGGTTCCGTGGCGGTGGCGGTGGCCGGCGGCATGGAGTCGATGTCGAACGCTCCCTACCTGCTCCCCAAGGCCAGAGCCGGTCTGCGCCTGGGGCACGGCCAGCTGCTGGATCACATGTTCTACGACGGCCTGGAAGACGCCTACCAGAAAGGCCGGCTGATGGGGACGTTCGCCGAGGATGCGGCGCAGCACTACGGTTTCACCCGTGAGCAGCAGGACGCCTACGCCATCGCCTCGACCGAGCGCGCCCAGCGGGCGATCAAGGAAGGGGCGTTCTCCTGGGAGATCGTGCCGGTGAAAATCGCCGGGCGCGGCGGGGAGCGGGTGGTGGAGATCGACGAGCAGCCGCTCAAGGCGAAACTCGACAAGATCCCCACCTTGAAGCCGGCGTTTCGTGAGGGCGGCACCGTCACCGCGGCCAATTCCTCGTCCATCTCCGACGGGGCGGCAGCGCTGGTGCTCACCACCCGGGCCGAGGCCGAGCGCCTGGGCTGCACGCCGATCGCGCGCATCGTCGGGCACAGCACGTTCGCGCACGAGCCGGCGTGGTTCACCACGGCCCCGGTGGGCGCGATGAAGCGCCTCTTCGCGAAGACGGGCTGGGATCCTGCCGGCGTGGATTGCTTCGAGATCAACGAGGCGTTTGCCGTGGTGACCATGATCGCGATGAAGGAGCTGGGCCTGCCGCACGAGAAGGTCAACGTCCACGGCGGCGCCTGCGCCCTGGGGCATCCGATCGGGGCGTCCGGCGCGCGCATCCTCGTCACCCTCATCGGGGCGCTGCGGCGCACCGGCGGGCGGCGGGGCGTCGCGAGCCTGTGCATTGGCGGGGGTGAGGCCACGGCGATGGCGATCGAACTCGAAGGGGGCGTGGCTTGCGGTTGAGCCCCGTCGCCGGCGAGGCGACCTTGCCGGTCTATCTGAAGCTCGTCGCGGCGATGTTGAGCTGGGGCGGGACCTGGGTGGCCGGCCGGGTCGTGGCGCAGGCGGTGGGAACGCCGATCGCCGCGGCGGCGGCGCGTTTCACGCTCGCCGCGCTCGTGCTCGGAGCGGTGCTACTCGCCAAGGGAGAGCCGATCGGCGCGGGCTCGCTGCAGCGTGCCTGGCGGCCGATCTTGGGTCTGGCGCTCACCGGGGTCTTCTTCTACAACCTGTGCTTTTTTTACGGCTTGAAGCACGTCGAAGCCGGGCGGGGCGCGCTGGTGGTGGCCTTGAATCCGGTGGTGGTGGCGACGCTGGCGTGGTGGCTCGGTGGAGAGCGCGCCCGTCCGCCGGCGGTGCTCGGGGCCGTGCTCGCCTTCGTCGGTTGCCTCACGGTGATCGGCAACGGCGATCCGCTCGCGCCGCTCGCCGGCCACATCGGCTTGGGTGAAGTTTTGGTGTTGGGCTGCGTCGTCTGCTGGACGGCCTATACCTTCGTGGGACGGCGCGCCACGCGCCTCGTCTCGGCGCTCGCGGCCACTTTCTGGTCCTGCACCTTCGGCGCCGTGCTGCTGTGGGCGGCGGCCTTTGCCGCCGGCGGCGTCGATTGGGCGCAGTGGAGCCCGGTGGTGTGGGCGGCGGTGGCTTTTCTCGGGGTCTTCGGCACGGCGATCGGCTTTACCTGGTACACCGACGCCGTGCGGGTGCTGGGAGCGGCGCGGGCGGCGATGTTCATCAATCTGGTGCCGGTGGCGGCGGTGCTGATGGCGGCGATCGCCTTGGGGGAGACTTTTGCGCCCTCGGTAGCGCTGGGGGGTGCCGCCGTGCTCGCCGGGGTGTGGCTGACGACGCGGCGTTGAACGAAAACGACGAACGAAAAAGGAGAGAGGATGATCCTGGATTCCGAACACGAACTGATCCGCGACACGATGCGCGCTTTCGCGCAGGAGCGGCTCGCTCCCTTCGCGGCGCGCTGGGACCGTGAGCACACTTTTCCCCGCGAGGCGCTACGGGAACTCGGCGAGCTCGGCGCCATGGGAGTGACGGTGCCCGTCGAATGGGGCGGGGCGGGGCTGGATTATCTGAGCCTCGTGCTGGCGATCGAAGAGATCGCCGCCGGCGACGGGGCGACCTCGACGGTGGTGTCGGTGCAGAATTCGCTGGTGTGCGGCATCACGCTCGCCTATGGTTCGGACCGGCAGAAGCGGGAATGGCTGCCGCGGCTCGCGCAGGGCGAGGCGCTGGGCTGCTTTTGTCTCACCGAGCCGCACGTGGGCTCGGATGCGGCGGCAATCCGCACCACCGCGGTGCGCGAGGGCGACTCCTGGGTGATCGACGGGGTCAAGCAGTTCATTTCCACGGGCAAGAACGCCGACGTGGCGCTGGTGCTGGCGGTGACCGATCCGGCCGCGGGCAAGAAGGGGATTTCCTGTTTCCTCGTGCCCACCGACACGCCGGGTTATCTCGTCACGCGCATCGAGGAGAAAATGGGGCAGCACGCGAGCGACACGGCGCAGATCACTTTCGAGCGCTGCCGCGTGCCGCTCGATGCGCTGGTGGGCGCCGAGGGCGAGGGCTACAAGATCGCCTTGTCGCAACTCGAGGCCGGACGCATTGGCATCGCCGCCCAGAGCGTAGGCATGGCGCGCGCGGCGTTCGAGGCGGCGCTGCGCTATGCGCATGAGCGCGAGGCTTTCGGCAAGCCGATTTTCGAGCACCAGGCGGTGCAGTTCAAGCTCGCCGACATGGCTACCCGGATCGAGGCGGCCCGCCAGCTGGTGTGGCATGCCGCCAGCCTCAAGGACGCCGGCCGCCCCTGCCTGCAGGAAGCCTCGATGGCCAAGCTTTTCGCCTCCGAGATGGCCGAATGGGTGTGCTCGGCGGCGATCCAGATCCACGGAGGCTATGGCTACGTGAGCGACTTTCCGGTGGAGCGCATCTACCGCGACGTGCGCGTGTGTCAGATCTACGAGGGTACGAGCGAGATCCAGCGCCTGGTGATCGCCCGCGGCCTTTCGCTGTGACAGAACGATCGAGGAGGAGGGAATGAGCCGTATCGTATCGAAGGTGGATCCGCGCGGCGCGGAGTTCGCCGCCAATGCGCAGTGGATGCGCGGCCTGGTCGCGGATCTGGAAGATAAGGTGGCCCGCGTGCAGCAGGGCGGCGGGGAAGAGGCCCGGCGGCGCCACACCGCCCGCGGCAAGCTGCTGCCGCGCGAGCGCGTCGAGCGCCTGCTCGATCCGGGCTCGCCCTTTTTGGAGGTCGGGCAGCTGGCCGCCTGGGGGATGTACGACGACGAGGCCCCGGGGGCCGGCATCGTGACCGGGATCGGCCGGGTGCAGGGCGTGGAGTGCATGATCGTGGCCAACGACGCCACCGTCAAGGGCGGCACCTACTACCCGATCACGGTGAAGAAACACCTGCGGGCGCAGGAGATCGCCCAGCAGAATCGCCTGCCGTGCATCTACCTGGTCGACTCGGGCGGCGCCTACCTGCCGCTGCAAGACGAGGTCTTCCCCGACCGCGACCACTTCGGGCGCATCTTCTACAACCAGGCCAACATGTCGGCCCTGGGCATTCCGCA
Source organism: Tepidiphilus baoligensis (assembly GCF_012911495.1). Lineage (NCBI taxonomy): Bacteria > Pseudomonadati > Pseudomonadota > Hydrogenophilia > Hydrogenophilales > Hydrogenophilaceae > Tepidiphilus > Tepidiphilus baoligensis. The sequence goes on from NZ_JAAAUB010000011.1 coordinate 36,295, forward strand.
GATCTCGGTGGTGATGGGCTCGTGCACCGCGGGCGGGGCCTACGTGCCGGCGATGTCCGACGAGACCATCATCGTGCGCAACCAGGGCACCATTTTCCTGGGCGGGCCGCCGCTCGTGAAGGCGGCCACGGGCGAAGTGGTCACGGCCGAGGAGCTCGGCGGGGGCGACGTACACACGCGCATTTCCGGTGTGGCCGATCACCTCGCCGAGAACGACGCGCATGCGCTCTACCTGGCGCGGCGCATCGTGGCGCACCTCAACGCGCGCAAGCCCGTGGATCTGTCCTGGCACGACGCCGAGGAGCCGGCTTACGATCCGCAGGAGCTCTACGGCGTGGTGCCGCAAGATACGCGCAAGCCCTTCGACGTGCGCGAGGTGATCGCGCGGCTGGTCGACGGGTCGCGTTTCGACGAGTTCAAGGCACGCTACGGCACCACCCTGGTGACCGGTTTCGCCGAGCTCTACGGCTTTCCCCTGGGAATCGTGGCCAACAACGGCATCCTCTTCGGCGAGTCGGCGCAAAAAGGCACGCACTTCATCGAGCTGTGCGCCCAGCGCGGCATCCCCCTCCTCTTCCTGCAGAACATCACCGGTTTCATGGTGGGCAAGAAGTACGAGAATTCCGGAATCGCCAAGGACGGGGCGAAGATGGTCACGGCCGTGGCCACCGCCCAGGTGCCCAAGTTCACCGTCATCATTGGCGGTTCGTTCGGCGCCGGAAACTACGGCATGTGCGGCCGGGCCTATTCGCCGCGATTCCTGTGGACCTGGCCCAACAGCCGCATCTCGGTGATGGGGGGCGAGCAGGCCGCGAGCGTGCTTGCCACCGTGCGGCGCGACGCGATCGAGGCCAAGGGCGGAACGTGGTCGCGCGAGGAAGAAGAAGCCTTCAAGGCGCCGATCCGCGAACAGTACGAGCGCCAGGGGCACCCCTATTACGCCACGGCGCGTCTGTGGGACGATGGCGTGATCGATCCGGCGCAGACGCGGCGCGTGCTGGGGCTGAGCCTGTCGGCGGCGCTCAATACCCCCATTGCCGAGACGCGATTCGGCCTGTTCCGCATGTGACGGAAAAGAATCGAGGAGGAGAGGATGTACGAGACACTGGTGATCGAGACGCGCGGGCCGGTGGCCACGGTTTGGCTCAATCGCCCGGAGGTGCACAACGCCTTCAACGCCAAGGTGATCGAGGAGCTCACGGCCGCCTTCGCGCGGCTCGATGTCGACACGCAGGTGCGCGTGGTCGTGCTCGCCGGGCGGGGCAAGAGCTTTTCCGCCGGGGCCGATCTCAACTGGATGAAGGCGGCCGGAGCGGCATCCTTCGAGGAGAATCTCGAAGACGCGCGCCGGCTCGCGCGCATGCTGTGGCAGATCGCGCATATGGGCAAACCCACCATCGCCCGGGTGCATGGCGCGGCCCTGGGTGGCGGCATGGGGCTGGCGAGCGCCTGCGACCTCTGCATCGCCTCGCAGCGGGCGGTGTTCGCCACTTCCGAGGTGCGCTTCGGCATCATTCCTTCGGCGATCAGCCCGTACGTGATCCGGGCGATCGGCGTGCGCCAGGCGAAGCGCTATTTCCAGAGTGCCGAGCGCATCGACGCCGCCCGGGCCTTTGCCTTGGGCCTGGCGCACGAGGTGGTGGAAGAAGAGGCACTCGATGCCAAGATCGAGGAGGTGGTGCAGGCGCTGCTCGCCGGCGGGCCCAAGGCGCAGGCGGCGGCCAAGGCGCTCATCGACGCCGTGGCCGACCGTCCGCTCAGCGAAGCGGTGCTCGAAGACACGGCGCAACGCATCGCCCGCTTGCGCGCCACCGACGAGGCGCGCGAAGGGCTGAGCGCTTTCCTGGAAAAACGTCCCGCTGCCTGGGTGCCGCGTCCTTGAGGAGGGAGCAATGTTCCAGAAGATTCTGATCGCCAACCGCGGCGAGATCGCCTGCCGCGTGATCGCCACGGCACGGCGGCTCGGCATCGCCACGGTGGCGGTCTATTCCGATGCCGATCGCAACGCCCGCCACGTGCGGCTCGCCGACGAGGCCGTGTGGATCGGGCCGCCGCCGGCGCGCGAGTCCTACCTCGATATCGAACGCATCCTGGAGGCTGCGCGGCGCACCGGCGCCCAGGCGATCCACCCCGGCTACGGATTCCTGTCGGAGAACGAGGACTTCGCCCAGGCTTGTCTCGATGCCGGCATCGTCTTCATCGGCCCGCCGGTGGAGGCGATCCGCAAGATGGGCTCCAAGGCCGAGGCCAAGCGCCTGATGGAGGCGGCCGGCGTGCCGCTCACGCCGGGCTATCACGGCGAGGAGCAGGACCCGGAGTTTCTTTTCGAACAGGCCCGGCGCATCGGATTCCCGGTGCTCATCAAGGCGAGCGCCGGAGGCGGGGGCAAGGGAATGCGGCGCGTCGATCGGCCCGAGGATTTCGCCGAGGCGCTCGAATCCTGCCAGCGCGAGGCGCGATCGAGCTTTGGCGACGACCGGGTGCTGATCGAGAAATACATCCTGCGGCCGCGGCACATCGAGATGCAGGTCTTCGGCGACAGCCACGGCCAAGTGATCCACCTCTACGAGCGGGATTGCTCGGTGCAGCGCCGCCACCAGAAGGTGCTGGAAGAGGCGCCGGCCCCCGGCATGACCCCCGAGCGGCGCGCCGCCATGGGCGAGGCGGCGGTGGCGGCGGCCAAGGCGGTGGGTTACGTCGGCGCCGGTACGATCGAATTCATCGTCGAGCCTTCCGGCGCCTTCTACTTCATGGAGATGAACACGCGGCTGCAGGTCGAACATCCGGTCACCGAGATGATCACCGGGCTCGACCTGGTCGAATGGCAGCTGCGCGTGGCCGCCGGCGAGCCGCTGCCGCTCGCCCAGGACCAGATCCCGCTCGAAGGGCACGCGATCGAGGCGCGCATCTACGCCGAAGATCCGGCCAAGGGGTTCCTGCCCTCGGTGGGTCGGCTCGTGCACTTGCAGCCGCCGCCCGAGAGCGTGTGGGTGCGGGTGGATACCGGCGTGGAGCAGGGCGACGAGATCACGCCCTATTACGACCCGATGATCGCCAAGCTCATCGTCTGGGGCGAAAACCGCGCACAGGCGCTCACGCGCATGAGGCAGGCGCTGGCGAACTATCGCATCGTCGGCGTGGCGAACAACGTCGAATTCCTGGGAAAACTGGTCGACTCTCCGGCCTTTCGCCAAGCGGATCTCGACACCGGTCTCATCGAGCGCGAATCGGCCTTCCTCTTCGGGGGGGCCGAAGAACCGCCGCCGGCGGCATGGTTCGCCGTCTCCAGCGCGGAACGCCTGGCCGAGGCGCGCCGCATGCAGGAAGCCGCCCGCCGCGCACCCGACCCCACGTCGCCCTGGCACGCCGTGGACGGCTGGCGCGTGAACGCGCCGGCGCTGCGGCGCTGGCAGTGGCGCGCCGGCGAGACGACGCGCCGCGTGCAGGCCCGTTGCCTGGGTGAGAAGCTGCAGCTGCAGCTCTTCGACGAGAAAGGCGAATCCGTGGCAAGCGCTACCGCCTGGGGCGCGATGCTGGGCGAGGACAGCCTGAGGCTCGAGCTCGACGGCCGGCGCACCACGGTCACGGCGGTGACCGCCGGCAGCCGGCGGCACGTCTTCCTCGACGGCCGCGCCTGGGTGTTCGACCTCTGTGGTCAGGAAGGAACGGAAGGCGCTGGCACCGGGGTGGATGCGGCAGGGCTCACCGCTCCCATGCCGGGGCGCGTGATCGCGGTGAAAGTCGAGCCGGGCGCGAAGGTCGCACGCGGACAGACGCTGGTGGTGCTCGAAGCCATGAAAATGGAGCACGCCATCGTCGCGCCGACCGACGGCACCGTCAAGGCGGTGCGCTTCGCCGTGGGCGAACAGGTGCCCGATGGGGCCGAGCTGGTCGACTTCGAACCGGTCAAGGAGGAAGCGTGATGGAAGGCCCCGCCAAGGTCACGCTCGTCGAAGTCGGGCCGCGCGACGGGCTGCAGAACGAGAAGACGCCGATCGCCCTCGAGCACAAGCTGGCGCTGATCGAGCGGCTCGCCGCCTGCGGCCTGAAGGTGATCGAGGCCACCGCCTTCGTCTCGCCCCAATGGGTGCCGCAGATGGCCGATCATGCCGAAGTGATGCGTGCCCTGCGCGGGCGTCGCCGCCCCGGCGTGCGTCATCCGGTGCTCGTGCCCAATCTCAAGGGGCTGGAAGCGGCGCTCGCGGCCGGCGTCGACGAGATCGCCGTCTTCGGCGCCGCTTCCGAGACCTTCAGCCGCAAGAACATCAACTGCGGCATTGCCGAAGCGCTGGAGCGTTTCCGACCGGTGGTGGCACAGGCGCGCGCCGCCGGGGTGCGGGTGCGCGGCTACGTCTCCTGCGTGGTGGGCTGTCCCTACGAAGGGCCGGTGGCGCCGGAGAAGGTCGCGGAAGTCGCTGCGGCCCTCTTGGAGATGGGCTGTGAGGAAATTTCACTGGGCGACACCATCGGCGTGGGGACGCCGCGGCAGGTGCTCGCCATGCTCGAGGCGGTGGCGCGGCGCGTGCCGCTCGAGCGGCTCGCCGGACATTTCCACGACACCTACGGCATGGCGGTGGCGAACGTCTACGCCGCCTGGCGTTTTGGGGTGGCCACGTTCGACGCCTCCGTCGCCGGCCTGGGCGGCTGCCCTTACGCCAAGGGGGCCTCGGGCAACGTCGCTACCGAGGAGCTGGTCTATCTCTTCGACGGCCTGGGCGTGGAGACGGGCGTGGACTTGAAAGCGCTCATCGAGACCGCCTGGTGGGTGAGCGGGCTGCTCGGGCGCGAACCGGCCTCGCGCGTGGCCCGGGCGCTGGGCGGATCTTGCGCCGCGCCGCAGTCATGACGGTCGTGACCTCACCCTGCATCGGCGTGTGCCGGCTCGACGAGCGGACCGGCTGGTGCGTCGGCTGCCTGCGCACGCGCGAAGAGATCGCCCGCTGGCGCGACGCGGACGAGGCCGAGCGCCGCCGTATCCTCGCGGCAGTGGTGCGGCGTCGCGCCGCGCTCGGTGAGGGGGAAGCGAACAGCCAGGCGCTGGATGCGCGGTCGGGTGCCGCGCAACGCGGCGATCCGGCGGTGCCGTAGCGCGTTCGAGGCGTTCCATGGAACCCGAATGCGTTGGTATCTGCACGATCGAAGACGGAGTATGCGTCGGCTGCGGCCGGCGCATGTATGGCGAAGAATCGGGAGAAACGATGACGACGAAGACTCTGCCCCAGGGAATGGTGGTGCTGCAGCGCGGCTGGCTGTCGTCGAACTCGGTGCTGCTGCGCGGCACCGACGGCTGGACGCTGGTCGATAGCGGTTATGTGACGAAAGCTGGCGAGACGCTGGCACTTCTCGAAGCCACGGTACGGGGCGAGCCCATCGTACGGCTGGTCAACACCCATTCTCATTCGGATCATCTCGGCGGCAACGCCGCGGTGGCGCGGCGCTACGGTTGCCCCATCTGGGTGCCGGAAGGGCTGGCCGATCCCATCGGACGCTGGGACGAAGCTGCGCTGCTGCTGTCCAACGCCGGGCAACGGGCCGAACCTTTCTCCTATTCGGCCACCATCGCCCCGGGCGATACGATTGCGATGGGTCAATGGGAATGGCGTGCGATCGCCGTGCCTGGGCACGACATGCATGCGCTCGCCTATTTCGAGCCGACGCACGGCGTGCTCATCAGCGGCGACGCCCTGTGGGAAGACGGCTTCGGTATCCTCTTTCCCTCCCTGCTCGGCCAGGCCGACGCCATCGCCGCGGCGCGCGAGGCGCTCGCGGCGATCGAACGCCTGCCGGTACGCTGGGTGATCCCCGGGCACGGTGCCCCCTTTCGCGACGTGGCCGGAGCCCTGCAGCGCGCCTGGGGGCGGCTCGAAGCCTTCGCCAACGATCCCCGGCGCATCGCGCGCAACGCCCTGCGCGCCTGCGTCACTTTCACCCTGCTCCAACGGGGGTGCATGGAGGAAGAAGAGCTGCGTACCACTCTGGCCGGGGTCGAACTCTTCCAACGCGCTCTGGACTGGATCGAACTGACGCCCGAGGAGGCGGTGCGCTGGTTGGGCGAGGAACTCGAGCGCGCCGGTGCGATCCGCCGCGCCGAAGGGCAGTGGCAGGCGATGCTGCCGGCCTGATCGCCCCGCGTGCCCGGGCTCGCCGACGGTGATACGATCGGTCTTTCGGTCTTTTCGGGAGGCGACATGACGAATCACGAACGATTTCATGAACGCTGCCAGGATTTCCTCAAGGCCACCGAGCGGCTCGCCGAAGCCTGCGCCCAGCCGTATTCGGAATTCCTCCGCGACTCGGTCATCCAACGTTTCGAATTCTGCTGGGAGCTCGCCTGGAAGGTCCTGCGACTCAAACTGCTCGAGGAGGGAATCGAAGCACTCACGCCCCGCGAAGTCTTCCGTGAGGCCTTGGCCGCGGGGCTGCTGCACGATGGCAACGCCTGGAGCCAAGCCCAGCGCATGCGCAACCTCACCAGCCACACCTACGACGAATCCTTGGCCGAAGAAGTCTATCGCTTCGTCTGCCGCACGGGGTTGCCCCTCTTTCAGGAACTCGCACGGCAGGTGCGCCAATGGTTGCCCAAGTGACCGACCCTTCCGGCCTGTCGGACGAAATCCTCGCCGACCTGTGCCGCGTTTTTGCCCGCCATCCCGGCATCGAGGAAGTGCGCCTCTTCGGTTCACGCGCCAAGGGAACGCATCGCCCCGGCTCCGACATCGACCTCGCCGTGTTCGCCCCCTCGATGAGCGAGGCGGAATTCGCCGCCCTGTGGCAGGAGATCGACGACCTTCCCATCCTCTTCAAGATCGACCTCCTGCACTGGGATCGCCTCGCCAATACAGTCCTCAGGGATAAAATCCGCCGGGAGGGGAGGCGCATTTATCCGCAAGGAAATCCATGATTCCCGAGCGGGTGGTGGAGGAGCAGAAGTCCGGTTCGAAGAGGGGAATGACTGAACCATCGGAGAGGATCCAATGCGCATCGTGCTGGTCGCGCACTGGCAGTCTGGAGGCGCTGCCGGCCTGATCGCCCCGCGTGCCCGGGCTTGCCGACGGTGATACCATTGGTCTTCGGTGGCGAAAGACGGATGGAGAGCCGGGCATGCTGAAGCTCGAAGAGATCCGCGAGGACGCGGTGATTGCCGGAATCGAGCCGGGAGAGGCCGTGCGCATCGTCGCGGCCAAACCGGTTGGCAAAGACGCCCTCAGCATCGTCTACAAAACGGCAAACGGGGAACCGCACGACCGCCTGCTGTTTCGGGTGGAAGAATCCAAGCTGTCGTTGGCGCAGCAGGGTCGCCCCTGGGCGTTCGACGCCCCGGGCGAAGACTTCAAGCTCGCCGTCGAAGCCTGCCGCATCGATCTCGCCTACCTGTTCGATCCGATGATGGCGGTGCACACTGCCAACGTCGAACCGCTGCCACACCAAATCACCGCGGTGTACGAAACCATGCTGCCGCGCCAACCCTTGCGGTTCGTGCTCGCCGACGATCCGGGTGCCGGCAAGACCATCATGGCCGGTCTGTACCTGCGGGAGCTGATGATCCGGGCCGATGCCCGACGCGTGCTCATCGTCGCGCCCGGTTCGCTGGTCGGGCAGTGGCAGGATGAAATGGAGGAGAAATTCGGCCTGTCCTTCACCCTCTTCTCGCGCGAGCTGGAGGCGCAATCCCGCAGCGGCAACCCTTTCGACGAACACGACCTGCTGGTTGCCCGCCTCGATCAGCTCGCCCGAGCCGATGATCTGCGACACAAGCTGGCGCAGACCCGCTGGGATCTCGTCGTGGTCGATGAAGCCCACAAGCTTTCGGCCAACTACTTCGGCAACGAGATCAAGAAAACCAAGCGATTCCAGCTGGGCGAACTGCTGGGTTCGATCACGCGGCACTTCCTGCTGATGACGGCCACGCCGCACAATGGCAAGGAAGAAGACTTCCAGCTCTTCCTGTCCCTGCTCGATGCCGACCGCTTCTACGGCAAGTTTCGCGACGGTGCGCACAAGGTGGACGTCTCCGACCTCATGCGCCGCATGGTCAAAGAGCAGCTCCTCAAGTTCGACGGCACGCCGCTCTTCCCCGAACGCCGCGCCTACACGGTCAATTACACCCTCTCCGACCAGGAGGCCGCGCTCTACGTCGCGGTCACGGAGTACGTCAAGGAGCAGTTCAACAAGGTCGATGCGCTCACGGACGGCGAACGCAAAGGCACGGTAGGATTCGCGCTCACGGCGCTGCAGCGCCGCCTCGCCTCCAGCCCCGAGGCCATCTACCAATCGCTCAAGCGTCGCCGTGAGCGGCTCGAGCGCCGCCTCGAAGAAGAAAAGCTGCGTCAACGCGGGCAGACGGTGGCGCAGACTTTGGGAAACGCTGAAGCAATGAGCGAGCGGGATGAAGCGCAAGGCGCACGCAGCGCAGCGACCGAGACATATCGAGTAGATAGGCGAGGGAGCGAGCACCGCGCAACGCAGCGATTCGCCCGCACAGCCAATTATTCAGCGTTTCCCTTGACCGGTAACGGGAGCCTGCCCGAAGAGCTCTGGGATTCCGACGACGAACTCCCCGCCGAGGAATACGAAACGCTCGAAGAAACGCTCGTCGATCTCGCCACGGCCGCCCAGACCCTCCAAGAGCTCGCCAGCGAGATCGACGCGCTCGAACACCTCGAAGAGCAGGCCCGTCGGGTGGTGTATTCCGGCCAGGATCGCAAATGGGAAGAACTCTCACGGCTCCTGCAGGATACGCCCGAGATGCGGGATGCCGGTGGCCGCCAGCGCAAGCTCATCATTTTCACCGAGCACCGCGACACCTTGAACTACCTCGCGGTGAAGATCCGCGGTCTGCTCGGCAGCGAAGAGGCCGTGGTCTTGATCCATGGCGGCATCAAACGCGAAGAGCGGCGCAAGATAGAGGAGCGTTTTCGCAACGATCCCGTCGTGCGCATTCTGCTCGCCACCGACGCCGCCGGTGAAGGCGTGAACCTGCAAAACGCCCACCTCATGGTCAACTACGACCTGCCGTGGAACCCGAACCGGCTGGAGCAACGCTTCGGCCGCATCCACCGCATCGGCCAGACCGAGGTCTGTCACCTGTGGAACATGGTGGCCTCGGGGACCCGCGAAGGCGACGTCTTCCAGTGCCTCTTCAGGAAACTGGAAAACGAACGCCAGGCGTTGGGAGGTCGCGTATTCGACATCCTGGGCGAGGTATTCGAGGATAAACCGCTCAAGGACCTGCTGATCGAAGCCATCCGCTACGGCGAAGACCCCGACGTGCGCGCCCGCCTGCTCCAGAAAGTCGAAGGCGCGCTCGACACCCGCCATCTCGAGGACCTCATCCGGCGCAATGCCTTGTGCGAGGAAGTGATGGACGAGAAGCGCCTCTTCGCCGTCAAGGAAGAAATGGAAAAGGCCGAGGCGCGCAAACTGCAGCCTTTCTTCATTCGCTCCTTCTTTACCCAGGCGTTCCGGCGATTCCAAGGAGCCATGCACCCGCGTGAACCCGGCCGTTACGAGATCACGCACGTCCCGGCCATTCTGCGCGAGCGCGACCGGCAGATCAGCGGTCGTGACCGGCGCTACACCCACCCCGTGCTACGCCGCTACGAGCGTATCTGCTTCGAAAAGCGCCATGTGCGCCTCGTGGATCGTCCGGGTGCGCCGATGGCGAGCCTCATCCACCCCGGCCATCCCCTCATGCAGGCGCTCACCGATCTCGTCCTCGAGGAACATCGGCCCAAGCTCAGGCAAGGCGCGGTATTGGTCGACCCGGCCGACATGGGGCTCACCCCGCGGTTGCTCTTTCTCATCGACCACGCCATCAGGGAAGGGGCCGACCCCGCGTGCACCGTCTCGCGTCGCCTGCAGTTCGTCGACATCGACCCTTCCGGCAATGCCCGCAACGCCGGCTGGGCGCCCCACCTCGACCTCGAACCGATCACGCCGGCTGACCGCGACCTGGTCGAAGACGTGCTCGCCGCCCCTTGGATCCGCCAAAATCTGGAGCAAATGGCGTTGGCGCACGCCGCGGGTGGGCTCGCGCCCGAACATTTCGCCGAAGTGCGCGCCCGCCGGGAGGCGATGGTGGACAAGACGCTCGCCGCCGTGCGCGAGCGGCTCGTCAAGGAAATCAACTTCTGGTCCGACCGCGAGCTCAAACTGCGAGACGACCTTGCCGCCGGCAAGGACGTACGCCTGACGCTGGAGAACGTGCGCCGCACCATCGACGATCTCAGCGCCCGCCTGCACAGCCGTACCGCCCAGCTCGAAGCCATGCGCCACGTCGTCTCGGCCACGCCGGTGGTGCTGGGCGGCGCGCTGGTCATCCCCAAGGGCCTCTTGCTGCAGCGCCGCGGCGAGCCCGGCTGGACGGCGGACGCCGCTGCGCGGGCGCGGATCGAACGGATCGCCATGCAGGCGGTGATGGATGCCGAGCGCGCCCTGGGCCATACCGTCATCGACGTGTCCGCACAAAAGTGCGGCTGGGACATCACCAGCCTGCCGCCCGGGCGGGACGGGAAAATCCCCGCCTCGCGTCACATCGAAGTCAAGGGCCGCGCCAAGGGTCAGACCACCCTCACCGTCACCCGCAACGAGATCCTCTACGCCCTCAATCAGGTCGAGCAGTTCCTCCTCGCCATCGTGCTGGTGGATGGCGAGCGCTACGAAGGTCCGTTCTACGTGCGCCAGCCCTTCACGCAGGAGCCGGACTGGGCCGTCAGCAGCATCAACCTCGACCTCGACGCACTGCTCGCGCGCGCCACGAGTGCGGAGGGCTCGCTGTGAGCCAGGTCCATGTCCAGAAACAGAAACGCCCTCGCGGGGAGGGCGTCGGGTCAAGGTTACGCACCTTGACGGGGCTACAAAAAGAGACGCCTCCCGAAGGAGGCGTCGGGCTGGAGATGCTATCTCCAGCGGGGTTAATATATACTATTATTGTCAGGTTAGGCTGTGCTGTCAAGCCAGACATCGTTCCCGGAGTCCGGCCATGCAGCGCGTGATCGCCTACGTAGACGGATTCAACCTCTACTTCGGGCTGAAAGATTCCGGCTTCAAGCGCTACTACTGGCTCGACGTGGCCGCACTGGCCCAGAGCCTCCTCAAGCCCGGGCAGCAACTGTCCGCGACGCACTACTTCACGGCCCGCATTCGCGCCAACGGCCGCAACACCGCCGACCAGAAGCGGCAGAACGACTACCTGGATGCACTGGCCGTGCGCGGCGTGCAGTCCCAATTTGGCCACTACCTGCAGAAAACCAGGCAATGCCGGCAATGCAACGCGAACTGGCCCGACTACGAAGAAAAGATGACAGACGTGAACATCGCCATCCAATTGCTCAGCGATGCGTTCGACGACGCCTTCGACACCGCACTCGTCATCTCCGGCGACAGTGATCTGACGACACCCATCCGCAAAGTGCGCGAGCGCTTTGCCCAAAAGCGCGTCATCGTCGCTTTTCCGCCCGGTCGTCATTCGAACGAGCTCAAGCGCTGCGCCAACGGCTACCTCACCATTGGTGAAGACAAACTGCGCGCCAGCCAGCTGCCCGAACAACTCGTCAAGCCCGATGGCTACGTGCTTGCACGCCCGGTCACCTGGCGCTGAAGGATTCCAAGAATGGCCCCCATCAAAGCCCCCAAGAAACTCATCGAAGTCGCCCTGCCGCTCGATGCCATCAACGAGGCCGCGGCGCGCGAGAAGTCCATCCGCCACGGCCACCCCTCCACGCTGCACCTGTGGTGGGCGCGCCGGCCGCTCGCCGCCGCCCGCGCGGTGATCTTTGCGCAGATGGTCAACGACCCCGGCTACGAGCGCGCGCTCGGGCGCGGCGTGAACAAGGAAAAGGCCCAGGCCGAGCGCGAGCGCCTGTTCAGGATCATCGAAGATCTGGTGAAGTGGGAAAACACCAACAACGAGGAAGTGCTCGAGCGCGCCCGCGAGGAGATCCGGAAAAGCTGGCGCGAGACCTGCGCGCTCAACCGCAACCACCCGCAGGCCGCCGAGCTGTTCGACCCCGACAAACTTCCCGCCTTTCACGACCCCTTCGCCGGCGGTGGCGCGCTGCCGCTCGAAGCCCAGCGCCTGGGGCTAGAGAGCTACGCCAGCGACCTGAACCCGGTGGCAGTCACCATCAACAAGGCCATGATCGAAATTCCGCCGCGCTTTGCCGGACAGGCACCGGTGGGGCCGCTGCCGCCGGGCGAACACCAACGCCGGCTGCACGAGGACTGGCGCGGCGCCAGAGGGTTGGCCGAGGACGTGCGGCGCTACGGTGCCTGGATGCGGGCGGAGGCGGAAAAGCGCATCGGGCACCTCTACCCGCCGGTCGAGATCACGCCCGAGCTCGCCGCCGGTCGGCCGGACCTCGCGCCGCTCGTGGGCCAGCGGCTCACCGTCATCGCCTGGCTGTGGGCGCGCACGGTGAAGAGCCCCAACCCGGCGTTCTCCCACGTGGACGTGCCGCTGGCCTCCACGTTCGTGCTCTCCAGCAAGCCGGGCAAGGAAGCCTACGTGCTGCCGGTGGTGGAGGGGGATCGCTACCGCTTCACGGTGAAGGTGCGCGGAGCAGAAGGGTTCGACGAGGCGGAGTATGCGCGGGCGAAGGAAGGCACCAAGGCCGCAGGCCGCGGAGCCAATTTCCGGTGCCTGCTTTCGGATACTCCCATTGGGGGCGACTACATCAAGGTAGAGGGCCAAGCTGGCCGCATGGGTGCGCGGCTCATGGCGATCGTGGCCGAAGGCGCGCGTGGCCGCGTTTATCTGGCGCCCGTTCAGGAACATGAAGAAACCGCCCGGCAAGCGCAACCACAATGGAAACCTGCTGGCAGCGTACCGGCTCGCCTCACGGGTGGCACCTGCGTGCCTTATGGGCTTAGGGAATGGGGTGACCTCTTCACCGCGCGCCAACTGGTGGCGCTCACCACCTTTTCCGATCTGGTGCAGGAGGCCATCGAAAAATGCCGGCAGGACGCGATGGCAGCGGGCATGGCCGACGACGGCATTGGGCTGGATGCCGGCGGTACCGGCGCTACGGCGTATGCGCAGGCGGTGGGGGTATATTTGGGAATTGCGTTGAGTCGATTGACCGACATCTGCAACGCGCTTTGCCGATGGGAAACCAGTAAAACCCAAGTTCGGAATTTGTTTGGCCGCCAAGCCATTCCCATGATGTGGGACTTCGCAGAAAACAATGTGTTTGCCGAAGCTGCAGGTGACTACGGTGTGAGCTTAGGCAATATGGTTCGAGCCTTGCTTGAGCTACCGGCAAAGCGTGATGGGCTGTCACAGCAAGCCGACGCCCAAACCCAAACGCTCAGCAAGAATAAAGTCATCTCCACCGACCCTCCCTACTACGACAACATCGGCTACGCCGACCTCTCCGATTTCTTCTACGTCTGGTTGCGCCGCGCGCTCAAGCCCATCTTCCCGAATCTCTACGCCACGCTCGCCGTGCCCAAGGCCGAGGAGCTGGTCGCCACGCCCTACCGCCACGGCAGCAAGGAGGCGGCCGAGCGCTTTTTTCTCGACGGCATGAAAAAGGCGCTCAAAAACTTGGCCGAGCAGGCGCACCCGGCCTTTCCGGTCACCATCTACTACGCCTTCAAGCAGTCGGAAACCCAGGACGAGGCGGGCACCAGCAGCACCGGCTGGGAGACCTTCTTGCAGGCGGTGCTCGACGCCGGCTTTGCCCTGACCGGCACTTGGCCGATGCGCACGGAACTCGGCAACCGCATGATCGGCTCCGGCACCAACGCGCTGGCCTCCAGCATCGTGCTCGTCTGCCGCAAACGTGCGCCCGACGCGCCCACCGCTAGCCGCCGCGAGTTCCTGCGCGAACTGAACGCGACGCTGCCCGAGGCGCTGGAGGCGATGACCCGCGGCGGGGCGCACTCGCCGGTGGCGCCGGTGGACTTGAGCCAGGCCATCATCGGGCCGGGCATGGCGATCTTCAGCCAATACGCCGCCGTGCTGGAGGCCGACGGCACGCCGATGAGCGTGCGCACGGCGCTCGCGCTCATCAACCGCTTTCTGGCCGAGGACGACTTCGACCACGACACCCAGTTCTGCCTGCACTGGTTCGAGCAGCACGGCTGGGCGAGCGGCAAGTATGGGGAGGCCGACGTGCTGGCGCGCGCCAAGGGCACCAGCGTGGACGGGCTGGTGGCGGCGGGCGTGGTCGAATCCGCCCGGGGCGAGCTGCGGCTCTTGAAGTGGCACGAACTGCCCGCCGACTGGTCGCCCGAGCACGACACCCGCGTGCCCGTGTGGGAGGCACTGCACCAGCTGATCCGCGCGCTCAACCAGGAGGGTGAGGCCGCCGCCGGCCGCCTGCTCGCCCGCATGCCCGAGCGCGCCGACCCCGTTCGCACGCTCGCCTACCGCCTCTATACCCTGTGCGAGCGCAAAGGCTGGGCCGAGGAGGCGCGCGCCTACAACGAACTCGTCACCGCCTGGAGCGAGATCGAACGGGCGGCGGGGGAGGTGGGGTTGATCGGTACCCAGACGCAGCTGGATATGTGAGGGGCTTGGAATGATTGAATCATTGGATGTCCAGAGGGATCGGTTTATGAGCTTGGAGGGCGCATGAGCGTCGTCATGTCGTGACCGATAGAGGCTGCCACAGCCCCGCGCTACCCTGGACCGTTGTCTGAAACAGGAACCAAGGACAAAAAAACCATGAGTTTGAAACCCTGGCGCGAGATCGCCGTTCCCCACGAAGACGTGCTCAAGGGCACGTTCCAGCAGGCGGAGTTCGCCGCCGATCTGTCCCGCGTGCATGGGGGCACGGCGCGGGAGGAGTATCAAAATCCAGTGCGATTTTTCGAGCGGACGTTCATTACCGAGGGGATGCGGCTGCTGCTCGATTCGGTGGTGCGCCGCCTCGCCGGCAAAGGGGGCGATCCGGTCATCCAGCTGCAGACGGCTTTCGGTGGCGGAAAGACGCACACGATGTTGGCGGTGTATCACCTCGCCAAGGGAGAGGTACCGGCTGGCGATTTGCCGGGCGTGCCACCCATTCTCGATGCGGCCGGCGTCACCGAATTGCCGCGCGCCCGGGTTGCCGTACTCGATGGAGTCGATCTGCTCGGCCTGGCGGGCAAGCCGCGGGTGCACGAGGGGTGCACGGTACACACGCTGTGGGGGGAGCTTGCCTGGCAGCTGGGCGGCGAGGCGGGTTACGCACGGGTGCGGGAGGCCGACGAGACCGGCACTGCACCAGGCAAGGCGGAACTCGCGCAGCTGCTCGCCGCGCATGCGCCCTGTGTGATCCTGGTGGACGAGCTGGTGCGTTATGTCTCGCAGTTCGAGGAAGGGAAGGCGCTCTCGGGCGGTACGTTCGATGCCAACCTCAGTTTCGTGCAGGCGCTCACCGAGGCGCTGAAAGCGGTGCCCACGGCCGTGATGCTTGCTTCCTTGCCCGAGTCGGAAAAGGAGGCCGGCAGTGAGCGCGGCGTGCGGGCGCTGGCGACGCTGGCGCATTATTTTGGCCGGGTACAGGCCCTGTGGAAACCGGTGGCGACCGAGGAGGCGTTCGAGATCGTGCGTCGGCGTCTGTTCGCTTCGATCGGGGACCGGCAAGCCGCGGAAGCGGTCTGTCGCGCTTTTGCCGACCATTATCTGGGCAACCGTCAGGAGTTTCCCCAGGAGACGCAGGAGGGGCGTTATCTCGACCGGTTGATCCGCGCGTATCCGATCCACCCCGAGGTGTTTGACCGACTCTACGAGGACTGGTCATCGCTGGAGAATTTCCAGCGCACACGGGGCGTGCTGAAGTTGATGGCCAAGATCATCCATCGCCTGTGGCAGGATGGCAATAACGACCTGCTGATCCTGCCGGGCAGCCTGCCGCTCTACGACGTCGATGTGCGCAACGAGGCGATTTACTACCTGCCGCAAGGTTGGGATCCGGTGATCGAGCGCGACGTGGATGGCGAGCGTTCGGAACCTTGGGAGATCGAGAATCGCGATCCGCGTTTGGGTGGGGTCCAGGCGTGCCGGCGAGTGGCGCGCACCATTTTTCTTGGCAGCGCACCGCATTCGGTGCAGCTCGGCGCCAACCAGCTGGTGCGCGGGCTGGAGCAGGAGCGTGTGCTGCTCGGTGTCGCCCAGCCGGGGCAGCCGCTGGGGGTATTCAAGGACGCCCTGAGCCGGCTGACCGACCGGCTGCATTACCTCAATCATGCCCAAAACCGGTATTGGTTCGATACGCGCCCCAATTTGCGGCGCGAGATGGAGGAGCGCAAGCGCCGTTTTCATGAGCGGGAAGACGTGTTCCCCACGATCCGTGATCGCCTGCAGCGCCAATTCGCGACCGGGGTGTTCGGCGGCATTCATGTGTTTACCGCCAGTGGGGACGTGCCCGACGATTGGCTGCTGCGGCTCGTGGTGCTGCCGCCGGATGCGGCTTTCAGCAAGAGCGGGAAGAGTCCCGCGCTCGAGCACGCCAGCGAAATTCTGCGGAAAAGGGGCGAGCAGCCGCGGTTCAAGCAGAACCGCCTCATTTTTCTCGCGGCGGACCAGGACAGCGTGCTTCGTCTGAAGGATCTCGTGCGCTCGTATCTGGCGTGGCGCAGCATCGTCGAGGATTATCGGGACAACCGCCTCGTCCTGGACAACCTGATGGCGCGCCAGGCGCAGGAGAGCCTCGCGCAGGCGGAGAAAACCGTGGGGCAGGCGATCCGCGAGACGTACAAGTGGTTGCTGGTGCCGGGCCAGGAGGCTCTGCCCGGCAGGGGCCTGTCCGAGGTGCAGTGGCAGGCGCTTTCCCTCAATGCCGGCGCACCGAACTGGTCACAAGAGATCGAACGCGTCCTGAAGGAAAACGAGCTGCTCATCACGGTCTGGGCGCCGATTCACCTCGCCAGGATGTTGCGCGAATGGTTCTGGAAGGATGGAGTCAAGGAGGCGCCCGCGCTCAACGTGTGGCAACAGAGCTGCCAGCAGCTGTATTTGCCACGACTCAAGGATGACGGCGTCTTTCGTGATGCGCTGGTGTCGGGCTCCGACAGCCGTGATTTTTTCGGGTTCGCTCAGGGCAAGGAAGGGGATCGTTATCTCGGTTTCAGTTTTGGCAAACGCTATGCGCCGATCCTCGATGCTTCGCTGCTGCTGATCGAACCCCAGACGGCTGCCGCCTACGAGGAGGCGCAGCGCCTGGCCGAGGAGGGGTCACGTGTTCCTTACAAACCGGATGAGACGGGAACCACGGCAAGCGGATCTGGCGTTTCGCCTCGTGTCGTGGAGGATGTAGCCAAAGGAGGCGGGCAGGCTGGGTGGATCGTGCCGAAGAAACGGTTCTACGGCAGGATCATGCTCGATCCGGTGACGGCGAAAAAGCAGTTCGCCGACGTGGTGGATGAGGTGCTCCAGCACTTCACCGTACGGCCAGGGATCGCGGTGAAGATCGTGATCGAGATCGAGGCAGATGCTCCGGCAGGCTTCGACCACGACATGCAGCGGACGGTGCGGGAAAATTGCGCCGTACTGCGCTTCGAGAGCGCGGAGTTCGAGGCGGGGGAATGAACGAACCATCGGAGAAGATCCAATGCGCATCGTGCTGGTGAGCGGGCTTTCGGGCTCCGGCAAGACGGTGGCCTTGCGGGCGCTGGAGGACGCGGGGTTCATGGCCATCGACAACCTGCCGGTGGCCTTTCTCGCGCCGGTGGTCGAGCACCTGGCGCGGCAAGGGGTGGGGCAGGTGGCGATCGCCATCGACGCGCGTACTGGCGGGCTGGAGGCGTTGCCGGGTACGCTGGAGCGCCTGGCGGAGCAGGGGCATGGCGTCGATCTGCTCTTTCTGGAAGCGCGCGACGGGGTGCTGCTCGAGCGCTTTTCCGAGACACGGCGCACGCATCCGCTGGCGCGCGAAGGACGGCCGCTGGTGGAGGTGATCGCCCTCGAACGGGAGCTGCTCGCGCCGCTGTCGCAGCGGGCGCACCGCATCGATACGAGCGATCTCTCGGCCGGAATGCTGCGCGCGTGGATCCGCGAGTTCGTCTTCGCCGGAGAGGGCGGCTGGCTCACGCTCACCTTCGAATCCTTCGGCTACAAGCACGGGGTGCCGCTCGATACGGATCTGGTGTTCGATGCCCGCTGCTTGCCCAATCCGTATTACGACAAGGCGCTGCGCCCCTTGACCGGGCGCGACGAGCCGGTGGTGCGCTGGCTGGAGGCGATTCCGGAAGTGGGGGCGATGTTTGCCGAGATCGCGGGGTTTGTCGAGCGGTGGTTGCCGTGCTACGAGCGCGAGCATCGAGCCTATCTCACGGTGGCGGTGGGCTGCACCGGCGGGCAGCATCGCTCGGTCTATCTGGTGGAGCGGCTGGGGCGGGCGTTCGCGGCGCGCGGGCGCGTGGTGGTGCGCCACCGGGATTGTCCCGCCGCGTACTCTGGTTGAGGGCGCTTTGCTCAGGGGGTGTGAGGGGGTTGGGTCGCCTCGCCCAGCGCGCGGGCGGCGGTGAGTAGGTTCTCGGTGATGCGGCGCACGTAGGCCGTGTCGTTCATCATCGAGGTGGCTTCTTCGGGCGAAATCTCTCCGTTCTTCAGCCATTCTTCCAGCAGACCGTTCGCCAAGGGGTCGAGCTGGGCCAGCGCCGTGTGGGTGACCATCGTGAGCTCGGCCGCACTGCCGTCGCTGCCCTGCTCGCGCGGCAGATTGGCGATGGCATAGAGCGTTTCGACGAGGTGACGGCGGTAGCGCAAGTACTGGCGGCGGATGATCGGATTGGAGTGCGTCAAACACCGTACGAGGTTTTTCTGTAGGTGCTTGGTGTCTTTCACCGCTTCCTGGATCGCGGCGCTGGCCTGCAGGATTCGCTGCATTTTGGTGGCGACTTCCGGGGTGGCGGCGATGCGGGCGGCAAAGTCGACGATGAGTCCGGAAAGCGGTTTGATGCGTGAGCGGTACAGGCCATCGATGTCCAGCGTATGGATTCGCGCGGGCGGGCGATCGAGTTCGTGAGGATTCTCGCCAGCGCGCATGGCTTTGGGATCGACCTGCATCACCAGGGCGATGAGGTCGATCGCTCGGTCGAACAGGCGCCAGGTTTCCTTGCGCAGCGATTCGAGGGCGATCTCGGGCGTTGTGAGCTGGGCGGGCGAGAGGTATTTGGGGGCGGTGAGCGTTTGGGCAGTCTCGGGCACGAGGGTTTGCAGCAACCGGAGAAAGCGGGAGAGGTTTGGCAGGAGGAGGCACACGCCCACGAGATTGAAGAAGGTGTGGAAGAAGGCGAGTTGCAGCAGCGGATCGTCTTGCGGCAGGCCGATCAGCCTCGAGCCGAGTAGCGTGCCAGCGAGAAAGAGCGGAAAGGCGGCCAGCGCGAGCAGGGCGGTGAAGACGTTGAAGAGAACGTGGCCGAGCGCGAGCCGCTTGGCGTCGAGGTCGGCGCCGATGGAGCCGAGCAGCGCGGTGACGGTGGTGCCGATGTTGGTACCGATGGCGATGGCGAGCGCATTGTCAAACCCTATCTGCCCGGAGGCGAGTGCGGCTACGGTTAGCAGCATGGTCGCGTGGCTCGATTGCATCACGAGCGTGATGAGGGTGCCGACCACGGTGTAGGCCAGTACCCCTTGATACCCCGGTAGGGCGTAGGCGCTGAGGTCGAACTGGTGCTGGAAGAGTTCGAAACCGATCTTCAGATAATGGATACCGAATAGGATCAAGCCGAGGCCGATCAGGACGTGTCCCGCGGCCCAGAAGGGGCGTTCCCGAGAAAAACGCAGCACCATGCCGAGCGTGACGAATGGCAGGGCATATCGCGCCAGATCGAGCGAGGTGCCCAGCGTGGCGAAGATCCAGGTGCCGGTGGTGGTGCCGAGGTTGGCGCCCACGATGATGGCCAGGCCGCCGCCGAGAGTGACCATCCGCGCGGAGACGAAAGACATCGTCAGGAGCGAGACGATGCTGCTCGATTGCACCGCGGCGGTGGCGAAGAACCCAAAGGCGAGCCCGCCGAACGTGCTGCGGGTGCTCGTGCGTATGAGCGTGTCGAGCGTGCTGCCGGCGAGCGCCTTCACCCCGTCTTCGAGGGAGCGTAGACCCAAGAGGAAAAGCGCCAGACCGGCGGCGATCTCGTTGGCGGTGGCGCTGCTCATGAGCCACCAGCCGAGCAGTCCCAGCAGCAGCAGGCGCGGTAGGTTGCGCGCCCAGGCGGGCCATAGTGCGATCGGGGTCATCGGCGCGAGGGCGGGGGAACGAGCAGCCGCCCACCGCGGCGCCGCACGGCCTGGGCGGCGTAAGGGTGGGTGCTCTGGTGCGCGTGGCAGATGGCGCAGGCGAGCGCGTCGGCTGCGTCCGCACCGGGGGCGGCATCGAGGCCGAGCAGCCGCTTCACCATCTCCTGTACCTGGGTTTTGTCGGCCTTGCCATAGCCGACCACGGCCTGCTTCACCTGCAGTGCCGTGTATTCATGCACGGCCGTGGCGCCGAGGATTGCGGCGCAGAGCACGGCGCCGCGCGCCTGCCCCAGGAGCAGGGTCGATTGGGGATTGAGGTTGACGAAGACTTTTTCGACGGCGATCTCGGCCGGGTGGTAGGTGGCGATGAGCTCCTCCACGCCGCGAAAGAGCGTGGCGAGCCGCTCGGGTAGGGTGCCTTCGCCGCTGCGGATGCAGCCGCTGGCGACGTAGGCGAGCCGGGCGCCGTGTCGTTCGATGACACCGAACCCCGTGATGCGCAGCCCCGGGTCGAGGCCGAGGATGCGCGCCGCCGTCATGGTTCCTCTTCGTCGAAGACCGCCGAAGTGTAGACCGCCTGCACGTCGTCGAGCGATTCGAGGGCGTCGAGGAGCTTGCGCATCTTGGCGGCATCCTCGCCCGTGAGCTCGATTTCGTTGAGCGGTTTCCACACCACTTCGGCCATGGCCGGGGTGAAACCGGCCGCTTCCAGCGCCGCGCGGATGCGCTCGAGCTCGAACGGCGGGGTGATGACCTCGAACGAGCCGTCTTCGTTGGGGATCACGTCTTCGGCCCCGGCTTCGAGCGCCGCTTCGAGGAGCGCCTCTTCGTTCGTGCCGGGGGCGAAGATCATCTGGCCGCAGTGCTTGAACTGGAAAGCGACACAGCCTTCGGTGCCGAGGTTGCCGCCGTGCTTGCTGAAGGCGTGGCGCACTTCGGCCACGGTGCGCGTGCGGTTGTCGGTGATGCAGTCGACGAGCACCGCCGCGCCGCCCGGGCCGTAGCCTTCGTAGCGGATCTCTTCGTAGCTCACCCCCTCGAGCTCACCGGTGCCGCGCTTGATGGCCCGTTCGATGTTCTCGGAGGGCATGTTGTGTTCTTTGGCTTTGTCGATGGCGGCGCGCAGCCGGGGGTTGAAGTTCGGGTCGCCCCCGCCGTTGCGGGCGGCCACGGTGATCTCGCGGATGAGCCGGGTGAAGATCTTGCCGCGCTTGGCATCCTGCCGTTCTTTGCGGAAACGGATGTTTGCCCATTTGGAATGGCCAGCCATTGCCTCTCCTGCCGCGTTGCGATTGAGTTTGCACCTTGGGCCAATTATACTGTGGGATTCTCTTTCTCCTCGGCTTGCGCGCGATGAATCCGGCAGAACGCAACCGTCGCCGTCTTGAATGGTTGAGGCAGTACGTCTTCGATCCCGTCTACTGGTCACGGGGGGAAGACTTGGTGCAACGGGGAAGAGTGCGTTCCTGTGAATTCTCTGTCGACGAGCGGCGTTGGCACATCGCGGGCCGGGTCCAGGGCACGCAGCGCGCTCCTTACGCCCAGAACATCGATGTTTCATGGAAAGGTGAGGGCGACGTCAAACCCTCGTCCATCGAATGTTCCTGCACCTGCCCCATCGGGGAGGCGTGCAAGCACTGCGCGGCGCTGCTCATCGAGTTCGGCGAACGGCTCTTGGAGCAGGAGACTGCCGAAGCGGAAACGCTCGACACGCCGGGTTCAGGGGATGCCGCGCCACCACCTGAAGAAGAGGGACGGATCCCCTTGGGCGAGCTCGTCGAGCTCATGCTCGGCAACCGGCCCCTTGCGCCGGGCAAGGGGGGCGTTTCCGCCGTCGCCGAGCGGGCCGCCGAGATTCTGGAGGCCAAGCGTTCCCCGGCGATGCGCTGGATCGAGGAGACGGCCCGCCTGCGCTTTCATCGCCACGAGCCGCACCCTCACCCGGGGCCGGACCAGCAGCCGCCGGAGCGCATCCTCTACGACGTGCGGCTCGACGAGCGCCGCGGTATCTTCGGCTGGAATGCCTTCCTCACCCGCCCCTACAAGCGCGATCCGCGCCGCTTCGTCGCCGGCAAGCCCGTCGATCTCCTCACGATCTACTACCACCCCGAAGTCTACGGGGCGCTCACCGTCGCCGATTTGATGGGGCTGGCGGTGGCCTCGATGCACGGCCCGCCGCGAACCTGGCTCGGCGCGGCCTTTGCCGCCATCGTCCAGAGCGGCCGCGCCTGCCTGGGATCGCACACGGAGGGCGTCTTCCTGCGCTGGGGCGAGCCGAGGCGCTTGCTGTGGCTGTGGCGCGAGACGGCGCGCGGAGCCTTTCAGGGCGTGTGGCACGTGGAAGGCAATGGCGATGCGGGCATCGTGCCGCTGCGCTTCATGCAGCCCTGGCACTATTTCCAGCGAAAGACCCATACGGTGGGCCCTTTGTTGCTGCCCGAAGGGCTCGATTGGGGCGACGTGGAGCGGCTCGATGCCCTGCCGCCGGTGCCTCAGGAGGACGCGCCGGTGTTCGCGCGCCGTTGGAGCGAGCTCTTCGGCCAAGCCTTGCCGGCCCCGGCGCCGGTGGCGACTACGCGGGTCGAGGAGCCGGCGCGCTTTCTCCTGATCCTGTGGCGCGACGAGCAAGGGCGGCGGCGCGTGCGTCCCGAAGTGCGCTACGGCGAAGTCGCCGTCGATGCTCAGGGGCGAGTCCATCATCCCTTCGGGGACGAGGTGCGCCTCGAGCTGCCGCACCGCTCGGTGGCCCGGGAAAAACAGTGGTTCGGCACGGTGCGGGTGCTGCTCGAGCCGCTGCGGATGACGCTCGCCTGGCCCGATTTCGCCGAATACGAGGCGCAGGCCGAATCGCCCTTGTTGTGGCACGAGCTGCGCGAGCGGCTCGAGGCCGGGGTGCTGGGTGAGTTTTCCCCCGAGATCGAGGTGGCGGACGATTTCTGGCCGCAGCAATGGGAGGCGAGCACGGCGGACGTGGAGCTCGCCCAGGCCGACGAGGGGGGCGACTGGTTCGCGTTCGACGCCAAGGTGAAGGCGGGCGAGCGCGAGATCGACCTCACCGAGCTCGCGGCGGAGGTCTTCGAGCGCTATGGCGAGGACGACTGGCCGGAGCAAATCGTCTATCCCTTCCCCGAGGAGGATGCCTGCGCGGTGGTGCCGCTCGAGCCGATCGCGCCCATCTTGAAACTGACGCTCGAATTGCTGCGGCGCGAACCGCGGCGCGAAGGGCCGGTGCGGCTGTCGCGCTACGATTTCTCGCTCTTGCGCGAGTTGCCGCCCGGCACCTTGGCGCAGATCCAGGCGCCGACCCTCTCGGCCATGCTCGAGGAACTGGAGCGCCACGGCGGGCCCATGCCGGTGGAAGAACCGCCGGGGCTGCAGGCGCAGATGCGCCCCTACCAGCGCACGGGCCTTGCCTGGTTGCAGTTCTGGCGCCGGCATCGCCTGCACGGCATTCTCGCCGACGACATGGGCCTGGGCAAGACGCTGCAGGCGCTCGCGCACCTGCTCACCGAGAAGGCCGCTGGCCGGCTCACGCAACCGGCGCTGGTGGTGGCACCCACGAGCCTCGTGGGCAACTGGGCGCGCGAGGCGGCGCGCTTCACCCCCGATCTGCGCGTGCTCGTCTGGCACGGGGCGCAGCGGCGCGAACGGCTCGAGGCGATCCCGGGGCACGACCTCGTCATCACCACCTATCCCCTGGTGTGGCGCGACGTGGAGCTGTTGCGCCCGCAGGCGTGGTCGGTGATGATCCTCGACGAGGCGCAGATGATCAAGAATCCGCGCGCCCAGGTCTCGCAGCACGTGCGCAAGTTTCGCGCCGAGCAGCGCCTGTGCTTGACCGGCACGCCGATGGAGAACCATCTCGGCGAACTGTGGGCCATTTTCGATTTCCTCATGCCGGGCTTTCTCGGCTCGCTCGAGACCTTCAACCGCTGGTATCGCCATCCGATCGAGCAGGAGGGCGACGCGGCGCGTCTCGAACACTTGCGCCGGCGCATTCGCCCGTTCCTGCTGCGGCGCACCAAGGCGGAGGTGGTGGCGGAGCTGCCGCCCAAGACCGAGATCGTCCAGACCGTGACGCTGGGTGAGAAACAGGCCAAGGTCTATGAGGCGATTCGGTTGACCATGCAGGAGCGCGTGCGCCGGGCGCTGGCCGAAAAGGGGCTCGCCCGCAGCCAGATCACGGTGCTCGACGCGCTCCTCAAACTACGGCAGGTGTGCTGCGACCCCACGCTGGTCGACCTGCCGCAGGCGCGCCAGGTGAAGGAGTCGGCCAAGCTCGACTGGCTGCGCGAAACCCTGCCCGAGCTCGTCGAAGAGGGGCGCCGCATCCTCGTCTTCTCCCAGTTCGTGCAGATGCTCGAGCGCATCGAGCCGGTGCTCGCCGAGCAGAAGATTCCCTATGTGAAACTCACCGGTAGCACCCGTCGGCGCGACGAGGTGATCGATCGCTTTCGCCGGGGCGACGCGCCGGTCTTCCTCATCAGCCTCAAGGCGGGCGGCGTGGGGCTCAACCTCACCGAGGCCGACACGGTGATCCTCTTCGACCCCTGGTGGAATCCGGCGGTGGAGGAGCAGGCGATCGACCGCACGCACCGCATCGGTCAGGACAAGCCGGTCTTCGTCTATAAACTGATCGCCGCCAATACGGTCGAAGAAAAAATGCTGGAGATGCAGGCGCGCAAACGCTCGCTTGCCGAAGGCACGTTGGAGACGGGCGAGGCGGGCGGGTTTGCGCTCACCGAAGAGGACGTGGCGGCGCTGCTCTCTTCTTCGCCGTTGGAAGTTTGACAGAAAGGAGCAAGGGCGATGCAACAACGTTACCAAGTCACGGGGATGAGCTGCGCGCACTGTGAGAAGGCCGTGGCCGAGGCGCTCAAAAAAGTACCAGGTGTGGAGCGCGTCGTGTCGGTGAGCCGCGAGCGGGAGGAAGTGGTGATCGAAGGCGACCCGAGCCCGCAGGCGGTGATCGAGGCGATCCTCGAAGAAGGTTATGACGCAAAGCTCGTCTGACGCGGGCGTGGCCGAAGAGGCCGAACTCGAGCTCGGCATTCGCGGCATGACCTGTGCCGCCTGCGTGCGACGCATCGAGCGGGGCCTGCAGCGCTTGCCGGGCGTGCGGCAGGCGAGCGTCAATCTGGCGCTCGAGCGCGCCACGGTGCACTACGACCCGAGCCGGGTCGACGAGGCCGCCATCCGGCGTACGATCCGGGAGCTTGGTTACGAGCCGGTGGCGCGGGCGCGGCAGACGTCCCCCGATGAAGAGGACGAAGCCACACGCATGGCGCGGCGCCGGGTGCTCTGGGCCGTGGGGCTCGCGGTGCCGCTCGTGCTGATCGCCATGGGGCCGATGCTGCCGGGTGGCGAAGCGCGCTTTGCCCGTCTCGCGCCGACTTGGGTGTGGCAGGCGCTGCAGGCGATCCTTTCTTCCGTCATCCTCTTCGTCTGCGGTGCGCCGCTGCTGCGTGCCGGCTGGGCGGAGCTGCGCCACGGCGCCCCGGCGATGAACGCCCTCGTCTTGCTGGGAGCGGGGGCGGCGTGGAGCTATTCGCTGCTCGCCTGGCTCGTGCCGAACATTTTTCCGCCGGGCAGCGCCCACCTCTATTTCGAGTCGGCCGGCGTCATCGTCGCTTTGATTCTGCTGGGACGCATGCTGGAGGCGCGCGCCCGCGGCCGGGCATCCCGCGCCATCTCGCGCTTGCTGCGGCTGCAGCCGCGCTCGGCCCGGGTTCTGCGCGACGACGGTTCGGTGTGGGAATTGCCCGTCGAGGAACTGCGCCCCGGCGACCGGGTCCAGGTACGCCCGGGTGAGCGCCTGCCCGCCGACGGCATCGTGCGCGAGGGAGCAGGCTGGGTCGACGAGTCCATGCTCACCGGCGAGCCGTTGCCCGTGGAAAAGCGCCCCGGCGACCGGGTCGTCGGCGGCAGCGTGCTCACTTCCGGCGGTTTCGCCATGGAAGTGACCGAAGTCGGCCGTGAGACCCTGCTCGCGCGCATCATCGCGCTGGTCGAACGGGCTCAGGCCGAGAAACCGCCCATCCAGGCATTCGCCGACCGCGTGGCCGGCGTGTTCGTGCCGCTGGTGCTCGCCGTGGCGGCGCTCACGTTTGCGCTCTGGCTGGCCTTCGGCCCCGAGCCGCGGCTCTCCTACGCTTTCGTCGCCGCGGTGAGTGTGCTGCTCATCGCCTGCCCCTGTGCGATGGGGCTCGCCACGCCCGTCGCCCTCATGGTCGCCACGGGGCGGGGGGCGGAATGCGGCATCCTCGTGCGCCGTGGCGCGGCCCTGGAGCGGCTCGCCGAGATCGACACCGTGGTCTTCGACAAGACGGGCACCCTCACCGCCGGTCGACCGGCACTGGTGGCCTCGTCCTGGAGTGCGCCGGGCGAGGCGCAGCAGTGGCTGCTGCGCGTGGCCGCCCTGGAAAAAGCGAGCGAGCATCCCATCGCCGGCGCGCTGCTCGCGGCGGTGGGCGAAGTGCCGCTACCCGCCACCGAGGCGGTCGAACCGGTGCCGGGCGGCGGCATCCGCGGCCGCGTCGAGGGCGTGCGGCTCGCGGTGGGGTCGCGCCGTTTCGTGGACACGGAAACGGGTGCGCGGGCGCCAGAGCCGCTGCTGGAGGCGTGGGCCGAGGCGCAGGCGAGCGAGGGGAGAACGCTCGTGTGGGTGGTAGCGGAGGGAGTGCCCGTGGGGGTCATGGCGTTTGCCGATCCGCTCAAGCCCACGAGTGCGGCGGCAGTGACCGAACTCCATGCGCTTGGGCTGAGGGTGGCGCTTCTTTCCGGCGATTCTCGCCGTAGCGTCGAGGCGGTGGCTCGGTCGCTCGCCATCGAGGAAGTTCGTGCCGAAGTGCGCCCGGAAGAAAAAGCCGAGGTGTTGCGCCAATGGCAAGCGCAGGGACGGCGGCTCGCCTTCGTCGGCGACGGCATCAACGACGCGCCGGCGCTCGCCCAGGCCGACGTAGGCATCGCCATGGGCACCGGCACCGACGTGGCGATCGAGACCGGCGACGTAGTGCTCATGCGCGGCGATCCGGCCGCCGTGCCGCAGGCCGTGCGCCTCGCGCGTGCCACGCGTCGCACCATCCGCTGGAATTTCGTCTGGGCCTACGGCTACAACGTGGCGCTCATTCCGCTCGCGGCCGGTGCGTTCCATCCGTGGACCGGTTGGCTGCTCGACCCCATGCTTGCCGCCGCGGCGATGAGCCTCTCCAGCCTCTTCGTGGTGACGCACTCGCTGCGCCTGCGCCGGGCGATATGAGCGACCTGGTGCTCTTCGGTGCCTTCGACCGGCACAACTATGGCGACCTGCTGCTCGCCCGGCTCGCCGCCGGGGCCAGTGGCGGGCGGCGCGTGCACTTCGCGGGACTGCGTGCCTGGGATGCGCGCGCCGTGGCCGGATTCGCCGTGCATCCCCTGCCCGAAGTGCTTTCGGATCTGACCCCGGGCGGCTACGACCTGCGTCACGTCGGCGGAGAGATCCTCAATTGCGATGCCTGGACCACGGCGGTGATGCTGCTCGACGAAGAAAGTGCCGCGCGGGTGATCGCCCGTTTCGATGCCGACCCCTGCGCCCGTCGCCGCGAGGCGGTGCGCCTGCTCGGTACGCATCGGCCGTTGCCCTACGTGCTGCGCCGGCGCGATGCACCCGGAGTGCGCCGCCTCGAGTTCGCCCCTTGCGGCGGTACAGGGCTCGAGACCTTGCCGCGCAGCATCCAGCGCACCGCATTCACGGCACTCGCGGAAGCGGACGAAGCGCACGTGCGCGATGCCCGCACCCGGGCGATCTTCGCCCGACGAGGGTTGTACCTGCCGCTCGCGCCGGATCCCGCCGAGGCGCTCACCGCCTCGAAGCTTGCGCATGCCTTCAGGGCGCGTGCGGGCGACTGGCGCGCACGCCTCGGTGCCTATCGCCTGGTGCAATTCGCCGCCGAATGCGCTACCGATCCGTGGCTCGCGGCGCTCGCCGCCTGGCTGGAATCGCGCCAAGAACACGGGGAACGGCTCGCGCTCGTCCGAGCGGGGGCCGCCCCGTGGCACGACACGCTGGAAGCGCTCGAGCGCCTTTTTCGCTTTCTCTCGCCTTCGAGCCGGGCGGCGGCGTGCCTCATTGCCGAACTCGAGCTCGAAGCGATCGGCGGGCTCGCCGCCGGCGCGGTGGAAGTCTGCGCCACGAGCCTGCATCTGCTGCTCACCGCCCGCGCTTTCGGGGTACCCGCCGTGGCGCTGGAGCGTGAACCCCAGGCCGCACGCAAGCTGCGCGCCTATTTCGGTACCTGGCATCCGGAGCAACTTTTCTGGGTGCCGGGTTCGATCTGTCGTCCGGTGGGACGATGTTTTGTGAAGTAAAAAGAGAAAGACGATGACGACTCGGGAACACACCGCGCTCGGCTGGTGGATGGCCTTTGCCGGCGCCTTCGGTTTCTCCTTCAAGGCGGTGCTCGTCAAGCTCGCTTATCGCTACGGCGTCGACGCCGAAACGATCCTTGCGCTGCGCATGGGATTCGCCCTGCCGTTCTTCCTGCTGCTCGGCTGGGCGGCGGAGAAAAAGGCGACCCATCGCCTCACCGCGCGGCAATGGGGCACGCTCTTCGTGCTCGGTTTCCTCGGCTATTACGGATCGAGTTACCTCGACTTCCTGGGGCTGCGCTACATCAGCGCGGGCCTGGAGCGCATGATCCTCTTCTGCTATCCGACGCTGGTCGTGCTCATGTCCGCGGCGTTTCTCGGCACGCGACTCGACCGCCGCACCGTCGCCTCGCTCGCCGTCTGCTACGCCGGCCTGGCGCTCGCGCTGGTGCATGACCTCGGGCAAAATCCCGGTAGCGTGCACGACGTCTTGCTCGGCGGAGCGCTCGTCTTTGGTTCGGCCGTGGCCTTTGCGCTCTATCTGCTGGGAACCGGCCAAGTGGTGGGGAAGATCGGCGCCACCCGGCTCAGCGCCTGGGCGACGACTTTTGCCTGCCTGCTTGTGCTTGGCCAGTTCATTGTCATGCGGCCCTTGCCTTCGCTATGGCAGCAACCGGCGCCGGTGCTGTGGCTCGGCCTCGCCATGGCCTCGTCTCCACCGTCGCCCCCGTGTGGCTCGCCTCGGAGGCCATCCGCCGTTTGGGTCCTGGGCCGGTATCCATGATCAGCACCCTCGGCCCCGTACTCACCCTGCTGCTCGGCGCCTGGTTGCTCGACGAACCGCTCACCCTCGCTCAGCTCGCCGGCTGTGGCCTGGTGATCGGCGGGGTGGTGATGATGAGCCGCAGGCCCCGCCCCGCGGCCACGGCAGCAGGGGAGGGCGGATGACGGATCTCTCCCTGCTGCACCCCCGCACGGTGGACGAGGCGATCGCCCTGCAGCGCGAGATCGCCCGGCGGGTCGTGTGCGAGGAGGCGCACGGGCAGATAGAGCGCGTGGCCGGCATCGACGTCGGCTTTCCCGGCGGCGGCACGCGGGGACGGGCCGCCATTGCCGTGCTCGACTTCCCTTCGCTCGCCCTGATCGAGACGGCGGTCGCGGAATCCGAGGTGAACTTCCCCTATGTGCCGGGGCTGCTCTCTTTCCGTGAGCTGCCGGTGGTGCTGCAGGCGCTGGAGCGGCTCTCGGCCCCGCCCGACCTGCTCCTCGTCGACGGCCACGGCCGGGCGCATCCGCGCCGCTGCGGCATCGCCTGCCACCTGGGCGTGCTCACCGATCTGCCCAGCATCGGCGTGGCCAAGTCGCGCCTCATCGGCATGCACGAACCGGTGCCGCAACGGCGCGGCGCCTGGGTACCGCTGCGCGACGGCAGCGAAATCATCGGCGCCGTGCTGCGCACCCGCGTGGGCGTGCATCCGGTCTACGTCTCCATCGGCCATCGCGTGAGCCTCGAGCGCGCCGTAGACTGGGTGATGGCCTGCACCACCCGCTACCGCCTGCCCGAGACGACCCGCGCGGCCCATGCGCTCGCTTCGGGGACTGCTCGGAAGCGAGAAACAGGGGGTGAGGGCTTGGTCTAGGCTTCGAGCGAACGCCGTGTGGAGTGCCTCTAATGCGTCAGGTCCCGGACGATCGCATCGACCCGCGACGTCGTGCATCATTCTTGGGTCGTGAGGGGCCGACTGTACGAGAGCGCCGCCACGACCCCTGCGACCCGGCGCACCATTCAAAGCTCGAACCTGCCGGTGCGCCGCCTTGTCCGAGAACCGGGGTGTCGGAGGAGAACATTCGACATGGCAACAAGCACCGATACTGAAGACCCGGCGCTTCCTCAAGCACTTCTCGAGGCAGCCTCTCGTGCCTGAGTATGACCCTCTCCTACAACGGCAAGGAATTCACCGATTCATTACCCGCGCAAGAACATACCCCTACGGAAGCGCATACCTTCGATGTCCTATACCAGGCGCTCGAGATCGAGCATCGGCTGACCAATGCAACGGCCGCATCAGCGAGGTCAAAGCCATGGTGCATTTCACACCCATCGAAGCCATGAAAAGATGGTTCGCGGAAAACGATCGGCGCAAGTTTCGACGAAGTCAAAAAGCGGAACGCTTCATAAAAAAGACCACGGAATCATCCAGGACCTGGCGCCAACCCAAAGGCGGCTGTACATCCTGTCCGATATCTGTCTGCGCCACCAACAAGTCCGTCAATGGGCAGCTTTTTCCTGCTTGTCCGGCTCATCTTCCAGCACGGGCTTGTAGCCCAAGTCCCTGATTCCTTGGATCTCTTGATCAATGACGTCAGACGGCACCCGAAGTATCTGTAGCGCCGCTGCGCCAAGGCGCAGGCTCGCTTCAATGGCTTCCGGATAGGCGTAAACCGCGCCGGCTTGAAGGAGCTTTGCGCTCGTTTCGAGATCCCGTGCCCGCGCGACGACCGGTACCTGCGGACAATTCCTGCGCAAATATGCAAGAGCATGTAATGCTTTGGTGGGATCGTCGGTGGTAAGCACTATCAGCGACGCGCGTTCTACATGGATGGCTGCCAGCAATTCTGGATCAGATATATCACCGTAATATACAGGGAAACCATCTGCTCTTCCCTGGGCGACCCGCTTCGGATCGATGTCAAAAGCCACGAATGGAATACCGAATGAATGCAAGAGCACAGCGATGGTGTGGCCTACGCGACCATAACCACCAATTACGACCTGTTGTTCCGATGTTTCCGGTAACTCGGGAATACTTGGTGTCTCGGCATGCGAGGTACTGACGAGCCGGGACGCAATGACACCATTAAAACGAATGAGCACGGCGCCTGCGATCATCGAAAGCAATACCGAGGTGATCGCAATCTGAGCCTGTTGCCCTTCGATCACGTTGGAATCCAATGCGATGGCAATGAGGGCAAGGCCGAATTCGCCGCCCACGCTCAATAACAAGCCGGTACGCCACGCGACTTGGTTGTCAACCCCAGTCCTGCACAGCATTGCGGCGACGATCAGCGTCTTGCTCGCCAGAATGAGTAGCGCGCCGACTAGGGCCCAGTGCCATATTGGTGGTATCGCGGTTGGGTCGAAACGCATGCCGATGCCAATAAAGAACAGGCCAAGTAGTACATCACGGAACGGACGTATGCTCGATTCCACCTGATGACGGAATTCCGTTTCGCCCAGCATCATTCCAGCCAGAAATGCCCCGAATGCCAGCGACAAGCCGAGGTTGTTTGTAGTCCACGCTGCGAGCAAGGCGATCAGCAGCACTGCCAACGTGAATATTTCGAGCGATCGCTGCTCGGAAATGATATGAAACAGCGGGCGCAGCAACCAACGCCCGGCAATGAACACCAGTGCGAACGCGAGCATGGCTTTCGCAAGCGCCCAACCCAAAGAGCCTGCCAATACCCCGGCGGAGACCGAGGTGCCCAGCACGGGTATGATGACGATAAATGGAACGGCGGTGACGTCTTGGAAAACAGACATGGCAATCCCGAGGCGCCCGTGCTGAGTGTTGTCTTCGCCTCGTTCCTTCAGGATGCTTGCGATAATGGTGGTCGACGACTGGGCGAAGGCGGCGCCGAACACGAACGCGACCGCGACAGGAAACCCCGCGAGCCACGCGACGATTCCAACGAGCAAGGTTGTAAATACGACCTGTCCGGTTCCCAGTCCAAAAATCTGGTGCCGTAAGGCTTGCAATTGAGGCAGGGAGAAATTGAGCCCGATCGTGAACAACAAAAAGACGACGCCGAATTCGGCGAGTTTTTCGAGTTCGGGTACCGAAACCGTTGGCCCCAAAGTATGTGGCCCGAGAATCACACCCACCAATAAATAACCCAGACTGGTCGGGACGTGTAGCCGCTGAAATGTAACCACGACGGCTATCGCTATGGACAGGAGTAAGAGGATTTGTGTGAGATGCTCCATCATGGGTTTGATCGCCGTGAAATCCCAATAAGTAAATAGTATACCACTTGACGAGTTTGTTTTGGCGGATATTGCCTGTATTTTATTGATATCATGTCTTTTCAAATGAAATAAAATGTCTTTTTATTGCAAGCAAAGAAAATTCGTTACTCAAAAATTTTGTATAAAGTCCGGACATTTTGCTATTCAAGCATAAAAGTATCAGGGGCAGCTATTGCCATGACAAAAGATTTCTAATTGTTTTTCGAAACATAGATCAAACCATTTTTTCATGAAATATGGATTGTAATAGGCCGTCGATGACGATAGATATTTGTTTGTCATCGATTTTCGTCGTTTTGGCCGCTCGTTACGGCATCGTACCCGATTTTACTCAGCCTCGACCACTTTCGGCGCCCAGCAGCGTGGGTGGGCATTACCAAGGGATGGCGTTGGGCTGCACGAGCCCTCCGTGCGCCGGATGTCGTCGCAAGAGGTCATCGAGATGGGGGTAAAGCCGGCTCTTGCCCGTCCGATGGCGCGGATCAGTTTGGATCAGTAGGGGTCGAGGTGTCCACAGAAATTCTGACGAATCCTTGGGCACCTCGAAAAACCCCTCCCTCCTCGCCTCTGATAAAA
>NZ_JAAAUB010000012.1:0-64342 GCF_012911495.1 Tepidiphilus baoligensis
CTCACAGGAAAGGTTTCGACTTTGGTGACCACGGATTCAGGAATATGGCTACTGGTTCGGCCAAGAGCCCGGAGTCGCCCTCGTCGCCTTGCTGGTGTGGGTCAAGTGGCTCGAGGCGCGCACCGAGCGAGACGAACGCACCGTCGCCGTACTCACTCTCTTTTTGCTCACGGCCGTATTTTTGCGCGGGCAAACGCCGCTGCACGCGCTGGTGGCATTCAGCGGGGCGGGTCTCGTCCTGCTCGCCTGCGCCCGACTGACGGTTTCCCCCATCCTTCCGGCCCCTCTCGCTCTGGCGGATCGCGATGCCGGCCGTGCGATGCTCTGGGCACTCCCGCTCGCCGTGCTTCTGTTCGTGCTGGTGCCGCGCGTTCCCGGGCCACTGTGGGGACTGCCCGCCGACGCTCGTGCCGGACGCACCGGAATGTCCGAGACGATGGAAGCGGGCAGCATCGCAAGCCTTGCCCGATCCGACGAGATCGCCTTCGTCGTCGAAGTCCTGGAAGGACGGCTACCCACCCCTCGCTACTGGCGAGGTCCGGTGCTCGAAGTCTACGACGGTCGGAGCTGGAAACCCTCTTCGTGGCGGGCAGCAAACCCCATGCTCGACGCCTCGCCCCAGCCAGCTCACGTACGCTACCGCAGTCTCCAGGAACCCTCCGACCTCACGTGGGTATTCACCCTGGAGCGCACCCATGCGCTGCGCGGCGCGGCGGACGTGGAACGCATGCCGACCGGTTCCTGGCGTACTCGCCGGCCTCTATTGCAGCGCACCCTTTTCGAGGGTGAAGCCCGCTCGGGCGAACCCCTCCCGGAGCCCCTCTCCCCGCTTTCGATCCGCGCTTTGACGTTCCTGCCGCCGGGGGTCAATCCCCGCACCCGAGAAGTCGGTGAAGCCCTCTCCACCCGATACCCCCGAACCGAAGACCGGCTAGCGGCCATCATCGATTTTTTCCGTGAACGGGGATTACGCTACACCCTGACCCCCCCGCCCATGGAGCGCGATAGCGCCGACCAGGTGCTCTTCGAGGTCCGTGCCGGGTTCTGCGAGCACTTCGCCGATGCCTTCGCCGTGATGGCCCGCGCCGCCGGGATCCCCACCCGCATCGTTCTTGGCTACCTCGGCGGCGAACGCAATCCCGCCAATGGCAATTGGACCATTCGTCAGGCGGACGCCCACTCGTGGGTGGAGGTTTGGTTCGAGGGTACGGGCTGGATCAGCGTCGATCCCACCCTCTTCGCCCAGCCCGAGCGCGCCGATCGCCAGCTGGGTGAAGTGCTCGGCGGGCGTGAGGGCGTGCCGCTACTGTTGCGGCCCGAATGGCGCTGGGCTTGGCGTTTGCGCGCCCAGCTCGAAGCCTGGGAATACGGCTGGAACGTCTGGGTCGCGGGGTTCGACGCCGATCGCCAGCATCGCCTATGGCGGATTCTAGGCTGGAGGCCGGATCGTGCCCTGGGCTGGGCCATCGCTGCGACGGGAATCGTGCTCGCACTGACCTTCTTGCTCGCATGGAGGATGCAGCGCCCGTACGCACCACGCGACCCGCTCGAACGCCAGTGGCAACGATTCTGCCGCTCGATGGCACGGCATGGCCTGGCGCGCGCCCCAGCGGAAGGCCCGCTCGACTATGGCCGGCGACTGATGACCCGCTTCCCCGAAGCAAGCGATGCGATCGAGGCCGTGCTCCGCCCTTATCTCGAAGCACGCTATGGCCGCGGTTCGGACGAAGCGGCCATCGCAATGCGCCAAGCCCTGCGCCGGCTACGCCGACGCCTGCGTAAGCATCAGTGAATCGATCCGCGGCGCGCCCCGATCGCGTCGTCGTGCAGCGCGAGCGCCGGTCATTTCTCGATGGTCTTTTTACCGCCGCATGCAGGGTGCTTCGTGCCAAGGAGACGCTGAAGAAATGAGCGAGCGGGATGAAGCGCAAGGCGCACGGAGCGCAGCGACCGAGACATATCGNACCATGCGCGACGATCCGCTCGTGGATCCGTCAGGAAAAGAGCGTCTGACCGTCGAGGCCCGAATCACGCGCCATGCGACGCAGGCGACGCAAGGATTCGATCTGGATCTGACGCACCCGCTCGCGCGTCAGCCCCATCTGATCGGCCAGCTCTTCGAGCGTGCACGGCAGGATCCCGCGCAATCCATAGCGATGGATGATGACGAAACGGTGTTTGGACGGCAGGGCGTCGAGCCAACGCTGGACCAGCGCTTCGAGTTCGGCATCGTAGATCTGCTCTTCGGGCGTCGTACTCGATTCATCGGCCACCAGTTCGACGAGGGATTTTGCCGCATCGCGGTCGATCTGCGCATCGAGCGAAGTCGTCGGTTCCAGTAAAGCGAGCAACTCGTGCACCTCTTCCACCGGACGGCCGAGCCGTTCGGCCAAGGACTGGGGCGTCTCGCTGCCCTGCTCCACGGCCTGCGCACGTCGCGCGTGATAGAGCCGGTTGATGCGCTTCATCACGTGGATCGGCAAGCGGATCGTGCGCCCCTGGTTCATGATGGCTCGCTCGATGTTCTGCCGTATCCACCACGTGGCATAAGTGGAAAAGCGAAACCCTCGAGAAGGATCGAATTTCTCCAACGCGTGGATCAAGCCCAAGTTTCCTTCCTCGATGAGATCGAGAAAGGGAAGCCCGCGGTGTTGGTAATGCTTGGCGATGCTCACCACCAGGCGCAGGTTGCGTTCGATCATCGTCCGGCGCGCCGCCTCGTCCCCCTCCTTGGCGAGCTGCGCCAACCGCCGCTCCTCTTCGGGCGTGAGCAAGGGGTAGGTGCCGATCTCGTTGAGATAGCGTTGCGTGACATCGGAAAAGAGCTCGTCATCGACGACCTTGTCTTCGTCGAACGCCAAAATCTCGGGAGGAACTTCCTCGGTCGCCTCGCCCAGGTCACGCCACCAAGCCACCTCACCGTCGGCATGGATATCCTGGATGCCTGTGACGTCGTCCTCCTCCATGATGAGTGCCTCCTCAGCGTGACGGTAAGAGTCTGAGCGGGTCGACCGCTTGACCGGCCTTGCGGATCTGGAAATGCAGTTTCGGCTGCTTCACGTCCTTCCCGGTCTGGCCGATGGCCGCGATCACCTCACCACGCTTGACCTGCTGGCCCTCCTTGACGAGGACTTTGCTGTTGTGGGCATACACCGAAACGTAGTCGTTGGGATGCTGGATGATCACGATGAGTCCATAGCCCTCGATCCCCTCGCCGGTGTAAGAGACCGTACCATCGAGCGCTGCGCGCACCGGATCACCCGTCTTGCCGCCGATGTCGATGCCCTTGACGCTCGTGCCGTTGAAACGGGTAAGGAGCGGCCCGTCTGCCGGCCATTGCCAGCCCTCGCCTGCCCCCGGCGCCCTGTCTTCGGCCTTCGGGGCGAGGGGCGCGGACGTTGCCTCTGCACCGGTTCGCCCGCCCTTGGGCGAAGTCACCACCGGCGCAGCGCTCACCGCCTGAGGCGCACCATCGAGCGGCACCGGAACCACTTGCACTCCACTCGCCTCGGCCGGCGACGAAGACGGACCTTCGCGAACCCTGAGGGTCTGGCCAACGACGATGTGATTCGGATCCGAGAGCCGGTTGAGCGTCACCAGCTCATCGACCGAGACCCCGTATTGCCTCGCGATGCCGCGCAACGTCTCACCGGGTTGAACGACGTGATGGACCGGGCCAGGGGCTGCGGGTGTCGCTTGCGTTGCCGTGGCTGACGCAGCCATTGGAGCGCCCGTCGATCGATCGGCCACCGGCGCTTTGACCGCGCTCGAACAACCCGCCAAAATCCCTGCCAAGCCCAGGAGGAAGGCCACTCGGCGACCCCACCCTTTCGTCATCTCAAGGCTCCTTCCAAGCATTTAACCCACTCCTCCCAGGAGGGGCACGAAACGTACCGGTTCGTGCTCTGAGAGCACGATGCCGGAAGAAGTTCGGTCGACCACCCGCAACGACTGCACCGCATCGCCCACCGGCATGACCAGCCTTCCGCCCAAAGAGAGCTGCTCCACGAGCGCGGGCGGAACGACGGGCGCCGCCGCCGCGACGATGATCGAATCGAACGGCGCCACCTCGGGCAGCCCCAACATACCATCGCCGTGTTTCAGGCGAACGTGCGCGAAACGAAACGGCCGAAGATTCTCTCGCGCCAGATCGAAGAGCGCCCGGATGCGCTCGATACCGTAGACTTCCGGCGCGAGTTGCGCCAGCAAGGCCGTTTGATACCCGCAACCCACACCCACTTCCAGCGTACGCCCCGGCTCGCGGCCGGCGAGCAGCAACTCCAGCATCCGCGCCACCACATAGGGCTGGGAAATCGTCTGCTGAAACCCGATCGGCAGGGCGATGTCGTCATAGGCCCGAAGCTGCAGCCCTTCCTCGACGAAATGGTGGCGCGGGACACGCTGCATCGCTTCGAGCACCCGTTCATCGCGAATACCTTCGTGACGCAACTTGTCGAGCAAACGATCGAGCGCACGCGAAGAAATGGCATCGAAGCGTACTGCAGCATGGTTCATGGAGCGCCCGTCTCCTGCAACCAACCCTCTACCTCGGGCAGCAACTCATAGTGCGTCAGGTCCATTTGCAAAGGGGTGATGGACACGTAACCTTCGGCGACGGCATGGAAATCGGTCCCCTCGCCCGCCTCGGCCGCCTTCCCCGCCGGGCCGATCCAATAAACGGTCTCTCCCCGCGGATTTTTGGCTGGGATCACGGGCTCGGCCTTGTGTCGCCTTCCCAGACGCGTGACTCGATACCCTTTCAATTGTGGCAAGGGCAGATCAGGGATATTGACGTTCAACAGCACCGCCTGGCGCGACAAGGGCTTGGACAGGAGCCGCTCGACCAACCGACGAGTGACGTAGGCCGCGGCGGAAAAATCCTGTGGCGACTTGCTCACCAACGACACGGCGAGCGACGGCACCCCCAGCAGATACCCCTCGGTCGCGGCCGCCACCGTGCCCGAATAAACGGTGTCGTCGCCCATGTTCGCCCCGATGTTGATGCCCGATATGACCATGTCGGGCTGCACGTCGAGCATGCCGGTCACCGCCAAATGGACGCAGTCGCTCGGCGTGCCATTGACGAAATAGAACCCGTTGGGCGCCCGTCGCACGATGAGCGGACGATCGAGCGTAAGCGAATTGCTCGCCCCGCTGCGGTCACGCTCAGGGGCGACCACCGTTACCTCGCCCAAGGTGCGAAGGGCATGCGCGAGCGCCTCCAGGCCAGGAGAGAAATAACCATCGTCGTTGCTGAGCAGGAAACGCATGGATCATTCGCGAGCTATCGTTCGTGCATCGATATTACCACAGTGATCCCGAGCGTTTCATTCGCCCGCCCCGATCCATTCCAAAACGGTCGCGGCCATCGCCTCCCGGACCCTCTCGGACTCACCCAAGGCTGGCAGCACCTCGAACGAGACGTCTGGATACGCTGCGCGCAAAGGCGCCAACAAGCGCGGCAGGTCCTCGCGCAGATGGCCGCCGACGGCAATGAACACCGGAATCAGCGTCACTCGCCGATGGCCACGCGCGAGCGCCGCATCCACCGCCTCGGACAGGCTGGGCGCGAGAAATTCCAGGAACGCCGGCTGCACGAACGCCTCGGGCAGCGCCTGCCGCAGCCGTTGCGCCAAGGCGAGCACCGGTTCCGCCCACCGCGGATCGCGCGCCCCGTGCGCGAAGAGAATCACCGCAGGTGCCCCGCTCATCGCTCCTCCTGCACCAGCCATGCAACGACGCGCTCGGCGGCGATCAGCCCCATCGTGGCCGTCATCATCATGCTCGAACCGTAGCCGGCGCAAGCGAGTCCGGCGCGAGCATCGCATTGGGCATCGCGGCGCATCGGCTCGGCCGAGAACACCGCCGGTATGCCGAAACGGCCCCGGCCACGCGGAAACCCGTACTCGCGACGCAACGAAGCCCGTGTCTTCGCCAGCAACGGGTCTTGTACGGCGTGCGCCAGATCCGCCACCTCGAGTCGCGCCGGATCGCGCTTGCCTCCGGCTGCCCCCGTCATCACGAGAAAAATTCCCTGCGCCCGGCAGTGCGCCGCCAACGCCGCCTTCGCGCGGACCGCATCGACGGCATCGATCACCGCGTCCATCCCGGCGGCGAGCGCGGCGCAATTCTCCGGCGTGAGGAAGTCGTCGATCGGCTCACACGACAATGAAGGATTGATGTCAGCCAAGCGTTCTGCCATCGCTTCCACCTTGGCACGCCCCAGCGTCGAGGAAAGCGCATGGATCTGACGGTTGCAGTTCGATTCCGCCACCACGTCGAGATCGATGAGGCGCACTCCCCCCACGCCGCTGCGCACGAGCGCCTCGGCCGCCCAGGAACCGACCCCGCCCACGCCCACCACCGCCACTTTGCTTTGCTGCAAACGGGCAAGCGCGCCTTTGCCGTAGAGACGCTCGATCCCCCCGAA
Source organism: Tepidiphilus baoligensis (assembly GCF_012911495.1). NCBI lineage: Bacteria > Pseudomonadati > Pseudomonadota > Hydrogenophilia > Hydrogenophilales > Hydrogenophilaceae > Tepidiphilus > Tepidiphilus baoligensis. The sequence continues at coordinate 6,431 of NZ_JAAAUB010000012.1, forward strand.
GCGTCGCTCCAGTTCGACTGCTTCACTCATCCGGTACTGACCAGCTGCTGCCGATCCAGCCACACGCCCAGACCCTGGGCATTGAGCTCGAGATCCATACGCAGCAACTCGATGAGCGCATCCCCCCGCACTAGCCAGCCCTGACGCTCCGCTTCCTCGTGCATCAAGGCATGCAAACCAGCGAGGATCTCCAGATGCCGCGCCACTCCTTTGCCGCGGGCCGACCGGGCCACTTCGACGTAGGCATCGATCAGACGATGCAGGTCGGTCGCCAAGCGCTCGAGCTCACGCACGCGCCCGAAATGGGTCAAATAGGCGGCCGAGGGACGGGCGGCTAGAATGCGATCGATGGAGGCATGGAGCGCCTCCGGTTCGAACTCGGTGGGCGTCGTCGTCGGAATCACCGACGCCCGTCCCGCCACGTCCAGCTCCCGGTATGAGACGCCGAAAGTGTCTCCCGTAAAAACGGCCTGTGCCACCGAATCATGAATCGCCACGTGGTGGCGAGCATGCCCCGGCGTATGCCACACCGTCAGTGCGCGCGATCCCAGAAAGAACACCTGCCCGTCATCCACCGCAATCACCCGCTCCGGGGGCACCGGCACCAAATGGCCGTACATGGCATACGCTTCGGCTTCACCATAGACGGCAGCGGCTGCCCGCCATAGCCGCGAGGGATCGATCATGTGGCGCGCACCACGCGGATGTACCACCAGCCGGGCGTTGGGCAAAGCCGCCATGAGATGCCCCGTTCCGCCGGCATGATCCAGATGCACGTGCGTGAGCAGCACGTATTCCACCCCCTGGGGCGCAACGTGGCTCGCCGCCAGTGCTTCCAAGACCCGCGGCACCGAGGCATTCACCCCCGTATCGACCACCGCTGCCCGCCCATCCTGCACGATCAGGTGCACCGCGGCCAAACCCGGACGCAGATAGCCCGTATCGACGGTGAGTACTCCGTCCTCGTGTGCAATCACGTAATCCACGTCATGCCCTTCCCTGTGGACATCTCGAACGATCTACCGTGCGGCCGCATGGCGGCGCTACGCGCTCGCTTATCCATGACATTGCCTCGCATTCCACGCTCCGGAATCCTTGCTCTACAAGCGCTCGCGTTGGTTCTTTTACAGTGCCCCCATAATGGCCGTTACCTTCCTCGATTCCGCGGCACGGATATTCGGTCCATCCGAAAAAACGAATCTTTCGGCGCACATGAAAACTCTGACCGAGGCACGACCCCTAGAAAGGAATGTCGTCTTCCTCGAAACCGTTGTCGAAATTCTTTTTGGCCGCCGATGCAGACTGAGCACCTTGCCTAGGCGCAGTGGCGGGCGAAGCGTTTCCCTCATCCAAAGGCGCATCGGGCCCGGCTCCCGCACCACCGCGCCCACCGAGCATCTTCATCACATCGGCCCGAATCTCGGTGGTATAGCGTTCTTGACCGCTCTGGTCGGTCCATTTGCGCGTGCGCAGACTTCCCTCGATGTAGACCGACGAACCTTTGCGCAGATACTGCGCGGCGATCTCGGCGAGCCGCCCGAAAAGCACCACGCGATGCCACTCGGTGGCCTCCTTGCGCTCACCCGTGGCCTTGTCCTTCCAAGTTTCGGAGGTGGCCAGCGAAAAATTACACACGGCCTCGCCGCTGGGCATGTAGCGGGTCTCGGGGTCACGGCCGAGGTTACCAACCAAGATCACTTTATTGACTGATGCCATCGTTCCATCCTCATAAAGATTGCGAATCTTGCGGGCGTGCCGGAGGCTGCAACCCGAGGCTCAAAGCATACCACGCGAGCGCGAGCCCCGCCGCCACCCAGTGGATCGCCTGAGGGGAGAGGTGCTGGGCGATCAACCCGCCCATCCATCCACCGCAAAACAACCCCAAAGATTGCAAGGTGTTATAAACGCCGAGTACCGCCCCTTTCCGTTGCGGCGAAGCGATGCGCGATACCCAAGAAGGTTGGGTCGCTTCCAGAATGTTGAAGGCGACGAAAAATGCTGTCAGACACAGTCCGATCGTCCATAGATCCCTCGCCCACAGGGCAAACCCCAGTTGCACCACGGCAAGCAGCGCGATGGAGGCGAGATAGACCGTTTTCAGGCGGCCACGCCGCTCAGCGAAGACGATGGCGGGCACCATCACCGTGAAGGAGAAGAGCACCGCGACCAAATAAACGCTCCAGTGATCTTCCAGTGGCAGTGCGCCATGCTTGACCAGCGCCCCTGGCACGACCACCCACATCGCCATCTGGATGAAATGCAACGAGAACACGCCTGCATCGAGCCGAAGCAGACGCCCGTCCTTGAGCACTGCCCACAGGGAGGCGCGAGACGCGGCCACGGGCGCGGCCGGTCGTGACGGAGTGGGCACGCTGCGCCAGACCATCACCGCCGCCCCGGCAGCAAGCACGCCCGTGAGGAGAAAGATGCCGCGCATACCCACCAGGCCGTAGAGCGTCGGCCCCAGCACCAGAGAGAGGGCGAAGGAGAGACCGATGGTCGAGCCGATCATGGCCATGGCGCGCGTGCGGTGCGTCTCGGGCGTGAGGTCGGCCACTAGTGCCGTCACGGCGGCCGAGATTGCCCCCGCGCCTTGCAGCGCTCGCCCCACGGTGACCCAGTGCAGATCCGGCGCAAACGCAGCCACGAGGCTGCCTACCACGAAGAGGGCGAGTCCGGCGACGATCACCGGTTTGCGCCCGAAGCGGTCGGAGGCCGCGCCGAAAGGAATCAGCAACACCGCCTGGGTGAGACCGTAAATACCGATCGCCAAGCCGATCGCCGCCTCGTTCCCGCCACCGGGCAGATGCCGCGCGTATTCGGCAAAGACGGGCAGGATCAGAAAGAGCCCCAGCATGCGCAGCGCGAAGACCGCGGCGAGCCGCACCACGATCAGTCGTTCGCTGCGAGAGAGTCGATCGTCCATGCACACTCCAAAAAATGAAGCCGGCCACGAAGGCGGCCGGCTTCCTCGAGATTCATGACGAAGCCTGCCGATCAGGCCGGCAGGATGCTCTCGCCCATCAAATAGAGATCGACCGCGCGGGCCGCTTCCCGTCCCTCACGGATCGCCCAAACGATCAGCGACTGACCCCGGCGCACGTCCCCGGCAGCGAACACGCCCGGCACGCTGGTGGCGTAGGCTCCAGGGCCTTCGGTAGGCGCAGCAGCGTTGCCGCGCGCATCTTTTTCCACGCCGAAGGCTTCGAGCAGCGTCCCGAGCGGATGGATGAATCCCATGGCGAGCAGGACGAGATCGGCGGGAATCTCGAATTCCGAGCCCGGGATCTCTTTCATCTGCCCACCGCTCCAGTCGAGCCGCGCCAGGCGCAGCGCGCGCACACGGCCATTGTCACCGATAAACGCCTTGGTGAGCACGGCGAACTCGCGTTTCACCTCTCCTTCCAGGTGGGAGGTCGAGGTACGCAGCTTGTTCGGCCAGTAAGGCCAAGTGAGAGCCTTGTCCTCCTGCTCGGGCGGGCGGGGCATGAGCTCGAGCTGGGTTACCGACTTGGCCCCGTGACGAATCGCCGTTCCCACGCAGTCGGCGCCGGTGTCGCCCCCGCCGATCACCACCACGTGTTTGCCCTTGGCCGAGATCGGATTGGGCGCGTCGCCGGCCACTTCCCGGTTCTGCGGAATGAGGAATTGCAGGGCGAAGTAGATGCCTTCGAGCTCGCGCCCCGGCACCGGCAGGTCGCGCGGCACCTCCGAGCCCGCGGCGAGCATCACCGCGTCGAACTCACGGCGCAGCTCCTCGGCGGAGACGAAACTCTTGGCCGCGTTTTGGATCGCGGCGGGGGTATCCGACGCCCCGACGAGCACGCCAGTGCGGAAACGCACCCCTTCGGCCTCCATCTGCGCCAACCGCCGGTCGATGAGCCATTTCTCCAGCTTGAAGTCGGGAATGCCGTAGCGCAGCAGGCCACCGATGCGGTCGTTCTTCTCGAAGAGCGTTACCTCGTGCCCGGCGCGCGCCAATTGCTGCGCCGCCGCCATGCCCGCCGGACCGGAGCCGACCACCGCGACTTTCTTGCCGGTCTTGCGTTTGGGCGGATGCGGCAGCACCCAGCCGCGTTCCCAGGCGAGGTCGATGAGGAAACGCTCGATCGATTTGATGCCGATGGCATCATCGTTGATGTTGAGCGTACAGGCCGCCTCGCACGGTGCCGGACACACGCGGCCAGTGAATTCGGGGAAATTGTTCGTCGCATCGAGCGCGTTCCAACCCTCGCGCCAGCGCTTGCGATAGACGAGGTCGTTCCAGTCCGGGATGAGGTTATTCACCGGACAGCCGTTGTGGCAGAAAGGAATGCCGCAGTCCATACAGCGCGCGCCCTGGATCGTCGCCTCGTTCTCCGAGAGGCGATGCACGAACTCCTTGTAATGCCGGATCCGCTCGGGAACCGGATCGTAGGCTTCCGTGACGCGGCGGTATTCGAGAAAACCTGTGGGTTTGCCCATTTCCTTGCAGTCTCCAGAGAGAATCAGGCCATGCTGGCCGCACGGGCGGCAGCGAGTTCGCGCAGCGCGCGACGGTATTCATGAGGCATCACCTTGACGAACTTGGCGCGCCACAGGCTCCAGTGCGCCAGGACCTCCTTGGCGCGGCGGCTACCGGTGAGGCGCGCATGGCGCTCGATGAGCCCCTTGAGGATGAGCTCGTCGCCCATCGTCAGATGGTCGATGCGCACGAAGCCGTGCGTTTCGAGTTCGGGGCCGAAGTCGGACTGCGCCCGCGCCTCCAGCTCCTCGGGCAGGGGCTCGAGCGCCACCTGCACCTGGTTGCACTTCTGCGCAAAATCCCCGTCGAGGTCGAGCACGTAGGCGATGCCACCCGACATGCCGGCGGCGAAGTTGCGCCCGGTACGTCCGAGCACCACCACCGTCCCTCCCGTCATGTATTCGCAGCCGTGGTCACCCACGCCCTCGACGACGGCGACCGCCCCCGAATTGCGCACGGCAAACCGCTCGCCGGCCACGCCGCTGAAGTAGGCTTCGCCCTCGATCGCCCCGTAGAGCACGGTGTTGCCAACGATGATGTTCTCCGGCGCCTCGCCGCGGAAGGCCGGATCGGGGCGCACGATGACGCGCCCGCCCGAGAGCCCCTTGCCGACATAATCGTTGGCCTGGCCGATCAGGTCGAAGGTGACGCCGCGCACGAGGAAGGCGGCGAAGCTCTGCCCGGCCGTGCCGCGGAACGTGAAGCGCACCGTATCGTTGGGCAAGCCTTCATGGCCGTAGCGCTCGGCGATGCGGCCGGAGAGCATCGCGCCCACCGTGCGGTTGACGTTGCGGATCGGCACCTCGGCGTGCACCACCTTGCGCGCCTCGATCGCCGGCTTGGCGAGTTCGAGCAAACGCAGATCGAGCGCCTTGTCGAGCCCGTGGTCCTGGGTCTCGCAGTGGCGAGTGGCCACCCCCTCCGGCGCTTCGATGCGCGCGAGCACCTTGCCGAAATCCAGCCCCTTGGCCTTCCAGTGATCGAGGGCCTCACGCACGTCGAGCAGATCCACCCGGCCGATGAGCTCGTCGAACGTGCGCACGCCGAGCTCGGCCATGAGGCGACGCACCTCCTCGGCCACGAAGAAGAAGTAGTTGATCACGTGCTCGGGCTGCCCGGAAAAGCGCCGGCGCAGCTCGGGATCCTGCGTCGCCACCCCCACCGGGCAGGTGTTGAGATGGCACTTGCGCATCATGATGCAGCCGGTGACCACCAGCGGCGCCGTGGCAAAGCCGAACTCGTCGGCACCGAGCAGCGCGCCAATGACCACGTCGCGCCCCGTCTTGATCTGACCGTCGACCTGCACCCGCACCCGGCCGCGCAGGCGGTTCATCACCAGCGTCTGCTGCGTTTCCGCCAGACCCAGCTCCCAGGCCGAACCGGCGTGCTTGATCGAGGAAATGGGCGAAGCCCCCGTGCCGCCGTCGTGGCCGGCGATCACGATGTGATCGGCTTTGGCCTTGGCCACGCCCGCCGCGACGGTACCCACCCCCACCTCGGCCACCAGTTTCACCGAGATCGAAGCCTTCGGATTGACGTTCTTCAGGTCGTGGATGAGCTGGGCCAGATCCTCGATCGAATAGATGTCGTGGTGCGGCGGCGGTGAGATGAGGCCGACGCCCGGCACCGAGTGGCGCAGAAAGCCGATGTACTCGGTGACCTTGTGCCCCGGCAGCTGACCGCCCTCGCCGGGTTTGGCGCCTTGCGCCATCTTGATCTGGATCTGATCGGCATTGACGAGGTATTCGGCCGTCACCCCGAAGCGGCCGGACGCCACCTGCTTGATCGCCGAACGCAGGCTGTCGCCGGGCTTGAGCTCGAGATCGCGGGCGATGCGATGCGGTCCGATCACCTCCGAGAGCTTGGTCGGTTTGGCGATCGGCTTGAAGCGCGCCGGATCCTCGCCACCTTCACCCGTGTTGGATTTGCCGCCGATGCGGTTCATCGCCACGGCGAGCGTGGTGTGCGCCTCGGTGGAGATGGAGCCGAGCGACATTGCCCCGGTGGCGAAGCGCTTGACGATCTCGGCGGCCGGTTCGACCTCTTCGAGCGGAATCGGCTGCGCCGCCTTGCGGAAGCGGAAGAGGCCGCGCAGGGTCATGAGGCGCCGGCTCTGGTCGTTGATGATGCGGGCGTATTCTTCGTACGTCTCGAAACGCCCCGAGCGCGTGGCATGCTGCAGCTTGGCGATGGCATCCGGCGTCCACATGTGCTCCTCGCCGAAGCGCCGGTAGGCGTACTCGCCGCCGACGTCGAGCCGGTTCTCGAGGAAGAGGTTCTCACCAAACGCCGCCCGGTGCAGGCGGATCGCCTCGTCCATCAGATCGAAAACGTCCAGCCCCTCCACCTGGCTCACCGTGCCGGTGAAGTATTTGTCGCACACCGACTGCTTGATGCCCACGGCCTCGAAGATCTGCGCGCCGGTGTAGGACATGTAAGTCGAGATGCCCATTTTGGACATCGTCTTCATCAGCCCCTTGCCGATGGCCTTGATGAAGTGTTTGACGTATTCCTTCTCCTGTTTCTCGTCGCCGTTGGCAAGCTCACGCAGCGTCATCAGCGCGAGATAGGGATGCACGGCCTCCGCCCCGTAGCCCGCGAGCACGGCGAAATGGTGCACCTCGCGCGCCGAGCCGGTCTCGACCACCAGGCCGGTGCGGGTACGCAGCCCCTTGTTGACCAGGTGCTGGTGGATGGCGGAAGTGGCGAGCAGCGCCGGGATGGCGACGTGCTTGGCATCGACTTTGCGGTCGGAGACGATGAGCAGGTTGTAGCCATTGAGCACCGCATCCTCGGCCTGGGCGCACAGCGAGGCGAGCCGCGCCTCCACCGCGTCTTTCCCCCAGGAAACGGGATAGCAGATGTCGATCTCGTGGCTGCGGAAACGATCCTTGGTGAACCGGGCGATGTCGCGCAGCTTGGCCATCGCCTCGAAATCGAGCACCGGCTGCGGCACCTCCAGCCGGTAGGGCGGGTTGATCTCGTTCAACTCCAGCAGGTTCGGTTTCGGACCGATGAAAGAGACGAGCGACATCACCAGCTGCTCGCGGATCGAGTCGATCGGCGGGTTGGTCACCTGCGCGAAGAGCTGGCGGAAGTAATGGTAGATGGGCTTGGGCCGCGCCGAGAGCACTTCGAGCGGCGCGTCGTTGCCCATCGACCCCACCGCCTCCTCCCCGGTCTCGGCCATGGGATCGAGGATGAACTTGAGGTCTTCCTGGGTATAGCCGAAAGCCTGCTGCAGATCGAGGATGGGGACGTGCGACTGCGCCGCATACACGGCGGCGCTGCCGGGCGCGGGCAGGGAATCAATCTTGATGTTGATGCGCTGGATCCACTCGCGGTAGGGCTTGGCGTTGGCGAGCGTCTCCTTGAGCTCCTTGTCGTCGATGATGCGGCCCTGCTCCATGTCGATGAGGAACATCTTCCCCGGCTGCAGGCGCCACTTGCGTACGATTTTTTCCTCGGGAATCGGCAAGACGCCGGCCTCGGACGCCATGACGACGAGATCATCGTCGGTGACGAGGTAGCGCGCCGGCCGCAAGCCGTTGCGATCGAGCGTCGCCCCGATCTGGCGGCCATCGGTGAAGGCCACCGCCGCCGGGCCATCCCAGGGCTCCATCATCGCCGCGTGATACTCGTAGAAGGCACGGCGCCGCTCGTCCATGAGGGTGTGCGCCTCCCAGGCCTCGGGAATGAGCATCATCATGGCGTGGGCGAGCGTATAACCGCTCATCACCAGGAGCTCGAGCGCGTTGTCGAAAGCGGCCGAATCCGACTGTCCCGGATAGATGATGGGCCAGAGCTTTTCCAGATCCTTGCCTAGCAAGGTGGAGGAGACGCCCCGCTCGCGCGCCCGCATCCAGTTGTAGTTGCCGCGCAGGGTGTTGATCTCGCCGTTGTGCGCGATCATGCGGAACGGATGGGCGAGGTTCCACTTGGGAAAGGTGTTGGTCGAGAAACGTTGGTGCACCAGCGCGAGCGCCGACTCGGTGCGCGGATCGGCGAGGTCGCGATAGTAGCGCCCGACCTGGTCGGCGAGCAGCAGCCCCTTGTAGACGACGGTGCGCGCCGACATGGAAGGGACGTAGAATTCCTTGGCATGCTCGAGGCTGAGCTCACGAATGGCGTTGGCCGAGCGACGCCGGATCACGTAGAGCTTGCGCTCGAGCGCGTCGGTGACCATGACTTCGGGGCCGCGGCCGATGAAGATCTGCCGGATCACCGGTTCGTTGGCCTTCACCGCCGGCGACATGGGCATGGTGCGATCGACGGGTACGTCGCGCCAACCGAGCACCACTTGTCCCTCGGCACGTACCGCTCGCTCGATCTCTTCCTCGCAGGCCAGGCGCGAGGCAGTCTCCTGCGGCAGGAAAATCATCCCCACGCCGTAGTCGCCGGCCGGCGGCAGGGTCACTCCCTGCTTGGCCATCTCTTCGCGGTAGAGCCGGTCTGGGATCTGGATGAGGATACCGGCCCCATCGCCTTGCAGGGGATCGGCCCCCACGGCACCACGGTGATCGAGATTTTTCAGGATCTCCAGCCCCTGGGTGACGATGTCATGGCGTTTCACGCCTTTCAGGTGGGCGACGAAACCGACGCCGCAGGCGTCGTGTTCGAACTCGGGACGATAGAGACCGGCAGATGGCGACGATTCGGACATGGTCAGGCTTTCCTCGACTCGGATCCAATGACGGTGAAAGAAAGGGCGCGCCGCTGTGGCGCTACGGGATCGACCGGGTACCGTTACGAGAGACGGGCGGAGTATCCTAGCGCACGAAAAGGCGGCCAAACACTATACCGTCGAAGAGGCCGCCGATCAAGATCGGTCGAGGAAAAAATTTATCCCCGACGTGATTGCGGTCAACGCCAGAAAAAACCTCAGAACGCCTCTTCCAGACCGAAAATGCGGCGATGCTCGCGAACGGCATAGCGGTCGGTCATCCCGGCGATGTAATCGGCCAAGGCGCGACGGCCTTCCTCGGCGAAACGGCGCCGGTACCCCTCTGGCAGCAGCGAAGGATCGGCGGCATAGGCGGCGAAGAGCTCACGGATGATGCGCTGCGCCCGGCGGTTCATGTCGACCACCCGCGGATGGCGGTAGAGCTGGAGAAAGAGGAAACGCTTGAGCACTGCGACTTCTTCGCGCATCGCGCTCGAATGCCGCACGAGCGGCGGCGCACGGCGCACGTCTTCGACGCAGGCGGTGTCGGCTTCGACGATGCGCCGCCGGCTCTCCTCGACGAGGTCGAGCACCATGAGCGAAATCATGCGGCGAATCGTTTCATGGATGAGTCGCTTGCGCTCCAAACCCGGATAGCGCGCCTGCACCTCGGCGCGCGTGCGCGCGAAGATCGGCACCGCCTCGAGCGCCTCGAGGGTGATGAGGCCGGAGCGCAGGCCGTCGTCGATGTCGTGGTTGTTGTAGGCGAGCTCGTCGGCGAGGTTGGCGATCTGGGCTTCCAGCGAAGGCCGCAGATCACGGCGAAACCGCTCGGCCACCTCTCCCAGCCGGGCCCAGTGTTCTGGACGGCAGTGCTTCAAAATACCCTCACGCGTCTCGAACATGAGGTTGAGCCCGTCGAATTCGGCGTACTTTTCCTCGAGTTCGTCGACGATGCGCAGCGACTGCAGGTTGTGCTCGAATCCGCCCTCTTCTTTCATGCACTCGTCGAGCGCCTCCTGCCCGGCGTGCCCGAAAGGCGTATGCCCCAGGTCGTGCGCCAAAGTGATCGCCTCGACCAGCACGTCGTTCACGCCGAGCATCTGGGCGATGGAACGGCCGATCTGCGCCACTTCCAGCGAATGGGTGAGCCGCGTGCGAAAGTGGTCCCCGACGTGATTGACGAAGACCTGCGTCTTGTATTCCAGCCGGCGAAAGGCGCTCGAATGCACGATCCGGTCACGGTCGCGCTGGAATTCGCTACGCGGCGCCGCGCTCGGCTCCGGGTGCCGGCGCCCGCGGCTCGCCGCTTCATGGACCGCGTACGGGGCCAGCATCTCAGCTCCTTGCTGCGATCGCGGCGCGCAACACGGATGGCGGCACGTCTGCCGTCACCACCGCCTTGCCGAGCCCTTGGAGCAGGACCAAGCGTAGCCGCCCACCGCTCACTTTCTTGTCGCCGGCCATCCAGTGCAACATCTCATCCACCGGCAAAGCGGGCCCCTGCACCGGCAGGCCAGCCCGGATCAAAAGCCCCTCGATGCGCGCGAGTTCGCTCTCATCGAGCCACCCGAGGCGCAAGGACACCTCGGCCGCCATCAGCATCCCCACGGCCACCGCCTCACCGTGCAGCCAATCGACGTAACCCGTCCCCGTCTCGATCGCATGGCCGAAGGTATGTCCGAGATTGAGCAGGGCCCGTTCGCCGCGCTCGGTCTCGTCGGCTGCGACCACCTCGGCCTTGTTGCGACAGGAACGCTCGATGGCAAAGGCCACCGGCCCCGGCTCCAGCGCGAGCACAGCCTCCATGTGCCCCTCGAGCCAATCGAAGAAGGCGGCATCCCGGATGAGACCGTACTTGATCACCTCAGCAAGCCCCGCGCGCAGCTCGCGCAGCGGCAGGGTCGCGAGCGTGTCGGTGTCGATGAGCACGGCACGAGGCTGATGGAAAGCTCCGATCATATTCTTGCCGCGCGGATGGTTGATCGCCGTCTTGCCGCCCACGGAAGAATCGACCTGCGCGAGGAGCGTGGTGGGCATCTGGACGAAAGGAGCCCCGCGCTGCCAGGTGGCAGCGGCAAAACCCGTCATGTCGCCGACGACGCCTCCGCCCAAGGCGATGAGGGTGGTGGCACGCTCGGCGCGGGTATCGACGAGCGTGTCGTAGACTTTTTCCAGCGTCTGCCAGTTTTTGTACTGTTCCCCGTCGGGCAGCACCACCGAGTCGACGCGCACGGCGTGACGCTCCAGCATGGTCGTTACGCGCTCGAGATAGAGCGGCGCCACCGTCTCGTTCGTGACGAGCACCGCGCGCGGCTGCTCCAGGTGCGGCAACAGCAACTCATGGGCCGTAAGCACGCCGGAGCCGATGAAAATAGGATAGGACCGCTCACCCAGATCGACGGCCAGCTCACGCATCCCCTTCTCCTTGCGCGATCACTGCCCTTTCCCCTCTACCTGACAGGTAGCCGCGTACCGCATCCTCGACGCGCGCGAGCATGGCCGCGGGCTTCATCCGACCGCCATCGACGACGATGTCGGCCGCCTCGCGATAGAGCGGGTCACGCTGGGCATAGAGTTCGAAAATGCGCTGCCGCGGCTGTGGCACCTGCAGCAGCGGCCGATGGCGGTCGTGCCGCAGCCGCTCCCAGAGCACCTCCGGTGGCACGTGCAGATAGACGACGATGCCACGGCGGCGCAGCTGCGCCCGATTCTCCGGCCGCAGCACCACCCCGCCGCCGGTGGCGAGCACGATGTCCTCGCGGCCGAGCAGTTCGGCGAGCAGCCGCGTCTCGCGCTCGCGAAATCCCGCCTCGCCCTCGACGGCGAAGATCGTGGGAATGGAGACGCCGGTGCGCGCCTCCAACTCTTGGTCGCTGTCGATGAAAGCCAGCCCGTGTCGTGCCGCATAAGCGCGCCCGACGGTCGTCTTGCCGGCCCCCATCATTCCGATGAACACGATGGGCTCCACCCGATACGCTCACGTTCGTTGATCGGAATTAGTGTACCGTAAAAAGAGCGGTCATACGGCGTAAAAAAACCCGCCCGTCGGCGACGGGGCGGGTCTTCGCGGAAGAAGGAACGTACGATCAGCGCAGACGCAGATCTTCGGCAATGATACGCGGAGTGAGAAACACCATCAGCTCGGTGCGCTGAGCCGTGTCTGCCTTGTTCCGGAAGAGATTCCCCAGGAGCGGGATGTCACCCAACCCTGGAACCTTATCGACCGAATTGGTTTCGGACTCCTCGAACAGGCCGCCCAGTACGACGGTGCCTCCATTTTCCACGAGTACATCGGTCGTTACCTCTTTCTTCAGGATGGGCGGATTACCCTGAACCGAGCGGGAGAAATCCGCACGATCCTTACGCACGAGCACCTTCATCCGCACTCGCCCGTCGGGCGTGAGCACCGGCGTCACCCGCAGTTCGAGCAACGCCTCCTTGAATTGGACGTCCTGCGTGGTCAAGTTACCCACCGTCGAAGTCGTGGTATAGGGAATCTCGTCGCCAACGGCAATGCGCGCCTCGATGTTGTTCGCCGTCATGATCTTGGGATTGGAGACGATGCGGCTCTTGCCCGTGGCCTCTGCCAGATTCAGTTCCAGGTTGAGGAAACGTGTGGCCGAGCGATTGAAGATCGACAGGGCAAAAGTCGAAAACTGGCCGCCCGGTAGCGAACTCTGCTGGTAGAACGGACGGTTGAAGGGGCCGAAATCAAAACGATCTCCAGAGAAGAGAGGTCGACCACCCGTATTGAGCCGCGCCCCGATCTCCTTGCCGAAATTCGACGACACCTCCAAGATGCGAGCCTCGATCACGACCTGACGCGGCGGTACGTCGATCTGTTTCAGCAGTTCACGCACCGCTTGCAGCCGCTCCTCGACGTCAGTGACGAAGAGCTTGTTGGTCCGAACGTCGTAAGTGGCCATGCCGCGGTCGGAGAGGATTTTTTTGTTGCTGCTGCCACCACCACCCGTGCTCTCGTCCGAGATCATTTGATGGATCTCGGCCGCCGAATGATAATTGATTTGGAAGCTCTCGGTGAGCAACACGCCTTTTTCGATGCTCTGATTGAGCGCCTCGAGTCGTATTTTCTCGTGCTCGGCGAGCTCCTGGGCCGGAGCGACCCAGATGACGTTGCCCTGCTGCCGCTTGTCGAGTTTTTTGTTCTGCAAAATGATGTCGAGGGCCTGATCCCAGGGCACGTCGACCAGGCGCAGCGTGATCGTGCCTTGAACCGTATCGGAGACGACGAGGTTGAAACCGCTGAAGTCGGCCAACACCTGCAGCACGGCGCGTACGTCGATGTTCTGGAAATTGAGAGTGAGCCGCTCGCCCTTGTACTGCGGCCTACCCACGAGCACTTTATTGGGGTCTTCCTGAATTGGCTGGATGTCGATGACGAAGAGCGTATCGGCTTGATAGGCGGTGTGTTGCCAATTCCCCTTGGGTTCGATCACGAGCACGGTGTCCCGCCCTCTGCGCTCGAAACGGAAACTTTGCACCGGCGTGGCGAAATCGGTCACGTCGCTGCGCCGATAGAGCTCCTGCGGCAGAGCCGTTTCGGGAAAGACGATCTCGACACGCTCACCAGCGCGGCGTAGATCCGGCGCGATGTCGGCGGAAGAGAGACGAACCATCACTTTCCCTTCCCCTTCCGGGCCACGACGAAAATCGACCGATACGATGGCAGGGGTGCCTGCGGGCGCCGAGGCAGTCGAACTCGGCACGCCGCCACCGTCGCGCTGATAGGGTGCCAGTGCCTCTTGCGCCGAACTCGTACCCGTACTCGAAGACGCAGTCTGGAGTTCCACCCCCCACCCCCCTGCGACTTGGGTCAAGCGGTACTGCATCGGTTGGGAAAGCGCCAACACCACCCTCAGACGCCCTGCTCCCTCGACCGCGTAGATACGCTCGATGCCACTGCGCTTGATTTCCCTGGAGGGGGCGCCCAACAGATTTTTGGCCTCGGGGAAATCCAGCACGATGCGTGCAGGGCTCGCCAAAGAGAAATGCGCGGGAGCGCCCACCGGCGCGTCGAAGACGAGATCCAGCCGGGCTGCCCCTTCCCCCGACTCGACGAGGGAGACGTCTTTCAGCGCGACCGAGGAGTCCGCGGCAGCCCATCCCTGGGGCGCGTAGCCGGCAAGAAGCGCGAAACAAAGCCCCAAGACGAACGATCCGAGCCAAAGCGCGACAGCATCTCCCTTGGCTGACGCGCACAAAGTGGTATAGCCCATGCGATTCATGGTTTTTCCTCCAGGTTCAATTCTGCCGTCCGCTTGACCCATTGATCGGCCTCCCGCACCATCTCTTCTATCGTGACCTTGGTCTCTTGGATGTTTACGACACGGCCAAAATTCTGGCCGAGATAGGCCCCGACCCCGACGGGATAGACTCCGTCCGGAGCCTCGATCAAAGCCCTGATCTCGCTTCCTTTGCGCAACACGCCCCTTAGCCTGAGTTCAGACAAAGAAAAACGCTCGAGCGGCTCCCGCGGCCGGGTCATGTCGGGTGCCGGCAGACCGCTCCCCGTGGCCGACTTCAGGGCTGGAGGAGCCAGACGACCGGGATCGAAAGGATCGGGCAAATCGTAAGCGGCATACGCGATGGAGGGGAAGGGGTGTACTTCGGGCAAAGGAGGTACCCGCCCTTTCATCCCCTTGGAAGACTCCTGCATCCATTGCTCGATGTCCGCGACCCCGGAAGGAGGCGCTTCCACGCACGCCACCAGCAATGTTGCCGAAATCAAGGCTGGTAGCGTGCTCCGAACGGAGGGAAAATTCATTTCTTCCTCCCTTGTGCCGACGGCTTGGGCTCATTTTTTGGGATTTCGTCTTCGTCGAGATAACGGTAGGTGTGCAAAGTCGCCTCGAACTTCAACCCGGATTCTTTCTGCGGAGAAATCTTCAGATCCCCGAAAGTCACGACACGAGGCATGGACGACACGTCGCTCAGAAAACCGGCAATCTCGTGATAGCCACCATCGAGGACGATCGCCACGGGCATTTCCACGTAGAAGTCGCGCTTGAGCTCATCACCCGGACGAAACAGTTCGAAGCGCAAGCCCCGCTTCAAACCGATTTGATGCACGTCCTGCAACAGGCCGTCCATTTCGGACCTGCTCGGCAACTGCTTGAGCAGGGCACCGAACTGTGCCTCCGCCGTTCGCAGCTGGGCACGATATTCGGGTAGATTGACCGCCTGGCGCTTCTTGGAGAGCCATTGTTCACGCAGCTGTGCTTCCTGAGCCCTGGCTTTTTCGAGCTCCATCGTCTGATCCCCCCAGAAAAACCACCAGGCGCCGGCAACGATCATGACGAAGACGACGATCATGACGAGGAATCGAGGCGCAGGGGGCCAGCGACCAGGGTCTTGCGGATCGAGATCGCGAAACTGGAGAAGCAGGCGATCGAGCGTCTGAGCCAAATCAAACGATGCCGTGCGTTTCATGGCTTACCCTCCCCCGCGTCGGGCGCCCCCATGGTTTCTATCGTCTTTCGATCCATCCGCAGCTGAAGCCCGAAACGAACCACTCGCTGGTTGTTACGGTCCAATCCTACCGTTTCGATCAGACGCACGTCGGTGAGGTAAGGGGAGGATTCGAGGCTTCGCATCGTCTCGGAGACTCGCGCATTCGACTGGGAGATACCGCGCAGGGTCACCAACGCATCGCGGCGCTCGAGCGATTCGAGGAAAGTGGCTTCGGGCAAGCGCCGAGGTAACTCATCAACGAGCAAAACCGGTTCGACCCGACGCGCACGCAAGGACTCGATGACGTTCTTGCGCGCGATGATGCCGTCGATGAGCGCTCGAAGATCTTTGAGTTCTGCCAGCTGCTTGTCGAGTTGGCCGATCTGCTCGGAGAGAAAGCGGTTGCGCCCTTGCTGCCGCTCGATGAGCCCGTCGAGATACAGCGAGCCCATCACTCCGACCAGGATTCCCGCTGCACCGGCCAGGCCCAGATGGACGTAAAAAAGGCGTCGACGGCGTTCTCTGAGCGCTTCGCGCCAAGGCAACAGATTGATGCGAATCACGATTCGAACCTCCGCAGAGCGAGACCGGTGGCGATGATCATCCGCGGCGCATCGACGGGTTGCAAACGATCGCGCAACCGCGGATGAAGGTGGAACCCTTTCCAGGGATCGGCCACTTCCACGGGCACGGCGACCCGCTGCCGGACGGCGTCGGGAAGCATCGGCAGCGCCGCCAAACCCCCGCCCAGGACGACCCCATCGATGTGATCGGACGACTGAGTTGCAAAAAAATATTGCAAGGCGCGAGCGATCTCCTGGGCGAGGGTGTCACAAAACGGCGTCACCACCTGGGAGAGGAGGTCGATCGGCCAGCTCCGCTGCCGCATCATTTGCTCTACTTCCTGGGCGGTTTTCCCGCTGCGACGCATCAGTTCGTGTTCGAGTTGCCTGCCGCCGACGGGCTGGGTACGGTCGAAGATACGTTTGCCGCGATGGAAGATGAGCACTTCCAGGAGGTTCGCGCCGAGATTACAATGCGCCTCGATGCGATTCGACCTTTCCTTTTCTGCATTCCGGAACATCGCCCGCTGCCAGGCGAGCGACGCGACGTCGACCACGGCCGGCTGGGCATCGACGGCGTCGGCGAGCGCAACGAGCTCGTCGACGCGATCTCGCCGCGCGGCGACGATGAAGGTTTCGACGGTATCCTCGATATGCCCGGGTCCCAGCACCTGCCAGTCGAGTGCGACCTCGTCGAGAGAGAAAGGCACGAAGCGGGCCGCCTCCATCATGACGAGCTCTTCGAACTCCCGCTCGCTCTGCATGGCGGCGAGTACCACCGATTTCATCATGACGACCGAGTCGGGCAGTGCGAAGGCCAGACGCTCCTTCCCTTTTCCGTGCATATCGAGCGCGCGACGCAGCGCACCGACCACCGCGTCGAAATCGACCAAGGCATTGTCCACCATGGCCCCTTCTTTCAAAGCGACGATGGCAGACTGCTCTATTTGCGGGGCATCGGCCGTACCCGACAATTCGAGGGTTTTCACTGCCGAGGCCGACAGGTCGATGCCGATCAAACTGCCGCTTCCCCCGTTCCCGAACCCAAAAATCTGCTTCAAGTCCATCCGTCGTCCCCCTGCAGCCACGGCATGCACCCATCCAAGGTGCGAGGATTATAATCGGCATATCATGCAAACGACAACGTCCTTTCGCTCGGTATAATCAAAAAATTCTCTGATGGACATCCTCATGCCTTGGGTAAAATCCCTGCTCGTCGTCCTACTGGCCTTGATTGCCACTGCTTTTGGCGTCATCGCCACCACGGCTGCGCTGGCCTGGCAGAAACTTCCCGAGCTCGATCAGATCCTCGACTACCAGCCGAAAATACCTCTGCGCGTCTATTCCGCCGAAGGGGAGCCGCTGGCCGAGTTCGGAGAGGAAAGACGGGTGGTCTTGAACGTGCATGTCGTGCCCGAACATCTCAAGCTGGCCATACTCGCCGCCGAAGACGAACGCTTCTACGAACACCCGGGCGTCGACGTGGTGGGCATCGCGCGCGCTGCCTTGGTCAATTTCGTGCGCGGCGGGAGGGCACAAGGCGCTTCCACCATTACCATGCAGGTGGCGCGCAATTTTTACCTCTCGCGTGAAAAGACCTTCAACCGCAAGTTTTACGAAATCCTGCTCGCCTTCAAGATCGAGCGCGAACTCACCAAAGATCAGATCCTAGAGCTCTACCTCAACCAGATCTATCTCGGCCAGCGCGCCTACGGATTTGCCGCCGCTGCTCGTACCTATTTCGGCAAGCCCGTGCAGGAGCTCTCGCTGGCCGAGGCCGCACTGCTCGCCGGACTGCCCAAGGCTCCTTCGCTGCTCAACCCCCTGCGTAATCCCGAAGCATCCAAAAGACGTCGTGAATACGTGCTCTCTCGCATGCTCGACGCGGGGTTCATCGACCAAGCGCAATATGAAACCGCGAGAGCCGAGCCGATCGTGCTCGTACAAGACCGCTCCCGTAGAGATCCCGCTGCCATCAATGACAATGGCACTGGCCAGTACGTGGCCGAGATGGCCCGGCTCTTTGCGCTGGAACGTTTCGGAGAGGCGGCCTACACCGCCGGCATCCGGATTTTCACCACGATTCGTATCGAAGACCAGCGCGCGGCCGAGGCCGCCGTGCGACATGGCCTGCTGGCCTATGATCGGCGACACGGCTATCGCGGACCAGAAGGCTGGATCGCGCCCGAGGCCATCACCGAAGAGGATTGGGACGCACTCGACGCCCAGCTCTCCGGTTTCCCCGATCTACCCGATGCGCTGGCGGCCGTCGTAGTGGAAGCGAATGAGCGTAAGCTCGTCGTTTGGCGGCACGGCCAAACCATCGAATTCACCGGCAAAGCGCTCGATTTCGTACGCAGTAACATCGGAACCAAGATACCCGAAGCGAAACGGCTGCGTCCGGGTGCGATCGTACGTATCCGCGCACTTCCCGAAGGACGATGGGAATTGACGCAAATTCCCGAAGCCCAGGCCGCGCTCATATCGATCGACGCCGATACCGGCGCCGTGCGCGCGCTCGTGGGCGGCTACGACTTCAGTCTCACCAAATTCAACCACGCCACTCAAGGTCAGCGTCAGCCGGGCTCTTCGTTCAAACCCTTCATCTACTCCGCCGCACTCGAGAAAGGCTGGGGGCCGGGCAGCTGGGTCGAGGACGAACCCATCAGCTTTTCTGCCGAAGTCACTGGCAGCAAAGACTGGGAACCCAAGAACTATGACAATCGTTATGAAGGATGGATGAGACTGCGGGATGCAGTCGCCAAATCCAAGAACGTCGTAGCCGTCCGCGTGCTCAATGACATCACGACGGGATACGCCCAGCAGTGGCTCACCCGTTTCGGTCTGGACCCGGCCAAGCACCCCCCCTATCTCGCAATGGCGCTGGGATCGGGCAGCGCGACCCCCTGGGAGATGGCACGCGCCTACGCGGTCTTCGCCAACGGGGGTTACCTCGTCGAACCCTACTTCATCCAGGAGATCCGCGACGCCCAGGGGAACCTCCTGCTTCGCGTACAACCCAAGGTTGCCGCACGGGATGCTCCGCGCGTCCTCTCGGAGCGCAATGCCTGGTTGATGGACTCGCTCCTGCGCAGCGTGGTCGAACGCGGCACCGCCACCGCCGCGCGCAAACTCAAACGCTCGGACTTGGCCGGCAAGACCGGTACCACCAACAACCAGGTCGACACCTGGTTTGCCGGCTATCAACCCAAGATCGTCGCCGTGAGCTGGCTCGGTTTCAGCCAGCCGCGCTCGCTCGGTCGCGCAGAGACGGGGGGGCGCGCGGCGCTTCCGATCTGGATCGAGTACATGGAGACAGCACTGCGAGGCCAACCCGAAGTCAAACGCCCCATGCCCGAAGGCATCTCGACCGTGCTACTCGGCGACGTGCCCGAATATCATTACAGTGAATTCCCACCCCCCGAGCCCTATCCACCGATGCCCGAATTCCCCGAATTCCTGTACGAGCATCCCGCCGCAAACGACACGAGTGAAGATCCTCTCTACGACCTCATTCGGCAACGAAGGCTACCGCAACCCGTGGAACCGAGGCACGCACCGATCCTGGAACGTCCATTCCTGAACTGAATGCTAGAATCCGCCCATGAAGAAAACCAGCATGAGCCTCAAACACCACTTTCTGATCGCCATGCCTGACATGGCCGATCCCAACTTTGCCCAGACGGTGGTCTACCTCGCCGAGCACTCCGACGAAGGGGCCATGGGCGTGATCATCAATCGCCCCACCGAAATCACGCTCGGCACGCTCTACGAACGCATCGACCTGCCTGCCCCCGCCCCTGATGTGGCCGTCCGACCGGTCTTCTTCGGCGGACCGGTGGCCACCGAGCGTGGTTTCGTCCTGCACCGCCCCGGCGGTTCATGGCACGGCACCACCGTCTTGCCCCATGGCCTAGCGCTCACCAGCTCACGCGACGTACTGCAAGCGATCGGCGAAGGCAAAGACCCTCACGATTTCCTCGTCGTGCTGGGGCACGCCGGCTGGGCACCCGGTCAGCTCGAGCAAGAGCTCGCGCAAAACGCCTGGCTCAGCGTCCCTGCCGATCCGGACTTGATCTTTGGCGTGGACCCGGCGCTACGCTATGAAGCCGCCCTCGCACTCTTGGGCGTTGCGCTACACCACCTCGTCGTCCATTCCGGACACGGCTGATACCGCCCATGTCTTCGCCGATGATCCCGCACCGCGGAACCGTGCTCGCATTCGACTACGGCCTCGCACGTACAGGCATCGCCCAGGGCGAGCTCGAGACCCGGATTGCCATGCCACTCGCGGTGCTCGAATCCACCGATGAGTCGTTTTTCTTCTCTGCCATCGCATCGCTGCTCGCAGAATGGCATCCGGTGCTGCTCGTGGTTGGCCGTCCAGGTGAAAACCAGGAGCACGCATTTGGACTGCGCTGCGAGCGCTTCGCCCGCCGCCTGCACGGCCGTCACCGCCTACCCGTCGTGCTGGTCGACGAATCCCTCTCCTCGTGCCTCGCCGAACGCCAGCTCGTAGAAATCGGCCGACGCGACTGGCGACACCGCAAGCCGGTACGCGATGCCCTCGCCGCGAGCGTCATCCTGCAAAGTTTCTTCGACGGTGCCCCCTGGCGCGACCCCCTCGCCTCCAAGGAGCCCGCATGAACCCGATACCCGAGGCAGAACGCCTCTACGCGACGCTGCGCGAACGGCTCGCTTCCGACATCGACCACTTCGACGCGCTGGTGGGCATCCACTCCGGCGGAGCCTGGCTCGCCGAGCGGCTGCAGCGCGAGCTCGCTCCTACCAAGGCGCTCGGCAGCATCGACGTCTCGTTTTACCGCGACGACCTCGCCCAACGGGGTCTGGGGCGCTCGCGCGTGCGCGCCTCCCACATCCCTTTCCCGGTGCAGGATGCGCGGATCCTGCTCGTCGATGACGTGCTCTACACGGGTCGCACGGTACGCGCGGCGATCAACGAGCTCTTCGACTACGGCCGCCCGGCGCGCGTGGAGCTCGCCGTGCTCGTCGATCGTGGCGAGCGGGAGCTCCCCATCTGCGCGCGTTACGTGGCCCATACCCTGCCCCAGCCGCTGCCCGCCGGCGAGCGGCTCGAACTCGCCCGCGACGAAGCGGGCCTCTTCACCCTCCGGACCCTGCGCGATGAGCCACCCACAACTCGATGAACATGGCCGCTTGCAGCATCTCCTGAGCCTCGACGGACTGCCGCGCGAAGTGCTGCTCCAGATCCTCGACATGGCCGAACCTTTCCTCGAAGTCACCGAGCGTGAGGTAAAGAAAGTACCCTTGCTGCGCGGCAAGAGCGTCTTCAACCTCTTCTTCGAAAACTCCACCCGCACGCGTACCACCTTCGAGATCGCCGCCAAGCGTCTGTCGGCCGACGTCATCAACCTCAACGTCAGCACGAGCTCCACCACCAAGGGCGAATCCCTGCTCGACACCATCGACAACCTCTGCGCGATGAACGCCGACATGTTCGTCGTCCGCCACGCGAGCAGCGGCGCGCCCTTCCTCATCGCCCGCCACCTGCGCGAGCGCGGCCTCGAGCACGTCCACGTGGTCAATGCCGGCGACGGACGCTACGCCCACCCCACCCAGGGGCTGCTCGACATGTACACCATCCGGCACTACAAGAAAGATTTCTCGCGGCTGACGGTGGCCATCGTCGGCGACGTGCTCCACTCGCGCGTGGCCCGCTCCGAGATCGCCGCGCTCACCACCCTGGGCGTGGGCGAGCTGCGCGTGATCGGCCCCAAGACACTGCTACCCGTAGGGCTCGAACAGTTCGGCGCCCGGGTCTTTCACGACCTGCGCCAGGGCTTGCGCGACGTGGACGTCGTCATGATGCTGCGCTTGCAAAACGAGCGCATGAAAGGGGCCTTGCTGCCCTCGAAGGAAGAGTATCACCAACGTTTCGGGCTCACGCCCGAGAAACTCGCGCTCGCCAAGCCCGACGCCATTGTCATGCACCCGGGGCCCCTCAACCGCGGCATCGAAATCGACTCGTCCGTGGCCGACGGCCCTCGGTCGGTGATCCTTCCCCAAGTCACTTTCGGCATCGCCGTGCGCATGGCGGTGATGAGCCTGCTCGCCGGACAAGGAGCCCAAGCATGAGAGTGCGCATCCGCGGCGCCCGCCTCGTCGATCCCCGTCGCCGCCAGGAAGAGTTCGCCGATCTGCTGATCGCCGACGGACGCATCGTCGGCCGTGGCCCGGCCCCGGATTTCCACGCCGATCAGACGATCGAGGCCGAAGGGCTGGTCGTCTGCCCCGGCCTCATCGACACCTTCGCGCGCTTGCGCGAGCCGGGGTTCGAGTATCGCGCCACGCTCGCCTCCGAGCTCGAGGCTGCCGTCGGCGGCGGCATCACCCGGGTGGTCACTCCGCCCGACACCGATCCTCCGCTCGACGAAGCCGGCCTCGTCGAGATGCTGCGTTTCCGCTCCGAGGCGTTGGGGCTCGCCCGCGTGTACCCGGTGGGCGCACTCACGCTGGGACTCAAAGGCGAGCGCCTCGCGGAAATGGTGCTCCTCACTGAAGTCGGCTGCGTCGCCCTGGGTCAGGCCGACGTGCCCATCGCCGATACCCTCTCGCTCTTTCGCGCATTCCAGTACGCCGCGACCTTCGATCTCCCCGTATGGCTCACCGCCTCCGACCCCTGGCTCGCGGCCGCCGGCTGTGCCCACGATGGGGAAGTGGCCGCCCGCCTAGGCCTGCCGGGAATTCCCGCCTGCACCGAGACCATCGCCCTGGCGCGGCTCCTGGAGCTCGCCCGTGCCACCGGGGTGCGGCTGCACGTGCAGCACCTCTCGAGCGCCGCTTCGCTGCCGCTGCTCGCCCAGGCGAAAGCCTCGGGGCTGCCCGTGAGCGCCAGCGTCTCGGCGCTGCACCTTGCCTGCAGCGAACACGACATCGGGCACTTCGACACCCACACACACGTGATCCCCCCGTTGCGCAGCCAGGCCGACCGCGCGGCGCTCGCCCAGGCCGTGGCCGAAGGACTGATCGACGTGATCGATTCGAACCACACCCCGGTCGACGACGACGCCAAGGCCGTCCCCTTTGCCGAGAGCGAACCCGGTGCGACTGGGCTGGAGCTGCTGCTGCCGCTCACGCTTGCCTGGGGACGCGAGCAAGGGCTTGGACTTGCCGAAGCGCTCGCCCCCATCACCGACCATCCTGCCCGGCTCCTCGGCATGGAAGACACGGGACATCTCGGAGAAGGCGCGGTGGCCGACCTCTGCCTCTTCGACCCACAAGCCCGCTGGCAGGTCACGCCCGAGTCGCTCGCAAGCCTCGGGAAGAACACGCCGCTCTTGGGGCAAACGGTGCAAGGGCGCGTGGTGGCCACTCTGGTAGGCGGCCGACCGGTCTTCAGTCGCTGAGCGCCGGCGAAGCAATCGTCGCGAGCCGCGCCGCCACCGCCTGCGGATCCGGGGTGGCGATGCGCACGCGCTTGGTGCGGCTCGCTTCCCCCTGCAGGATCTCGATGGCCGAACGCGGCACGCCGCAGAATTCGGCCAGAAAGCGCACGAGCGCCTCGTTCGCCTTCCCTTCCACGGCAGGCGCGGCCACGCGCAGCTTCAGCGCGCCGCCATGGCATCCCGCCCACTGGCTGCGTTTGGCGCCCGGCTGAACGTGCAGCCTCACCACCAAGGCCTCGCGCTCGAGGCGGATCGGCGCCTCGCTCATCCCATCCCGCCACCGAGCAACAGCCGCACCAGCAGGAATCGCATCTGCCCGCCGGCGATCGCCAGCACCTGCAGCAGCAACAAAAAGACCAGAGGGCTCAGATCAATGCCGCCGATCGTGGGCACGATTCTGCGTATGGGATAGAGCCAGGGTGCGACGATCGCCTCGGCCAGCGCCGCGGCCGGAGCATGGGGGTTGACCCAGCTCAAAACCGCCGCGAAAAGGACGGCGAAAAAGAGGAGATATCCCAGCACGTAGAACGTCTCGAGTAGCCCCCCAAGCACCACCAAACCGACGAGGCCACCCAGCGGCAGGAGCGCGAGCTGACCGAACACTGCCATCTTCAGCAGCACGAAGAGCGACTGCGTCGCCCAGGCCAGACCCAGGCTCACCACGTCCCAGCGCATGCGCGGCCTCAAGGCGCGGCGCAGCGGCAACACCGCCCAATCGGTGAGCGTGAGGACGAAACGGCCCAGCGGGGTGTAGAAAGAGATGCGCTGCGCCTGCATCAGCACCCGCAGCCAGAGCACAGCGGTGAAGGCCTGCGCGAGTGTGCCGAATACCAGGTCGAAGAGCTGCTGTCCCATCATCACGGCGCCTCGCCCAGCTGCCGCGCGAGTTCCTGGCTGCGCGCATGAGCGGCAAACACCGCCTCGCGGATGGCTTCGGCAAACCCGCGTTCATTCAAGCGCACCAGCGCCGCCTCCGTCGTTCCGCCCTTGGACGTCACGTTCTCGCGCAGGCGCGACAGCGGCTCCTCGCTCTCCTGGGCGAGCCGCACCGCGCCGGCGGCCGTGGCCTGCGCCAAACGGCGGGCAGTGGCAGCGTCGAACCCCAGCGCTTCGCCCGCAGCCTGCAAGGCTTCGAGAAAGGCGAAGACGTAGGCCGGGCCGCTGCCGGAGAGTGCGGTGATCGCGTCGATTTTGCCTTCCTCTTCGACCCAGAGCACCTCGCCCACCGCTGCCATGATGCGCTCGGCCTCCTCACGCCCCAGCGTATCGACGCTCGGGTCGGCGTAGAGTCCCGTGACACCGGCTCCCACCAGGGCGGGCGTATTGGGCATGGCGCGCACGAGCCGCCTATGGCCGCCGAGCCAGCGTCCGATCACGCCCAGCGGCAAACCCGCGGCGATACTCAGCACCAGGATCCGCCCCAGGCGGCCGGCGAGCGGAGCCACGGCCTCGCGCAGATGCTGGGGCTTGACCGCCAACACGATCACGTCGGTCTCAAACCAGGCATCGTCGAGCACCGGCTGCGCCGCCACGCCGAAGCGCGCTTCCAGCGTCCGGCAGCGCACCGCGTCGGGATCCATCACCTGGACCCCGCGCGCACTCGCTATCTGGCGCGCCAACAAACCGCCGATCAGGGCCTCGGCCATGCGGCCGCCGCCAAGAAAACTGATTCTCATGGTTTCTTCCTCTCCCCGAAAATCGCCGTCCCCAGGCGCACGTGCGTCGCTCCCTCCTCGATGGCGAGGGTGAAATCGCCCGACATGCCCATCGAGAGCACGTCGAGCTCGAGCCCCCTCGCGCGCAGCTCCTCCAGACAATGACGCAGCGTCCGGAAACGCGCACACAGCACAGCCTCGTCGGAAGTCGGCTCCGGAATGCACATCAGACCGCGCAGGCGCAGACCAGGCAATGCCGCCACCGCCTGCGCGAGCGCCGGCACCTCGGCCGGTGCCACGCCGGACTTGCTCGCTTCGCCGCTCACATTGACCTGCAGCAGCACCTGCAGCGGCCCCAAGGCGGCCGGGCGCTGCGTCGCCAGCCGCTCGGCCACTTTCAGGCGATCGACGGAATGCACCCAGGCGAAGTGTTCGGCGATGGCCCGCGTCTTGTTGCTCTGGATGGGGCCGATGAAATGCCACTCGAGCGGCAGGACCGAGAGCGCCTCGACCTTAGCCACGCCTTCCTGTACGTAGTTCTCGCCGAAGACCCGCTGCCCGCAGGCAAAGGCCGCGCGCACGGCTTCCGGCGGCTGAGTTTTCGACACCGCCACGATCGTCACCGAACCGGGAGGACGCCCGGCGCGCACCTCGGCCTCGGCCACGCGCGCACGCAACGCATCGAGCCGATGACACAAAAACTCCTCGCGATGCGGCGAATCCGCTACAATCGTCATTCCGAGGCCATACTCCGAGTCCAAGACCGCATCGAGTATAGCATCGCCGCCGTCCGCCTCCCAGGAGATCGTATGGACATCACCGAACTGCTCGCCTTCTCCGTCAAGAACAAGGCCTCCGACCTCCACCTCTCCGCCGGCATGCCGCCAATGCTGCGCATCAACGGTGACATCCGGCGCATCAACCTGCCCACGCTCACCGATGCCGACGTCAAGGCGCTCGTCTACGACATCATGAACGATGCGCAGCGCAAGAACTTCGAGGAGCATCTGGAGGAGGATTTTTCCTTCGAAGTTCCCGGTGTCCCCGCTTCCGCGTCAATGCGTTCATGCAGGACCGCGGCATGGGAGCGGCCTTTCGCACCATCCCGAGCAAAGTTCTCACCTTGGAGGATCTCTCCGCCCCCCCCGTGTTCAAGACCATCTGTGATCAACCCCGCGGCATCGTGCTCGTCACCGGTCCGACCGGCTCGGGGAAATCGACCACCTTGGCGGCGATGCTCGATTACATCAACACCCATCAACCGGTCCATATCCTCACCATCGAAGATCCCATCGAATTCGTCTACGAGCCGAAGAAAGCCCTCATCAACCAGCGCGAGGTACACCGCGACACCCATTCTTTCGAGAATGCGCTGCGCTCGGCGCTGCGCGAAGACCCGGACGTGATCCTGGTCGGCGAAATGCGTGACATCGAAACCATCCGGCTCGCGCTCACCGCGGCCGAGACCGGCCACCTCGTTTTCGCCACCTTGCACACCTCTTCGGCCGCCAAGACGATCGACCGGATCGTCGACGTCTTCCCCGCCACCGAGAAAGAGATGGTGCGATCAATGCTTTCCGAATCCCTGCGCGCCGTCATCTCGCAAGTGCTACTCAAGCGCAAGGACGGTACCGGCCGCGTGGCGGCACATGAAATCATGATCGCCAACGCCGCCATCCGCAACCTCATCCGCGAGAACAAGGTGGCCCAGATGTACTCCATCATCCAGACCAATCAGGCCATCGGCATGCAGACGCTGGATCAGTGCCTCATGGAGCTGGTGCGCCAGCAGGTGATCTCGGTCGACGACGCCCGGTCGGTGGCGCAGAACAAGGATCAGTTCCGCTAAGGACCGTCATCATGCAAAAAGACCAATCGCTGCGCTTCGTCAACGACTTGCTCAAGCTCGCCAAGCAGAAAAAGGCTTCCGACCTCTTCATCACCCCGGATTTCCCCCCGGCGCTGAAGATCGACGGCAAGGTCACGCCGCAAACGGCGCAGCCGCTGACCGCCGTCCATACCGCCGAGATCGCCCGTTCCTTGATGAACGACCGGCAAGCCGCCGAGTTCGAGGCGACCAAGGAATGCAACTTCGCCATCAATCCCACGGGAATCGGGCGTTTCCGTGTCAATGCCTATCTCGAGAAAGGGGCCGTCGCCTTGGTACTTCGTGCCATCGCCGACCGGATCCCGACTTTCGAGGAGCTGATGCTGCCCCCCATTCTCAAGGAAATCGCCATGCTCAAGCGCGGCCTGGTGGTCTTCGTCGGCGGCACCAGCACCGGCAAGAGCACCTCGCTCGCCGCGCTCGTCGATTACCGCAACGAGAATTCCTTCGGCCACATCATCACCATCGAAGATCCGATCGAATTCGTACACACGCACAAGAACTGCATCGTGTCGCAACGGGAGATCGGCATCGACACCGAAAACTGGGAAATCGCCCTGAAAAACACCTTGCGCCAAGCCCCGGACGTCATCATGATGGGGGAAATTCGCGATCGCGAGACGATGGACTATGCCATCGCCTTCGCCGAAACCGGCCACCTCGCGCTCGCTACGCTGCACGCCAACAGCGCCAACCAGGCGCTCGATCGCATCATCAACTTCTTCCCCGAAGACCGGCGCCAGCAGCTGCTCATGGATCTCTCACTCAACCTGCGCGCCTTCGTGTCGCAGCGCCTGTTGCCGCGCGCCGACGGCCCAGGCCGCATCCCGGCCGTAGAAATCATGCTCAACTCCCCACTCATCGCCGATCTCATCTTCAAAGGGGAGGTGGGCGAGATCAAGGACGTGATGAAACGCTCGCGCGAACTGGGTATGCAAACCTTCGACCAGTCCCTCTTCGACCTCTACGAGGCAGGGCTCATTCGCTACGAGGACGCGCTGCGCTATGCCGACTCGGTCAATGACCTGCGGCTGCAGATCAAGCTCTACAGCAAACGGGAAGACAAACCCGACATCCGTCCGCCCGATGGCCTCGACGTCCTCTGATGGCGTGCGTCACGGCGGCGTACTGGGGCGCCGCCGCATCGGGCCAGCCACGAGGCGGTATTCCAAAAGGCGACACTCCAGCGCCCCGTTGAAGAGCGGCACGCGCCGACTCGCCTTGAGCCCGATGCCGCGCGGCAATTCCGGATCGGCGGTAAGGATCCAGGCACGCCAGCCCGTCCAATGGCGCTTGAGGGCATCGCCCAGGCGCGGATACCACGCCGCCAGCCGCTGCGCCTCGTCGAGTCGCACACCATAGGGCGGATTGGCCACCAAAACGCCTTCCGGTGCCGGGGTAGCCAGCTCTGCCACATCGGCCACTTGCCAATCCACCGATTCTTCCAGTCCCGCCGCGGCGAGGTTCTCGCGTGCCGCCGCCACCATCGCCGCATCGACGTCGGACCCCCATAATCTCAGTGGCGTATCATGGCGCAGCGCCTCGGCGCGCCGGCGCAATGCCCGCCACTGCGTCGAATCGAAATTTTCCAGCTTTTCCAGGGCGAAACCCCGCGCAAGCCCCGGGGCGATGCCGCGCGCGGCCATCGCCGCTTCGAGCAGAAAAGTCCCGCTGCCGCACATCGGATCGACCAGCGGCTCGTCCGGCCGCCACCCGGTGAGCATGAGGATCCCCGCCGCGAGATTTTCCTTCAAGGGCGCGGCGACCGTCGAGCGTTTGAAACCGCGGCGGTAGAGCGGCTCACCGCTCAGATCGAGATAGAGCCGCGCGCGCCGCTCTTGCAAGAAAACCCAGATACGTACTTCCGGCGTGGCGGTATCGACACTGGGTCGCGTGCCCAGCTGGGTGCGAAATCGATCGCAGATCGCATCCTTGACCCGCAGCGCCGCGAATTCGAGGCTACGCAAAGGGGAGCGCTGCGCGCGTACATCGACGCGGATCGTGCGCTCCACGGCGAAATGCCGTGGCCAGGGAACGTCGCGGGCCAGACGATAGAGTTCGTCCTCGTTGCGATAGGCTCCTTCCCCCACCTGCCACAGTACGCGCGTAGCGATGCGGCTCGTCAGGTTCAGCCAGGCACCGAGCGCGAACTCGCCGGCAAACCCCACCCCGGCAGAAGCCGGCTCGGGCCGCTCGACCCCCAAGCTCGCCAATTCCCGGGCGAGCACCCCCTCCAGACCCCGCGGACAAGGAACGAAAAACCGCTCGCTCACGCCGCCTCCTCAAAAAGGTTTCAACACGGCGAGGAACACCACCGCCGTGAGCACCAGCACGGGAATCTCGTTGAAGACGCGATACCAGCGATGCGAGTGACGATTGCGCCCTTCGGTAAAAGCGCGCAGCAGGCGGCCGCACGCCAGGTGATAGACGACGAGAAAGGCCACGAGCAGCGTCTTCGCATGCAGCCAGCCGCCGGAAAAGCCGAAGCCGAACCACAGCCACAGACCGAAGACGATCGCGAGCACCCCCAGCGGCGTCATGAAGCGGTAGAGCTTGCGCGCCATGACCAAGAGATGCGCCCGCACCGCCGGCTCGTTCTCGACCATCGCCAGATTGACGAAGATGCGCGGCAGGTAGAAGAGCCCGGCGAACCAGCTCACGACGAAGACGATGTGCAGGGATTTGACGACCAGCATGGACTCATTCTCCTGTTGGACACCTCGAATAGCCTGTGCGCGACGGTTCTTCGAGCTACCCTTTCGTTTCACGACGGGCTGCGATCGCCGCCAACACGCCCTCCACCGTCGGGTGACGCAGACGCAGGCGCAATTCCCGCCGCAGCCGCTCGAAGCGCAGACGGCGCGATTCTCGCATGAAAGAGGCCACGACCGGCGGCACCGCCGCCAGCGCCTCGGCCAAGGGTAGACGCGGCGGCGGCGGCAGGCCGAAGGTCGCGGCGAGCCGCTCGTAGAATGCGGCAAGGGTCAGCTCGCTTTCATCGACCACGTGATAGGCGCGCAGGCTCGCTCCGCGGAAAGTGGCAAACCACAGCGCACGGGCGAGATCGTCGGCGTGAATGTGGTTGGTCCACACCGGCTCACGCGGCACCGGCCACCCCCGGCGCAGCCGCTCCAGGGGCAAGCGATCCTCGGCGTAGATCCCCGGCGCACGCAGGATCGTCAGCCGCACGCCCCGGCGACGCGCAAACGCGCGCCAGCAGCGCTCGGCCGCAAGACGCCTTTTCCCTCGGGCGGTTTGCGGTCGCGGGGGATCGGATTCTCTCACCCAAGCGCCGCCCCGATCGCCGTAGATGCCGCTCGTGCCGACATAGACCAGGCGGCGGGGTCGCCTTCCGCCGCGAGCCAGCGCCGCCGCGAGGCGACGCGAGCGGGGATCCTCCGTCCCCGCGGCCGGTGGCGGCGCGAGCATCCACACCCACGAGGCGAGCCCGGCGAGGCGACGCAGACTACGCCGGTCGTCGAGATCGGCGATCAGCACCTTCGCCCCCCTCTCACGCCAGACCGGCGCCGTCTCGGGACGACGCACCAGAGCGACGACGCGGACCCCGGCAGGCAGGAAACGCATCGCCCGCGCCGCCACGTCGCCCGCCCCAACCACCAGCAATCTCCTTGCCCGCTTCATGCTATCCTTTTGCGCTTTCTGCGTCACGCTGGATACGCAAGCCTACCATGAACGCCACCGTCCGCATCGCCGACCACCCTGGTGCCGGTTTCTCCGTTGCCCCGAATCAGACCATCCTCGAAGCGGCGCTCGCCGCCGGGCTCCTGCTGCCCTACGGGTGCCGTGACGGTGCCTGCGGCGCCTGCCGCGCCCGGCTCGTCGAGGGGCAGATCGAATACCGCGGCCCGGTGGCCGCGTCGGCGCTCACCGAAGAAGAACGGGCACAAGGCTGGTTCCTGCCCTGCCGTGCCCACGCGCGCACGGATCTCGTCATCGCCGTGCGCGAGCTGCGCCGCGCCGACGACTTCCCGGTCCACAAATTCCCCGCCCGGGTCGAACACCTGGAGCGCGCCGCCGACGACGTGATGATCCTCACCCTCAAACGGCCGGCGAGCCTGGACTTCCGCTTCCGCGCCGGCCAGTACGTAGACGTGCTGCTGCCCGACGGGGCGCGGCGCAGTTTCTCACTCGCCAATGCCCCGGAGGAAAACGATTTCCTCGAACTCCACGTCCGGCTCGTGCCCGGCGGTCGCTTCACCACGCACGTCTTCACGGCGATGAAGCCCAAGGAAGTGCTGCGACTCGAGGGGCCGCTCGGCAGCTTCTTTCTGCGCGAGGAAAGCGAAGCGCCGATCCTCTTCCTCGCTGGCGGCACGGGATTTGCCCCGATCCAATCGATGCTGCGGCACATGCACCATGCCGGCATCGCCCGTCCCGCCGTGCTCTACTGGGGCGCACGCACGCGTTCCGGCCTTTATCGGCACGAATGGCTCGAACGCTTCGCCGCCGAACATCCCTGGCTGCGCTATGTCCCGGTGCTCTCCGAACCCCTCGTGGAAGATCGATGGGAAGGGCGCACCGAACTCGTGCACCGCGCCGTGCTGCAGGATTTTCCAACGCTCGCCGGCCATGAAGTCTATGCTTGCGGCGCTCCAGCGATGATCGAAGCGGCGCGGCGCGACTTCCTCATCCAAGGGCTGGACGTCGATGCCTTTCACAGTGACGCATTCACTTTTGCGAACCCATCATGACTGCTCTCGACACCGTTCTCACCCGAGAGCCCGTGGTCAACCTCAGGCAGGCGATCACCGCCAATCGCCTGTTACTGCACGCTTCGAGCACGGAATGCGCCCTTGGGCCGGCGCGTTCCCGAGCCAAAGCTCCTGAACGGGATTGGCCGGAGGAGACTTCCTCGCCTGCCCTCTCCCACCCCAAAGTTCAAGCCCTCTTGCCCCTGGCCGCAGAAAAAATTACCTCTTTGCCTCGGCTGGTACGATGGCACGAGCCCCGTGCATATCATTGCTCCAGAATACAACGGGTGAGTGTGCTGACTGTGAGTGTACTGACTGACTGAAAAAACCGCGGCCTCTCTTTCGATGGGCCGCGGCTGACTCGACTCACTTCAAGGTCAGGATCCAACGGACGATCTTTTCGATGTCCGCATCGGCCACTTGTGGATTGGGCGGCATCGGCACGGGACCCCACACGCCCACACCGCCCTTCTTCACTGTTTCAACGAGTTTGGGCACGTCGGCTTCGGTGTATTTCTGAGCCACGTCTTTGTACGACGGGCCGACCAGTTTCTTGTCGACGGCATGGCATGCAGCGCAGCCCTTGGTTTTCATCAGCGTTTCGCCTTCCGTGGCAGCGAGCGCCGGCCCAGCCAAGAACAGCGCCGCAGCGCCGACCCAAAGTGCCTTGTACATCGTTTCTCTCCTTTGTATCACCGAAAATGGAGCGAAGCGCCCAGCGAGGTGCGCTGCTAGGGCCTTCGTCACTCGAACCGCGGCACAGCCCGCGGCGCGAGGCGCTATGTTAACCCAAACTGAACCTTCGAACATCCATCACCTTAGCCCGAAACACGATGAACGCAAGCGTTTTTTACCGAAGGAAACACAATAGCGTAGGCTGCCGCCCCCGCTGCGAGCGGGCGCAAAGCACGGCACACCGAGCGCCGGAGAGCGCCCCCTACAGCTTCGCTTCGCGGCCAATCGTTCGTTCAATCCATCGATCATTGCCGGATCTCTTCGGGCACCGTGGATGGCAGCAAGCCGACGCGCGAAGCGCGCACCGGCGAGATGTCCAATCCCCCGCGACGGGTGTAGCAGGCGAACACCAGCAGCTCCTGCATCCCCAGGCGCCACAGGTCGCGGTAGATGCGCTCGACGCACTGCTCGTGGAATTCCTGCTGTTCGCGAAAGGAAACGACGTAGCGCAGGAATGAAGCCGGATCGATCACCGGCCCCAGGGCGTGCACGACGACGCAGCCCCAATCGGGTTGCCCCGTGACGGGACAGTTCGACTTCAGCAAATGGCTCACGAGCCGCTGCTCGCTCGGTGTGTTTTCGACGACGCGCAACAGCGTGGGATCGTAGCGGTAGGTCTCGATTTCCACCGGCAGATCGTCGACGCAATACCCCTCGGGATAGCCCGGCGCGCGCCGCGGCCGGGTCGACAGCGGTACGATCGCCACCTCCACTGACGCCCCGGCCGCCCGCGACAGATCGGCCCGGATCGTGGCCGCGACCGCCTCGACCTCGGCGAAACGCGTGCTACCCAAGCCATTGAGGTAGAGCTTCAGGGACTTGGATTCGATGAGACAGGGCGAATCGCAAGGCACGCGCAAGCGCCCCAGCGCCGCTACCGGCTTGCCGCGCCCGTCGAGCCAGGAGAGCTCATAGGCATGCCACTCGTCGAAACCGACGAAAGGGGGCGGGTCGAGGTCGCGGCGAGTCTGCGCACGCGCGATCGGCGTGAGCACGCCGGGGTCGTAGGACGCAGGAACCGCCACCTGGCGGCCGAGCCACAATTCGTTCATGGTCGATCATCCAAAGAGAGCATGCAGCATCTTCGCGAGCAGCGCGAGCAACACCAAGGCGAAGATGCGCTTGAGCGTGCGCACCGGCAGACGATGGGCGAGCGTCGCCCCCAGCGGGGCGGTGAAATAGCTCACGGCACTCACCCCGATCACCGCCGGCAGATAAACGTAGCCCAGCGAATAGGATGGCAAGCCCGGATGCCCCCAACCCATGACGAGGTAACCGACCGTACCCGCGAGCGCAATCGGCAGCCCCAGAGCGGCGGACGTCCCGATGGCGCGATGCGCCGGCACGTTACACCAGGTGAGGAAGGGGACGGTGAGCGAACCGCCGCCGATCGCCACCAGCGCCGACACCGCCCCGATCACGGCGCCGGCCGTCGCCAACCCCCAGGGACCAGGCAACTGCCGCGAGGGCTTGGGCTTGATGTCGAGTAACATCTGCACGCAGACGTAGGCGATGAAACAGGCGAAGAAGATCGCCAAAGGCCGCGAAGGCAAAGCAGCAGCGATGAACGAGGCGAGGAAAATGCCGACGAGCACGCCCGGCCCCATGGCCACCACCACCCCCCACTCCACCGCCCCGCGCGCATGGTGCGCCCGGGAGCTGCTCACCGAAGTGAGCACGATACTCGCCATGGACGTTCCGAGCGCCAGATGCACCACGTTTTCAGCGGGAAACCCTTGAACGGTATAGAGTGAAGTGAGGATTGGCACCATGATCGCCCCGCCGCCCACGCCAAGCAAACCGGCGAAGAGGCCGACCACGACACCGAGCAGCGGATAGGCCAGCCACCATGCATCCATCGCTTGCCCCATGAAAAAACCCGGACTGAGCCGGGTTTGAAGAAGGAGATCCCCCGCGAGCGCCGATCGGGCCGATGCTCCTGAACCCGAGGTTCAGGTTGGTCGCTTTCCTTCCGCCTCAGGCACACCCGCAAAGGGCGCGCACACTGGCGGTTTCTCGGGGCCGCGACCCATCGTCACGATATTGGTTCTAGGATCGTACGACCCTCCCGAACGCCGCAGGGGAAACCTGAGGGCGACGGCTCCATCTTCTACAAGGGGCGATCGTATTGACTCAGCACCCCATCGAGCCGCGCGCCGATGAGCTCAATTCTACGCTTGAATCGCGTGATGTCAAACCCTCCCTGCTGCTGTAGTTTGACCAGGTCGAGCGCCACTTCCAGCGCCGTCCATAGCACCAGCTTCTCGCCGCTCAGACCCGAGCGTTTCGCCAGAGCGGTGATGCGCTCGTCGAGCAAAGCCGCGGCCTGGGCGAGTGAGTCCGCCTCGCCCGCTTCACACTCCAGGCGATAGGTGCGCCCCATGAGGGTCACATCGACGTGCGTTTCAGACATCGCTCACCTCCTCCGGTTCGAGCAGAGTCACGGCACGCTCGATGCCGCGAATCGCCTGTGCGAGCTTGCCCTCGAGGATGCGCTTGTCGGCCTCGAGCTGCGCCACCTGGCGCTGCAGCCGCTGGTTGTGTGCGCTCAGACGCTCCACGAGCTGCGCGAGCCGCTCGGCCTGGCGTTCGAGATGCGCTAGTTCCGTCTCCATCGCTTACCTCCGCAGTTGCCCGAGATCGCGCACCGCCCCGGTATCGGCGCTGGTGGTGAGCGCCGCGTAGGCCTGCAGCGCTACCGAGACCTGGCGTTGGCGCGACGCCGGACGCCAGGCCGCCTCTCCTCTGGCCTCCATCGCCGCCCGCCGGCGCGCGAGCTCTTCCTCCGAGACCGCCAGATGGATGCGCCGCTGCGGAATGTCGATCTCGATCGTGTCGCCCTCTTCGATGAGCGCGATCGTGCCACCGCAGGCGGCTTCCGGCGAGACGTGCCCGATGGAGAGGCCCGAGGTTCCACCGGAGAAACGCCCGTCGGTGAGGAGCGCACAGGATTTCCCCAAGCCTTTGGACTTCAGATAACTCGTGGGATAGAGCATCTCCTGCATCCCCGGCCCCCCTTTGGGCCCTTCATAGCGCACCACCACCACGTCGCCGGGCTGGATCCGGTCACCGAGGATGGCCGCGACGGTTTCCTCTTGACTCTCGAAAACACGGGCGCGCCCGCGGAAGACCCAGATCGACTCGTCCACGCCCGCCGTCTTGACGATGCAGCCCTTGGGCGCGAGATTGCCGTAGAGCACGGCCAGCCCGCCGTCCTGGGAAAAGGCGTTGGCCTGGTCGCGAATCACCCCGGCGGTGCGATCCATGTCGAGCGAGGGATAACGCCGCTCTTGCGAAAAGGGACGCTGCGTCGGCACGCCACCGGGTGCGGCGCGATAGAACTCGAAAACGTCGAGCACCGAAGTCTGCATGACGTCCCAGTGCGCCAGCGCCGCCTTGAGTGTGTGGCTATACACCGTCGGCACCTCGTCGTGCAGCAATCCGGCACGCTGCAGCTCACCCAGAATACCCATCACGCCGCCGGCGCGATGCACGTCCTCGACATGGACCGTGCTCACCGCCGGAGCCACTTTGCACAGACAGGGCACCTGGCGCGAGATGCGGTCGATGTCGACCATGGTGAAGGGCACTCCGGCCTCGTGCGCCGCGGCGAGCAGGTGCAGCACGGTATTGGTCGACCCGCCCATGGCGACGTCGAGCGACATGGCGTTCTCGAACGCGGCCAGGGTGGCGATGCGCCGCGGCAAGACGGATTCGTCACCTTGCTCGTAATAGCGCTTGGCGAGTTCGACGATGAGCCGCCCGGCGCGGCGGAAAAGTCCTTCGCGGTCGCGGTGCGTGGCCACGAGCGTGCCGTTGCCCGGCAGCGCCAGCCCCAAGGCCTCCGTGAGGCAGTTCATCGAGTTGGCGGTAAACATCCCGGAGCAGGAACCGCAGGTGGGGCAGGCCGAACGCTCGACGAGCGCGACTTCCTCGTCGCTCGCGTTGGGGTCGGCCGCTTTCACCATGGCGTCGACCAGATCGAGCGAGAGGTCCTGATCCTTCCATCGCACCTTGCCGGCTTCCATCGGACCACCGGAAACGAAGACGACCGGGATATTGAGCCGCAAGGCGGCCATGAGCATGCCCGGGGTGATCTTGTCGCAGTTGGAGATGCATACCAGCGCATCGGCGCAATGCGCATTGACCATGTATTCGACCGAGTCGGCGATGAGCTCGCGCGAGGGCAGGGAATAGAGCATGCCCTGGTGCCCCATGGCGATGCCGTCGTCGATGGCGATGGTGTGAAACTCTTTGGCCACGCCTCCCGCCTTTTCGATCTCCTCGGCCACGAGGCGGCCGAGATCGCGCAAGTGCACGTGCCCGGGCACGAAGTCGGTGAAACTGTTGGCGATCGCAATGATCGGCTTGCCGAAATCCTCTTCCTTCATACCGGTGGCGCGCCACAGGGCGCGGGCACCGGCCATGTTACGACCGTGGGTACTGGTGCGGGATCGATACTGCGGCATGGACTGTATCCTCGAACGTCGGCTGCGATGCCCGTTATTCTAGTCCCGAACCGGCCTTGGGCTACAATGAACTCTCGGTCCATACAGTGGTCTGGGATCCATGCTCGTGCATCCGCAGTTCGACCCCGTCGCCTTCTCGCTCGGCCCCTTGTCGGTACGCTGGTACGGCCTCATGTACCTCGCCGGCTTTCTCGCCTTCCTGTGGCTCGCGCCACGCCATGCACAGCGCATGGGCGATGTGCGATGGACGCGGGAGCGTCTCGACGCGCTGCTCTTCTACGGCGTACTCGGCGTGGTGCTCGGGGGGCGGCTGGGCGAAGTGCTCTTCTACCAGCCGCAATACTATTTCGCCCATCCGCTCGAAATCTTCGCCATCTGGCGTGGCGGCATGAGTTTCCACGGGGGGCTCGTCGGCGCCATCGTCGCCATGTTGCTCTTTGCACGACGTGAGGGTATGGGGTTTTGGCAGGTAGCCGACTTCGTCGCCCCGCTCGTGCCGCCCGGCCTGGGATTCGGGCGGCTGGGCAATTTCATCAACGGCGAGCTCTGGGGCCGTCCGGCCCCCGAGTCCCTGCCCTGGGCGATGATCTATCCCCAAGTCGATACCCTGCCGCGCCATCCATCGCAGCTCTATGAGGCGCTCGGCGAAGGTCTGTTGCTCTTCGTGCTGCTGTGGTGGTATGCCGGTCGCCCACGCCCCAAGGGGCGGGTCGCAGCGGTCTTTCTCATGGGCTACGGTGCCATCCGCTTCGTCTGTGAGTGTTTCCGTACGCCCGACCCGGGCATCCTCTCCTGGCTCACCCCGGCGCTGAGCACGGCGCAGTGGCTCTCACTGGCGATGCTATTGGCTGGCGCCGTTCTGTACCTGTACGCACGCCAACGACCCGATTCTTCCTTCTCTTCGACGCAAGGATGAACGAATGAGCAACGACCTTCTGAGCAAAGGCTTGTCCCTGGTGCGCGCTTGGTTCGAACCGCCGCCCGAGAAAGTGCTCGAGCGCATCCGCGACGAGCTGCGCGAATGTGCCGATCTCATCGGTGGCGAGGTGAGCGCACGCCAGCGTGCCGCCAAGCTCGCCAAGACGTATACCGAGCTCGATGAAAACGGCCGGCGGGCATTCCTGCGCATCCTGCTCACCGAATTCGGCCCCGAACCCGAGCGCATCGACGATGCCTATGAAACCTACCGCAGCGCGCGCGGCAGCGATGCGCAATGGCAAGCGGAAGCGGCGCTGCGCGAGAGCCTGCGCACCCCCCGCAGCCGTATCCTCACCCAGTTCTCCGCTTCGGATGCGGGCGTGCATTTCCTCGTCGACCTGCGCGCCGAGCTGCTCGACTTTCTGCGCGACGATCCCCTGCTCGCCCCGCTCGATTTGGAACTGCAGGGGTTGCTCGCCTCGTGGTTCGACGTGGCGCTCCTTGAGCTGCAGCGCATCACCTGGCACAGCCCGGCCGACGTGCTCGAGCGCCTGGTGCAATACGAAGCGGTGCACGAGATCAAATCCTGGGAAGATCTGAAGAACCGGCTCGATTCCGACCGGCGCTGCTACGCGTTTTTCCATCCGCGCATGCCTTCGGTGCCCCTCATCTTCGTCGAGGTCGCGCTGACCGAAGGGTTGGCGGGCGACGTGCAGCAGCTGCTCGACGTCTCGGCGCCCCTCTTTGCCTCCGAGCGTGCCGACACGGCCATTTTCTACTCCATCAGCAATACGCAGAAAGGGCTGCGCGGCATCTCTTTCGGCCATTTTCTGCTCAAGCGGGTGATCGACGACCTGCGCCGCGATTTCCCTAAACTCGAGTGCTTTGCCACGCTCTCCCCCATGCCGGGGCTGGTACGCTGGTACCGGGCACACCCGGAAGCGCTCGCGCAAGCCTTCACCGCTTCCGACTGGCGCCGGCTACGCGCCGCCAGCGCCCCCGAGGGAACGGAGCTCCTGCAGCAGCTCCTCGAAACGCCGGAAATCGCCGGCACCGAGGCGTGGCGCGAGGCGCTTGCCACGCCCCTCTTGCGCGCCGCGGCGCGCTATCTGCTCGCTACGGAGAACGATCGCGCCCTCGACCCGGTGGCGCGATTCCATCTGGGCAACGGCGCGCGCATCGAGCGGCTCAACTGGCTCGCCGACACCTCGCCCAAAGGCTGGCGCCAATCCTGGGCGATCATGGTCAATTACCGCTACGAGCCAGACAAGCTGCAGGATCGCATCGACGCCTACGAGCGCGACGGTCTTATCGAGGCGACTTCCGCAGTGCGTCGCCTCGCACGCTAGCGCCGCCTCAAGCCGCCTCGCCCACCACGAAAGCGAGCTCGCCCACGCCTTCCACCCAGGCTCGGATGCGCTCGCCCGGGCGCACCGGCCCCACGCCGGCGGGCGTTCCCGTGAGGATCAGATCACCCGCTGCGAGCCGCCAATAGCGCGAGATCTCGGCGATCACTGCTGGTACGTCGTAGATCATCTGTGCGAGGTCGCCGCGCTGGCGCGGCGCACCGTCGATCTCGAGGCCGATCTGCCCGCCGCGCAGCACTTCGCCCGCTTTCGGCAGGATCACGGAGATCGGCAGCGAGGCATCGAACCCCTTGGCCACGTCCCAAGGCCGACCTTTGGCTTTCGCCTCCGCCTGCAGGTCACGCCGCGTCATGTCGAGCCCCACGGCATAGCCGTAGATCGCCTCTGCCGCCTCCTCGAAGGAGAGTTCCCGGCCTCCGGCGCGCAGCGCCACCACCAGTTCGACCTCGTGGTGCACCTCGTGGGTGGCCGGCGGATAGGGCCAGCGCGCGTCGGCATCGCCGGGGTGCCAGACGGCATCGGCCGGTTTCATGAAGAAGAACGGCGACTCGCGACTCGGATCACCCCCCATCTCGCGCGCGTGTTCGGCGTAATTGCGCCCCACGCAGAAGATGCGGCGCACGGGGAAGAGCC
The DNA here is from genome assembly GCF_012911495.1 of Tepidiphilus baoligensis. NCBI lineage: Bacteria > Pseudomonadati > Pseudomonadota > Hydrogenophilia > Hydrogenophilales > Hydrogenophilaceae > Tepidiphilus > Tepidiphilus baoligensis. The sequence continues at coordinate 46,439 of NZ_JAAAUB010000012.1, forward strand.
CCCCGCAGCCCACCGGAACCACCGGCCGGGAAGGAACGGGGATCACGAATTCTTCAGGGGACATGCTCGACTCCTCGTCTTGAACGTTCAGCGCGATTCTACGCTGCCTTGACGCCGGTTAAAAATGCAATAAAATGGCAAAAAGACCCGAACGAAACCCGCCATGACCGATCCAGATCTTTCCCGGCGCATCCGCGATGCCGGCGGCCGCGTGACCACGGCGCGCCTGGCCGTATTGCGCTGTCTGGCGGACGCCGACGAGCCGCTCACGCCCGATGAGGTATTGGAGTACCTCGGCCGGAATTCCGATCACGTCCCCGATCGGGTCACCATCTATCGCGCGATCGACTGGCTCGCCATCCACGGTCTGGTACGGCGGCTGGCGACGGTAGGGCGCGCCGCCCGCTACGAGCCGGTCGAGGATCGGGAAGCGCATGCCCATTTCCAGTGCCGCCGCTGCGCTCAGACGCGCTGCCTGCCCGCACCCACACCGCCGCTGCCGCCGCTGCCGCCGGGGTATGCGGCCGAACGCATCGAGCTGGTGATCCACGGCCTGTGCGCCGCCTGCCGCGCCGGAGATACCCCATGAGCGTACGATCCTTGTGGACGTTGGGTATCCTCGGTCGCCTCGGCCTGGCGACGCTGCCCCTGGGGCTCATCTGGCTGCTCTACGTCTGGGGTACCCGATGAATAGCCCGGGCATCGTCCTGCACGATCTCACCGCCGGCTACGGCCGCCATCCGGCCATCCATCACCTGCATGCAACGATCCCCTGCGGCGCGCTACTCGCCGTGGCCGGGCCCAACGGTGCCGGCAAGTCGACGCTGCTCAAAGTGCTCGCCGGCGAGCTCAAGCCCATGACGGGCCGCGTCGGTCTGCCGCCCGAGTACCGGCAACAACTCGCCTACCTCACGCAGCAGCCGACGTGGTCCCTGGATTTTCCCGTCGACGTCCACGACGCGGTAGCCATGGGCTGCTGGCCTTGGCTCGGTCCTTGGCGCGCCCTCAATGAAGCGGCACACCGTCGGGTGGCGGAAGCCATTGCGGCGGTCAAATTGCAAGGATTCGAGCATCGACCGCTCCAATCGCTCTCCGGCGGCCAATTGCAGCGGGTGCGCTTTGCCCAGATCATCGTGCAGGATGCCCGGCTCATCCTGCTCGACGAACCGTTCAACGCACTCGATGAGTCCACCGAAGAAGAATTCCTCGCCCTCATCCGTCGCTGGCACGACGAAGGGCGCACCGTGATCGCCGTGCTACACGATCTCGAGCGGGTGCGTCGCTACTTCCCTCTAACCCTATTGCTCGCGCGCGAGCTCGTCGCCTTCGGCCCCACCGAAGCGGTGCTGAGCGCCGAGCACCTCGAACGCGCCCGACACCATGCGGAAGCCTTCGACGAGCATGCCGCCCCTTGTCCCCTGCCCGCGGACGAGGAAAAAGACGAGGTGGTCCACCAATGACCTTGCCCCAGCTCCTCACCCCCTTTGCCGACTATGATTTCATGCGCCGGGCGCTCGCCGGCGCCCTGATGCTCACGCTGGGCGCCACTCCCGTGGGCGTCTTCCTCATGCTGCGCCGCATGAGCCTCATGGCCGATGCCATGAGCCACGCGGTTCTTCCGGGCGTAGCCGCCGCCTACTTTTTCTCCGGCCTATCCCTGGGCGCGATGACGCTCGGCGGCCTGGCCGCAGGCGTGCTCGTGGCGATCGCCACGGGCTGGGCGGCACGCCACTCGGTACTCTTCGAAGACACCGCCATGGGGACGTTCCAGATCCTGTCGCTCACCGCCGGCATCCTGCTCATGACGGCGCACGGCCGCCCTGTGGACGTGCTGCAGCTGCTCTTCGGCTCCATCCTCGCCATCGACCGCGACACGCTCACCCTCATCGCCCTGGTCGCTTCCGCCACGCTGGTGCTGCTCGCCCTGGGCTGGCGCATCCTCGTACTCGAATGTTTCGACGCCCCTTTCCTGCGCCGTCATAGCCCGCGCCTGTCGGCGCTGGCGCACTACGGATTCCTCGTCCTGGTGGTACTCAACCTCGTGGCCGCCTTCCATGCCATCGGCACCCTGCTGGCGATCAGCGTGCTGATCCTGCCTGCTGCCACCGCCCGCCTGTGGGTCAACGGCCTGGGGAAAGCGCTCGTGCTCGCCGCCGGCTGCGGCGCCCTGGGCAGTTACCTCGGGCTCGTCGCGTCGTTTCGCTGGGACCTCCCCGCCGGTCCGGCCATCGCACTCGCACTCGCGCTGCCCTATCTCGTCTCGCTCTTGCTCGCCCCGCACGGCTTTCTACGCCGGCGCCATCCGCGCAAACGCCACCTCGAAAACTGAACCGATCGGAGTTCCCCCATCATGCTTACTGCCCGCCGCCGCATCCTCCTTGCACTTGCCGCCGCGCCGCTGCTCGGGCTGCGCGCCCCCAAAGTCCAGGCGAGTTCCCCTCTGCCCGTCGTCGCCACTTTTTCCATCGCTGCCGACTGGATACGCCAAGTGGGCGGCGATCGCGTACAGGTCACCTCCCTGATCGGCCCGGATGCCGATGCGCACGGCTACCAACCCAAACCCTCGGACACGCGCGTCATCAAGGAAGCCGCCCTCGTCGTCGGCATCGATTTGGGGTTCGACGACTGGGTCGAGCGGCTCGCCCGTAGCGCGGGCAAGAAAAACGACTTGCTACTGCTCGGCAAAATCTTGCTCGCCGAAAAGGCCCTCCTGTCCGCCGTCGCCTTACACGACGGTCACGACCACCACGACCGTCATGATGCGCACGACCATAAAGGCGATCACCCCGCGCATGGGGAGTTCGACCCCCATTTCTGGCAGGACCCACGCCTCGTGGCCCAGGCGATGCCGCCGCTGGCCGAAGCGCTCGCCCAGCGCGATCCCGCGCACGCCGACCACTACCGGCAACGCGCCACCGAGTATGCGCACATGCTCGAATCGCTGTGGCGTAAATGGAGCGAACGCTTTGCCGCCCTTCCCCCCGACGCACGCCGCGCCTACACCAATCACGACGCCTTCCGTTACCTCGCCCGGGCCTACGGCCTTGAACTCATCGGCATCCAGGGTGTCGTACCGCACGGCGAGCTCAGCGCCAAGGCACTTGCCGCGCTCGCCGATCGCGCACGACGCGAGGGCATTCGCGTCGCCTTCCTAGAGAACGTCGCCGATCCCCGCCTCGTCGAGCAACTACGCCGCGAATCGGGGCTCACCGTGGGCGGACGTCTCTATTCGGATGCCCTCAGCGGGCCCACCGGCCCCGCCCCCACCTACCTCGACCTGGTCGAAGTCAACGCCCGTACACTCCATGAGGCGCTCGCGGCGTCGACAGCCCGCTGAACGACGCCGGGAGCGCGGATCGGCCATTTCTGCGCTATCCTATGGAAAACGTCGACCGGGAGAGGAAGTGGCGTCATGGTCGCGCGCCCTTTCCTCGATCCGGCCTTCCTCTCATCGAGATGCCATGAACCGTCGCTTTGGCCGTATTCTCCTGTCGCTGGGCCTGTCCACGGCCTGTGCCTGCGCGCTCGCCCAATCGCCCCACCCCCCCGCGGGCACTGCCCCCCCCATCGTGTCATCCGCCGAAGGATTGGACGGCGAAACCCTCTATTGGACGCTCATCGGCGAGATCGCACTGAGGCAACAAGAATTCGGCAGCGCAGCGCAAGCCTTTCTGCTTGCCGCACAACACGCACGCGCTCCGGAACTCGCTCGCCGGGCTGCCGAGATCGCCGCCATCACCCGCCAAAACGAAATGCTCAACCGCGCCCTCACCCTATGGCGCCAAGTGGAACCGAACGCCGAGACCATCGAACGATTCGAACGCATGCGGGCCGAGCTCGACGCCCAACGCGAAAAAGCCGTCCTGGCCCAACTGGATGAAATCCTGAGGCGACACCCCGAACAACTCCCGAACAACCTGCTAGGGCTCAACGCCGCCCTCGAAGAGCTCGGCGACCCCGAAATGGCTCGCCGTATCATCGAGCTGGCCACCACGCCCTACCTCGAATACCCCGAAGCGCAACTCGCCCGTGCCGAAGCCGCACGCCGTGCCAACGACCTCCTCACGGCACGCATTGCAGCCGAACATGCGCTCTCGCTACGTCCCGACTGGGATCTCGCGCTGGCGCTTTGGGCCGAAATCCTCGGCGAACTCGGCGAGACCGATACGGCAATCGCCCGCCTCGAAACCTACCTCCGAGAGTACCCTTACGCCCGAGTCGTACGTTTCACCCTGGCCAAGCACCTCGCCGTGACCCCCGGCCGGGAAGAAGAATCCTTACGACACCTCGAAATACTGCTGGCGAATGCCCCTGACGATGCGCAATTGCTCCAGGCCGTGGCATTGATGGCCGAACGCACCGGCCACCTCGACCGCGCCATCTCCGCCCTCGAGCACGTCATTTCCAAAGGCGGAGACAACGTCGATTTTCTGCGCCTCCAACTCGCGCAACTCTACCTTACCGCCAAGCAGCCACGTCGCGCTGAATCCGTATTGCGCCAAATCACCCACCCCGCCCTCGAAGACCAAAGCAAGCGCCTGCTCGCACACGCACTCGCCAAACAAGGCAAGATCGACGCCGCCTTCGAAACGCTCGACCAGACGAGGATCGTACTCGACCCGACAACGGAGGTCCTGCTCAAGAGTCGCTTGCTACAAGATGCCGACCGTTTGGAAGACGCCCGTCGCTGGGTCGACGAAGCAATCGCCGAGCTCGGCGACGAACCCGATCTGCTCTATGAATATGCCATGATCCTGGAACGGCTCGGGAGACACGAATCCGCCGAAGGATACTTGCGCAAACTCATCGCGCTATACCCCGACCATGCCCATGGCCTCAATGCCCTGGGCTATCTACTCGCCGATGCCAACCGCGACCTCGACGAAGCCGAACGCCTGCTCACCCGTGCGCTCGAGCTCGCTCCCAACGATCCGTACATCCTCGACAGCGTCGGCTGGCTACGCTATCGCCAGGGACGGCTCGAAGAAGCGCTTTCCCTGCTGCAAAACGCCTACCGACGCCAGTACGACCCCGAGATCGCCGCCCATTTGGTCGAAGTCCTCACCGTCCTCGGGCGACACGAAGAAGCCCAAGCCCTGCTCAAACAAGCGACTGCACGCTCACCCGATGCCGAGCCGCTACAACGCGTGCGGCGCTGGCTCGAGCAACGGAACCGATGATCCCTCGTGAAAAATTCGTCGGCAGCAAAATCCTCGCCAGGCGTCCCCTGTACTGCAACGATCTATCTTGCAGCTGCCGCAAAAGCCCCTCGAGATCGGCTGCAAGGGTAGACAGCCGAAGCACAGGCTGTGAGCCACATCACCTCGATGGGCAAACGTCCGAGCATCGGAGAACGCCGCCATGCAGCCATCGTGCTTGGTTCATCGCCTACCTACTCCCCTTGCTGCTCCTGCTCGTCGGCGGCTGCGCCACTTCCCCGGTCGACACCCCTTCTGCGACCACACCGACGCAAGTCCCATATCGCGAAACGTTTCGCCTCGGCGGCCGCTTGCTCGCCGAAGATGACCAACAGCGTTTTGCGACCTCCTTCTCCTGGGACCACGCCCCCAAACGCAGCACGCTCACTCTGCTCTCCCCCACCGGACAAACTTTGGCGATCCTGACACTCGAAGCCAGCGTAGCCACCCTGCGCACACCCGATGGCGAACGCCAGGAAACCGACGCCGCTGCGCTCCTCGAACCACTCCTCGGATTCGCCCCGCCCCCACTGTCCGCCCTCACCGCCTGGATCCAAGGCCATCCCGGGCCTACGCCCGACCGGATCGAACGCGACCCGACGGGCAGACTCCAGCGCGTCTGGCATTCCGGCTGGATCGTCACGTTCGACTCCTGGCAAGACGCCCGCCCCCGGCGCCTGACGATCGAGCGCGGCGCCGCACGGTTGGTCCTGCTCCTCGACACCTGGAACCCCGAATCATGAGCGCGCGGCTCAGCGGCTGTCCGGCCCCGGCCAAGCTCAACACCTTCCTGCACGTCGTCGGTCGGCGTGAAGACGGCTACCACCTGCTGCAATCGCACTTTCGCCTCATCGATTGGAGCGACACCCTCGACTTCGTGCGCCGCGACGACGGACGCATCCGCCGCACGCACGAGCTCCCCGGCGTACCGGAATCGGCCGATCTCACCCTGCGGGCCGCCCATCTGCTCCAGTCGCGTCTCGGCACCCCTTACGGAGTCGACATCACTCTGCACAAAGTCCTGCCCACGGGCGCAGGCCTGGGCGGCGGCAGTTCGGATGCCGCCACCACCCTGATCGCCCTCAACCGCCTCTGGAACGGCGGGCTTTCCCGGGCCCAGCTCATGGAACTCGGCCTGCAGCTCGGCGCCGACGTCCCCTTCTTCCTCTTCGGCGAAGACGCCTTCGTCGAGGGCATTGGCGAGCGTCTCACCCCTTACCCTGGCCCCGAGCGCTGGTTCGTATTCTTGTGGCCAGGCATCCACGTCCCCACGGCCCAGGTTTTTGCCTCGCCCCGCTTGACAAGGAATACCCCCATTGGCACAATAGCGTCTCTCGCAGCGACGCCTCTGCGAAACGATCTCGAACCAGTAGTAAGAGAGCTGTTTCCGGAAGTCGATGCGGCGCTCGAATGGCTCGCCCGGCATGCCGGAATGGCCAGGATGAGCGGATCGGGCAGTTGCGTGTTCGCCGAATTCGCGGAGCCCTCCGAGGCCGAGCGCATCGCCGCCGAAGTGCCTTCGGGCTGGCAGGCGAAGGTCGTGCGAACCCTGCATCGCCATCCACTCCATGATTGGATCTGAGCGCCGCTGCGAACCGGTTACTTGGGGAGTCGCCAAGCTGGTCAAGGCACCGGATTTTGATTCCGGCATTCGAGGGTTCGAATCCTTCCTCCCCAGCCAACACGACGGGCAGGCAAGCATCGCCTGCCCGTTTCGACTTTCACGGGTCTGGTCCCGTGAAGACGGACTCGGGTGCGGAGAATACGCATGCCTCGCGGCAGCATGATGGTTTTCACCGGCAACGCCAACCCCAAGCTCGCACAAGACGTCGTGCGGCGCCTGGGAATCCCGCTGGGAGCGGCCACGGTCGGCCGTTTCTCCGACGGAGAAATCAACGTCGAGATCCTGGAAAACGTCCGCGGTCAGGACGTCTTCATCCTACAGCCCACCTGCGCCCCGACCAACGACAACCTGATGGAGCTCATCGTGCTGGTCGATGCGCTCAAGCGCGCCTCGGCCTGGCGCATCACCGCGGCCCTGCCCTACTTCGGCTATGCGCGACAAGACCGCCGCCCCCGCTCCGCCCGGGTGCCCATCACCGCCAAGGTCGTGGCCAACATGCTCCAGGCCGTGGGCGTGCAGCGCGTGCTCACCATGGATCTCCACGCCGACCAGATCCAAGGATTCTTCGACATCCCGGTGGACAACATCTACGCCACGCCGGTACTGCTCGACGACCTCGAAAAACAGCGTTACGAGAACCTCATGGTCGTCTCGCCCGACGTCGGCGGCGTGGTGCGCGCCCGCGCGTTTGCCAAGCGCCTCGACTGCGACCTCGCGATCATCGACAAGCGCCGCCCCAAGGCCAACGTCTCCGAGGTCATGAACATCATCGGCGAAGTCAAGGGGCGCACCTGCGTCATCATGGACGACATCGTCGATACCGCCGGCACCCTGTGCAAGGCTGCCCAAGCGCTCAAGGAAAATGGTGCCACGCGCGTGCTCGCCTACTGTACCCATCCCGTGCTCTCCGGCACGGCGGTCGCCCGTATCCAGGATTCCGAACTCGACGAACTCGTGGTCACCGACACCATCCCGCTGCGTGACGATGCTCGCACCTGTCCCAAGATTCGCCAGATTTCCGTCGGCGCCTTGCTCGCCGACACTTTGCTGCGCATCAGCAACGAAGAGTCGGTAAGCTCACTTTTCAGCGAATGAACCTACCCTAAATTTTCCCGGCGCAAAAGTGCCGGGATTTTTCGCCGCCTGGTCGCGGGCGGCACCCAGCAACCGTAAGGAGAAACTTCGATGCAAATCACCGTGAAAGCCAGCCGGAGAACCGAGCAGGGATCGCGTGCGAGCCGCCGCCTGCGTCGTGCCGGCCGCGTGCCCGGAATCGTCTATGGTGGCGACAAGGCCCCCCAACCGATCACCCTCGATCACAACGAGCTCTACCACCAGCTCAACAACGAGGCCTTCCACGCCTCGATCCTGACGCTCGAGATTGACGGCGAGCGCGAGAGCGTCCTGCTGCGCGATACCCAATGGCACGCCTACAAACCGCTCGTGCTACACGTCGATTTCCAGCGCGTCTCGGCCGACGAGAAGATTCACCTCAACGTGCCGCTGCACTTCATCGGCGGTGAGAACAGCCCCGCCGTCAAGCTCGGCGGCTGCATCATCAGCCACGTACTCACCGAAATCGAGGTACGCTGCCTGCCCAAGGATCTGCCCGAATACATCACCGTCGACCTCTCCAATATGCAGCCCGAACAATCCTTGCACCTGTCGCAGCTCGAACTCCCCCCCGGCGTCGAAGCCGTACACCACGGCGAAGGCGATCCGGTCGTGGCCACGGCGCTCAAGGTGCGGGGCGAAAGTGGGCCTGAGGGCGGCGAAACCACCGAAAGCTGAATGAGGCAGACAACCCGGCGATGACGCGACTCCCTACCGCCTCACCGCGCCTCGTGGTCGGCCTCGGCAACCCCGGGGCCGAATATGCCCAAACCCGGCACAACGCCGGGTTTTGGTTTTGTGAGCGGCTCGCCGAGCGGCTCGGCATCCCACTCGCCCCCGAGAGTCGATTTCACGGCCTCGTCGGCCGCACGGGTGAGCTGCGGCTGTTGCTGCCCACCACCTACATGAACCGCAGCGGGCTGGCGGTGGGAACGCTCGCGCGCTTCTTTCGCATCGAACCCGAAGCGATCCTCGTGGTCCATGATGAGTTAGACCTCCCCCCCGGGCAGGTGCGCCTCAAGTTCGGCGGCAGCCACGCCGGCCACAACGGCCTCAAGGACATCCAGGCCGCACTCGGCACCGACCATTTCTGGCGTTTGCGCCTGGGGATCGGTCATCCGGGGCAACGCGACGCGGTGATCCACTACGTACTCAAGCCCCCCCGCGCCGAAGAGCGCGAGGCGATCGAGGAGGCCATCGAGCGCGCGCTCGCCGCCTGGCCCGACATCGCCGCCGGGCAGTGGGAACGCGCCATGGGGCGCATCAACGCCAAACCCAAACCGCCCAAAAGCGGCCCAACGGACAAGGAAGTAAAGTCATGAGTCTGCGCTGTGGCATCGTCGGACTACCCAACGTCGGCAAATCCACCCTCTTCAACGCGCTTACCAAAGCGGGGATCGAAGCGGCCAACTACCCCTTCTGTACCATCGAACCCAACGTGGGGGTGGTCGAAGTCCCCGACCCGCGCCTGGCCGAACTCGCCCGCATCGTACAGCCCCAGCGCATCGTCCCGGCCATCGTCGAATTCGTCGACATCGCCGGACTGGTGGCCGGCGCGAGCAAGGGCGAGGGGCTGGGCAACCAGTTTCTCGCCAACATTCGCGAGACCGACGCCATCGTGCACGTCGTGCGTTGTTTCGAGGATCCCAACGTGGTGCATGTCGCCGGCGGTGTCGATCCCTTGCGCGACATCGAGGTGATCGACACCGAGCTCGCGCTCGCCGATCTCGCCACGGTGGAAAAGGCGCTCACCCGCTGGCGAAAACCGGCACAGGCCGGGGACAAGGACGCCAAGGCGCTGGTGGCCGTGCTCGAACGCGCCTACGCCCAGCTCGACGCCGGCAAACCGGTGCGCGCGCTCGCGCTCGGCAAAGAAGAGCGGGCACTCCTCAAACCCCTCTTTCTGCTCACCGCCAAGCCCGTGCTCTATGCCGCGAACGTGAGCGAGAACGGTTTCGCCGACAACCCCCTGCTCGAAGCCGTACGCGAACACGCCGCCGCCGAAGGGGCCGAAGTCGTCCCCATCTGCGCCGCGATCGAGGCCGAGATCGCCGAGCTCGACGACGAGGACAAACAGGCTTTCCTCGCCGAGATGGGGCTGGAGGAACCGGGCCTGAACCGGCTCATTCGCGCCGCCTACCGGCTCCTGGGTTTGCAGACCTACTTCACCGCCGGCGTCAAGGAAGTACGCGCCTGGACCATTCCCGTCGGCGCCACCGCGCCGCAGGCCGCCGGCGTCATCCACACCGACTTCGAGCGCGGCTTCATCCGCGCCCAAACCATCGCCTACGAGGACTTCATCCATTACGGAGGCGAACACGGCGCCAAAGAGGCCGGCAAGATGCGCGCCGAGGGCAAGGAGTACGTGGTGCAGGACGGCGACGTGATCCACTTCCTGTTCAACGTCTGAGCGCGGCGCCAGGCGCCAGGCACCATCAAGCCTTTCCCTACGGGGTGACTGGGCCCTGCTGTTCGTCGTCATCCTCCGGGGGCCAACTGGCCCATCATGAAGTACGGGCTGCAGTACATCCCGCCGATCGCCTTCGCTGCGGCATGCATGGTGCTCGGTGCCGCCATCCTCGCCGCCGTGGCCGCCTGGCGCGGCCAGTTGAAGTGACCGCACCGTGACGACTGGCCGGTGGTGCTCGGCGTGGGTCTGCTGCAGATGGCCGCTTTCAGCGCCCTGGTCAACGTCGGTTTGCAGTACGTTTCCGCCGCTCGTTCGACCATCCTCGCCTATACCACGCCGCTGTGGGTGCTGCCAGGCTGCGCTCGACGATGTCTTGCGCCATCGCCGCGGGCGCGCGAACCGCGGTTGATCTTTTCGGTCCGAGGATCCATCCAGAATCATCGTTCGCAAGGAAACGATCGTCATGACCGAAACGCATATCCTGGAAGAAATCGCCGAATTGCTCGCGGCATCCCGCCGGCCGCTCTTCATTACCGGGGCCGGTATCTCGGCAGCCTCCGGATTGCCCACCTACCGCGGCACGGGCGGGCTCTATGCCGACGGAGTCAACGAGGAAGGATTGCCTTACGAAGAAGTGCTGTCCGGGCACATGCTGCAGGCAAGGCCGGAACTCACTTGGCGCGAGCTTGCGCGCATGGCCTGCCGGCTCGCGCACGCACGTGCCAACGCCGCGCACCGCGCCATTGCGGAAGTGCCGCACGCGGTGGTACTCACGCAGAACGTCGACGGCTTGCACCTCGAGGCGGGTAGCCGCAAAGTCATCGAAATCCACGGCAACTTGCGCGAACTTCATTGCACCACCTGCACCCACACCCGTCCGGCAGGGGATTGGGAGCGCTTACCGATTCCACCGCTCTGTCCCCAGTGCGGCGCGGTGCTGCGTCCCGGGGTCGTGCTCTTTGGTGAGCCCCTTCCCCGATTGGCCGTGGAATGGCTTGAAGAAGAGCTTGCACGCGGTTTCGATCTCGTCTTCAGCATCGGCACCACCAGCCTCTTTCCCTACATCGCCGAACCGGTGGCGCTCGCCGCCAGCGCCGGCGTACCCACGGTGGAAATCAACCCGGAACGAACCGCCGTCTCGCATCTCGTCGATTACCGCCTGCGCGGCGACGCGGCCGCGCTCCTGCCACGGATCGTGGCCGGAGCGGGGGCGCGGGGGGGATAAATCCGAAGATCGCGAGAGCCTCTGCTGCCAACCCCGCATATCGACCGTCCGTCTTAAGAAACTGAATGACCAAAGACAAGCGATAATCCTCGCTCCATCTGGCCACGTCATTCTGCAGGAGTTTCCCGATGAAACGCCGCCTTTCCCGCAGTCTCCTGATCACCGCCGCAGCCGCCTTTCTATCCGCTACGATGCTCACCCCTGCTTCCGCCGATCCACCCCCTTGGGCACCGGCCCACGGTTGGCGCAAACAGCACGATCCCCTTTACCTAGGGTACTCGGGGAAAAAATGGGGCAACGATTTCGGCATCTACGCCGGCCGCTGCAATCGCGAGGCGCTCGGTGCCGCGCTTGGCGGAATGGCCGGCGCCGCCGTGGGTAGCCAAATCGGCGATGGTAGCGGTCGGGTGGTGGCGATCATCCTCGGCAGCGTACTCGGGGCCGTGCTCGGCGCCGAACTGGGACGCCAGATGGACGAAGAGGATCGGGCCTGTTTCGGGCACACGCTGGAGCTCGGCAAACGGGGACAGACCGTGACCTGGCGCAGCCCTCATGGCATCGCCTATGCCGTAACCCCGCTGGATGAATTCGTCCGCGATGGGCGCAAGTGCCGTCATTACGAGACGGTGATCACCCGCGACGGGCACAAGGAAAAAGTCCGCGGCAAGGCGTGCGCCGTGGGCGAAGGACGCTGGGAAGTCGTCGACTGAACCGCCGAGGGCGTCAGCTCGGAATGCGCACCATCCGGGCGATGAACTCCCCCAACGCCTGCGCCACGGCCTGCGGCTGTTCGTGGTGCATCATGTGTCCCGCTTCGGCGATCGACCGTCCCTCCCAGTGGCGAAAACACGCCTTGCGCTCCTCCCAGTCGGCAGCGAGCCGACGAGGGAATTCCGATTCTTCGCCCCATAGCCACAGGCAAGGCGCAGTGACGGCGCGCCAGCAGGACTTGGCTTCCTCCAGACGATAGGGGATGGGATTGAGGATCTTGTGCCGCGGATCGGCGCGAAAAGCAAGTCGTCCCTCCGGCGTTTGCCGCAGCCAGGAGGCCGCCACGAAGCGCGCCCGATCGAGCGGCAGACGAGGGTGCCGTCGGCATAGGCGCTGTGCGAATTCCTCGATCGATTCCGGGGCGTTCAAGGCCGGTGGCGCTGCGAGCTGGTCGAGCCAGCTGCGATAACGCTGCGGCGCTTCTTCGGGGCGATGTTCCGGCAGACCAAAGCCTTCCAGCAGGGCGAGCGCGCTCACGCGTTCCGGGCGAATGCCGGCATAGAGTCCGGCAACGTTGCCCCCCATGCTGTGCCCGACCAGCACCACGTCTTTCCCGGGCGCGAGCGCATCGAGCAGCGCCTCCAGATCCGCCAGATAGTCCGGAAACCAGTATCCGTGGGCACACCAGGCGCTGTCGCCGAAGCCGCGCCAGTCGGGAGCGATCAGGCGGTAGGGTAGCGCCTGATCGAGCAGCGCATCGACCACGAACTGCCAGGTGGCGCCGCTGTCCATCCAGCCGTGCAAAAGGAACACGGGCAGTCCTGCCTCCGGGCCCCATTCGCGCACGCACGATTCCAGCCCCCGCAGCGGCAACTGCCGGATGTGCGGCGTGTGTCGCGGCCGGTATGTAACGGGTTTCTCCATTTTCGTCTCCTTTGGTCCGTAGTAGGATGGGGTTTGCCATTTTTTCACTCTCGTTGCCAGATCGCATGACGAACCCTGTCGCCTCTGCATCCGTCGTCGGTCGTTTCGCTCCTTCCCCCACCGGGCGGCTGCACTTCGGCTCGCTGCTGGCGGCGCTCGCGAGCCATTGCGATGCAAGATCGCGCGGCGGGCGCTGGCTCGTGCGCATCGACGATCTCGACGCGGCGCGCGTCGTCCCCGGGATGGATGCCGATATTCTGCGCACGCTCGAAGCCTACGGTTTTGCCTGGGACGGCGAAGTCGCCTACCAGAGCCGAAATCTGGTGCACTACGAGGCCGCGTTCGCGAAGTTGCGCGAGAGCGCTTGGCTCTATCCTTGCGGCTGCAGTCGCAAGGACCTGGCCGAGGCGCCGCGGGCGATCGATGGCAGCACGCTCTACCCCGGTACCTGCCGCGAGGGGTTGCCGCCGGGCAAAGCGGCGCGAGCCTGGCGTTTCCGTGCCGAAGGAACGGTAACCTTCGACGATCGCATCCAGGGGCGCGTCGTCGAGGATCTGCCGCGCGAGGTGGGCGACTTCGTCGTCAAGCGCGCCGACGGCGTCTTCGCCTACCAGCTCGCGGTGGTGATCGACGATGCGCTCGGCGGCGTGACCGACGTGGTGCGCGGCGCCGACCTGCTCGGTTCCACCGCGCGCCAAATCGCCCTGCACCGTGCGCTGGAGCTGCCGGTGCCGCGCTACGCACATCTGCCGGTGGCCGTCGACGCGCACGGCGACAAACTCTCGAAGCAGACGCTCGCCCGCCCGTTGGAGGCCGCCGAGGCGAGCGCGCGCATCGCACAGGCGCTCGACTTTCTCGGCCATGCGCCGCCGGCGGAACTGCGCGGCGCCCCGCCCGCCGAACTCCTCGCCTGGGCGGTGGCGCACTGGGACATCGGCAAGGTGCCCACGATCCGCCAATACTACCATCCAGATACTTTATAATCATCACATCCCTTGATCCTGCGGGAGACGCCATGAGCTTCACTCCCCGCTCCGCGGCCCCCGCGGACCCCCGGCGCGACATCATCGCGCTTGCCACCCGGCCACCCGAACCGGACTGTGTACCGACCCGAATCGACGAGGCTACCTTGCCTGCCGAACTCTCGCCGCGCATCGAAGGTTTGGTCACCGAGCTCGCTCGGGCGTTGCGCGAGCGCCAGCGCAAGCAGGGGGGCGTGGCCGCGCTGATGGCCGAATTCAGCCTCTCCAGCCGCGAAGGCGTGGCGCTCATGTGCCTGGCCGAGGCGCTGTTGCGCATCCCCGACGTCGCCACACGCGATGCGCTCATCCGCGACAAGCTCGCCCGCGGACAATGGCGCGAGCATCTAGGCCGCAGCCGTTCGATCTTCGTGAACGCCGCCGCCTGGGGCCTGGTCGTCACCGGCAAGCTCGTCGCCCTCGCCGAGGACAAGGCGCTTTCCTCCGCGCTCACGCGCCTGCTCGCGCGCGGTGGTGAGCCCCTGGTGCGCAAAGGGCTGGACGTGGCCATGCGCCTGCTGGGCGAGACCTTCGTCACCGGCCGCACGATCGAAGAAGCGCTCGAGCGCGTGCAGCCGCTCGAACAGAAAGGATTTCGTTACTCCTTCGACATGTTGGGCGAAGCGGCGATGACGGCGCAGGACGCCGCGCGTTATCTGGCCGACTACGAACACGCCATCCACGCCATCGGCCGGCGCGATGCCGGACGCGGCGTGGTCGACGGCAACGGCATCTCGGTGAAACTGAGCGCCCTGCACCCGCGCTATCACTGGTCGCAGCCCGATCGCGTGCTCGCCGAATTGCTGCCGCGCCTGCTGCAGCTGTGCCACCTCGCCAAGCGCTACGACATTGGACTCAACCTCGATGCCGAGGAAGCCGACCGGCTCGAACTTTCGCTCGACCTGCTGGAGGCGGCGCTCGCCGACCCCGAGCTCGCCGGCTGGGACGGACTCGGATTCGTCGTGCAGGTGTACCAGAAACGCGCCCCTTTCGTCATCGACTGGCTCGTGGCCCGGGCCCGGGCGCGAGAACGCCGGCTGATGATCCGCCTCGTCAAGGGCGCCTACTGGGACAGCGAAATCAAGCGCGCCCAGGTCGACGGGCTCACCGGCTATCCCGTCTATACCCGCAAAGTCTACACCGACGTCTCCTATCTCGCCTGCGCCAAGCGGCTGCTCGCCGCGCGCGACGTGATCTATCCCCAATTCGCCACCCACAACGCGCACACGCTCGCGGCGATCTTTCACCTGGCCGGCGAGCGCTGGCAGCCCGGCGACTATGAATTCCAGTGCCTGCACGGCATGGGCGAGCCGCTCTACGAGTCGCTCGTCGGCCACCCCGAGCGCCACCGCCAGGTGCGCATCTACGCCCCGGTGGGCAGCCACGAGACGCTGCTGCCCTACCTCGTGCGCCGTCTGCTGGAAAACGGCGCCAACACCAGTTTCGTCAACCGCATCGCCGCCGACGTGCCGCTGGAAACGCTGCTCGCCGACCCGGTGGCGCGCGCACGGACGCTCGGCGGCGCGCCCCACCCCAACATCCCCCTGCCGCCCGAACTCTTCGCGCCGCAGCGGCGCAATTCGCTGGGACTGGACCTCGCCGATCGCCCCACCCAGCGCCGACTCGCGGCCCGCATCGCCGCCGACGGTACGATCCGGCGCACGGCCACCCCGCTCGTGGGCGGAATGGCGTGCGAGGGAGCCGTCAGGCTGCCCTGCCGCAACCCGGCCGATACCGCCGATGTGCTCGGCGAGGCGATCGAGGCCGACGAGGCGGCGATCGCGCAAGCGCTGGAGATCGCCGCCCGTGCTCGCTGGAGCGAGACCCCGCCGCAAGCGCGCGCACTGCGGCTCGAGGCAGCCGCCGACGCGCTCGAAGCCCATGCCGACGCGCTCTTGGCGCTCATCGTGCGCGAAGCCGGCAAGACCTGGGCCGACGCCGTGGGCGAGATCCGCGAGGCGGTCGATTTCTGCCGCTATTACGCCGCCGAGGTCCGCCGCCTCGCCGCCGAAGACTCCGATCTTCGACCTTTGGGGCCGGTGGTGTGCATCAGCCCGTGGAATTTCCCCTTGTCGATCTTCGTCGGCCAGATCGCGGCGGCGCTCGCGGCGGGCAACGCCGTGCTCGCCAAACCGGCCGAACAAACGCCGCTCACCGCTTTTGAGGCCGTGCGTCTCCTGCACGAAGCGGGCATCCCCGGCGAAGCCCTGCAACTCCTGCCTGGTCGCGGCGAGACGGTGGGCGCGCGCCTCGTGGCCGATCCCCGCGTGCGGGGGGTGATGTTCACCGGCTCCACCGCCGTGGCGCGTGCCATCCAGCGCACGCTGGCCGCGCGTGAGGAGGAAGTCCCGCTCATCGCCGAGACCGGCGGTCTCAATGCGATGATCGTCGACTCGAGCGCCCTCACCGAGCAGGTGGTGGCCGACGCGATCACTTCCGCTTTCGACTCGGCCGGACAACGCTGTTCGGCCCTGCGCGTGCTCTGTCTGCAAGAGGAGATTGCCGATAAGACCCTGACCATGCTGCTCGGGGCCTTGCGCGAGCTACGCTTGGGCGATCCGCGAGATCTGCGCACCGACGTCGGCCCCGTGATCGACGCCGAAGCCCAAGCCGCCCTCGAAGCGCACGTCGAACGCATGGCGCGTGCCGGTCATCGCGTCCATCGGCTGGATCCTCCGACAGGATGCGCCACCGGCACCTTCGTCGCCCCGACCGTGATCGAGATCGACCGCATCGAATCCATCGGAGGCGAACGTTTCGGCCCCATCCTGCACGTGAAACGTTTTCGTGCCGAGGCGCTCGACGCTCTGCTCGAGGAGATCGATGCCACGGGCTACGGGCTGACGATGGGCATCCACAGCCGCATCGACGGCACCGTGGAGTTCATCGCCCAACGCGCCCACGTCGGCAACCTCTACGTCAATCGCACCATCATCGGTGCCGCGGTAGGCGTGCAGCCCTTCGGCGGCGAGGGGCTCTCCGGCACGGGCCCCAAAGCCGGAGGACCGCTCTATCTGTTGCGGCTACTCGCGCACGCGCCCGAGCCGCGCTTTCCTCAGGCACGGCTCCTGCACGAGCCTCCCGATCTGCCCCCCCTGCGCGACTGGTTGGAAAGGCAGGGCGAAGCGCTCTTCGGCCCGGCAGCCAAGCAGCGGCTGCTCACGACGCTCGAGGCTTGGCGCGAACGCTCGCTCGTTGGCAAGGAATTGCGCTTGCCCGGCCCAACCGGCGAGGAGAATCGCCTGCGATTCCTGCCGCGTCGCCTCGTCGGCGGTTTCGCCACCACGCTCGAAGGCTACGCCGAACAGATCGTGACGGCGCTTGCCAACGATGCCTCCATCGTGCTCCCCCGAACGCCGGAGACCGAGCGCATCCGGCAGAGTCTGCCCGAGTCCTTGCAGGCACGCTGCCGCTCGAGCGAAGATCTGCTCGCCGAACCCATCGACTTGCTGCTCTTCTCGGGCGAGGCCGCCCTCGCCGTCCTGTGGCGAACCCGGCTTGCCGAGCGCCCGGGGCCGATCGTGCCTTTGCTCACCCCGCCCTACCGT
This sequence comes from Tepidiphilus baoligensis, assembly GCF_012911495.1. Classification (NCBI taxonomy): domain Bacteria; kingdom Pseudomonadati; phylum Pseudomonadota; class Hydrogenophilia; order Hydrogenophilales; family Hydrogenophilaceae; genus Tepidiphilus; species Tepidiphilus baoligensis. Next base: position 64,211 of record NZ_JAAAUB010000012.1, read on the forward strand.
GCCGAGCGGCTGATCCACGAGCGCAGCCTCAGCATCAACACGGCCGCCGTGGGCGGGAACACGAGCCTCATGACGCTGGAGGATTGAGGCGCACCCCTTTCAAGGTTTTTTATTCCTCCATCGAGGAAATTG
>NZ_JAAAUB010000013.1:0-63506 GCF_012911495.1 Tepidiphilus baoligensis
TATGTGCTACGAAACCGGACAGTTCTATTTGTTGACAACAGGTGTCGATGCCGAATGTACGGAGCGCAACACCTCAGCCGCGTCGGGCGAAGGTCCAGAGGCGGTTTGCGCCGTAATGCCAGAAGAACAGCAGCCCCGTGACGAGGATTTGGGCGAGCAGATAGGGAAGCTGCAACCAGTCGAGGGCGAGCGCCATGCCGGCGACGTTGCCGGTAAAGCCGGTGGCGGCAACGGCGAGGAACTTGGGCAGGGCGACGACGTGGCGCGCGTCGCTGGCGAAGACCCAGCGTCGCGAACCGAGGTAGTTCGTTATGGCGCCGGCCAGGAAACCCAGCGCCGAAGAAGGGAGCGGCCCGAGCGTGTCCGTTTCGACCAGGGCGACCAGTACGGCATAGTGTACCAGGGTGCCGGAGACGCTCACGAGGGCGAAGCGCGACATGCGTACGAGTTCGGCCAGCGGGTTCATCATGGGTCCGCGGCCTCGTGGTCGATGAGCTCAAGGACCGCCAGCGGTGTGCCCAGGCGCTCGATGTGGGCGATTTCCTTGCCGAGCATCGCCTGGTCGCAGTCATCATGGGTGGTGGCGAGGAAGAGTTCGGCGTCGTCCCACGCTTCGGTGATATGGACGTTGGGTGGCAGCCAGGGTTCGATCTGGAAACCTTCTGCGCAATAGGCGAGCGCCCAGTCTTTGCCGGGAGGTTGTTTGGCGACCCAATCGGCGAGTACGGGCAACAAGGCTCGGGTGGCGTCGCTCCAGTAATCCATTTCCCAACGGTGCTTGGCGCCGGCTAGTCCCCGGGCGAGGTGGTTGTAGTAGAGGTGCTGATAGGGGTGCAGCCGTGCTAGGGTGACGAGATCGTCGGCGGCCGAGAGGACGAGCAGGGCGGCAAGGAGCAATGCGCCATGGCGGCGGCGCAGGGAGATCTCGGTCAGGGGGCGATGGAGTGCCGCGAGCGTGCTTTGCCAGCCCCAGCACGCGAGCAGGGCGAACCACGGGACGAGGAAGAGGAAGTGGCGCAGGCCGTTGTAGAGCGGCGGTCTGCCGATGATGACATAGGCGAGCACGAAGGCGAGCGCGAACAGCAGCGGCCACAGACGAGGGGATTCCTTGATGCGCCGCCCGTGGGCGAGCGCGAGCACGGTGCCTAGAAGCACGAATTCCGGCAGTCGCACGAGGAGGTACTTGGGTAAATAGAGACGCGAGACTTTGGCGTTTTCCACGCGCTCGCCGTCTTCCCAGGTATAGAGGTCGAAGGCGAAGTGCGAGAACTTGGTGAGCGCTTGCCAGACGTGATCCCAGCTCATTACCGACCAGGGCCAGAAAAAAGCCATGAGCGCGAGCGCGAGTGCGATGCCTGGCACGAGGCGCACGAGGAGCGCCGTGAAGAGCCGCGGCCAGGAGGGCAGTAAGCGGCGGCGCGGCCACCATGCGAGCAGGAGGGCCGCACCGAGAAAACCGAAGGCGAGCACGCCGCCCACCCGCAATCCGATCGCGGCTCCGGTGGCGAGCCCCCACAAAAGCACGTGGCGCCAACGCGGTACGGGAATCTCGTCGGCGATGCGGCTCGTGTAGTAGAGCGACCACAGCATGGCCGCGGCAAAAGGGACGTCCTTGGTGTGGGTGAAGATCGCGCCGGAGAAGACCCCGCTGCCCATCGTGGCGGCGAGCGCCGCCGTCCCCAGCCAGGCTCCTCCCAGGAAACGCCCGAAACGTGCCGCGCCCAGAAATGCCAGGGCGCCGAAAGCGGCGGTGAGGAGATGCCGTAATGGCCACCAGTCGATGCCGAAGGCCATGGTGATCCAAGCCGCGGGCAGATCGAAGAGACCTCCGTACAGATAGAGATTACTGAAGTCGAGGAAGGTCTTGTCGGCAAGTCCGCTCCTGTAGTAGGCCACGAGCAGTTCGCCGTAGATGTGCTGTACCCATTCGTCGTTGCTCGGTGCGTGGCGGTCGTAACCGTCGAAGACGTACCAGGCGAAAACGAGCCACAGGAGGAGTGAGAGGCTGCGCGGGGTGAGCAAGCGCTGCAAGAGGAGGCGCATCGGGGATGAACTCGGCACGGAATCGTGCAATCGGATGGGGTGAAGTGGCGAAAGGTTCAACGCGGCGGCGAAGGGGGTTCGGCGAGTTCGTCGGGCAGGTTGACGGTGCGCCCGATGAGGTAGAGCGGCCGGCGTTTGACTTCCTCGAAGACCCGGCCGAGATATTCGCCGAGTACGCCCAGGCTGACGAGCTGCACCCCCGAGAGAAAGAGCGTGGCGACCATGAGCGAGGCGTAGCCGGGCACGTCGCGCCCGAAAAGGAGCGTGCGCACCACCAGCCACAGACCATAGACCACCGAGGCGAGCGCCAGGAGCGCGCCGATCGAGGACCAGACGTACAAGGGGACCGTGGTAAAGGAGACCATGCCGTCGATGGCATAGCGCCAGAGTTTGCGCAGCGACCAGCGGGAGGTGCCGGCGTGGCGCTCGGCGGGCCGGTAGGGAATGGTGACCTGCTCGAACCCCACCCAGTTCGCCAGCCCTTTGAGGAAACGCTTGCGTTCGGGCAGGAGATTCAGGGCTGCCACCACGCGTCGGTCGAAGAGGCGAAAATCGCCCCCGCCCGGTGTGAGGGCGATTTCGGAGATACCGCGATAGAAACGGTAGAAGGCGAGCGAGAGCCAGCGGCGCAAGGGGGAGTCGGTGTCCCGGTCGGTGCGCACGGCCGTGACGATGGCCGCTCCGGCGCGCCAGCGCTCGAGCATCTGGGGAATGAGTTCGGGCGGATGTTGCAAGTCGGCGTCCATGATGACGGCGGCCCGTCCGGCGACGCGATGCAGCCCCGCGGCCATGGCGGCTTCCTTGCCGAAGTTGCGCGCAAACCGCACGCCCTTGACGCGGGCATCGGCTTCGCCGAGCCGCTCGATGACCGCGAAGCTCTCATCGCGGCTACCGTCGTCGACGAGGATCAATTCCCAGGAGAGCGCGAGTGCATCGAGCACGTCCTTGAGCCGTTCGTACAAAACCGGTAACGATGCCGCTTCGTTATACACGGGTACAATCACGCTCAGTTCGACCGGGGTCGGCGGTGCGGAGGCGGGAATCACGGCTATCGGCTCCTGTCGTCAGCGAATCGTAACGGGATGCAAGGCAAGGATCGCATGGACGTCCATTTCGAAAAATCCGGCGTTTTGGCGCTGACGCCGCTTCCCGGACTGGGGGTGCCTCCGGCCGATGTCCCCCTGGAAACGGTTGCACCGGTAGAGCGAACTTTCGTCTTGTGCGCCGACGATTATGGTATCGCACCGGGCGTGGATCGTGCCATCGAGCATCTGATCGAATCGGGGCGGGTGACGGCCACCGGGGCGATGGTGACCATGCCTTGCTGGAAGCGCGATGCGCCTGGCTTGGCGGCTTTGGCGCGCGCAACGGGTGCCCAGGTGGGCTTGCACCTGACGCTCACCGAGCAGCGTTCGGCGAGCCCGGCGCGTGGTTTGGCGCAAGACGGACGTCTGCCGTCGCTGCGAACGCTACTCTTGAGTGCATTGGCGAGGCGTCTGCCGGCGGCGGCAGTGGCCGAGGAGATCCGGGCGCAGTTCGATGCCTTCGAAGACGTTTGGGGGGCACCACCGGCTTTCGTCGATGGGCATCAGCACGTGCATCTCCTGCCGACGGTGCGCGAGGCGCTCGTTTCCGAGATCCTGCGCCGGTATGCGCCGGGTACGCTGTGGGTGCGCGATTGTCGCGAAACCGTGCGGCGCATCCGGATACGGGGTGTGGGGGTGCGCAAGGCGCTTTTTCTGCGTCGCTTGGGACGTGGGCTCAAGGCAGCACTGCTCGCGCACGGTATCCCGCACAACCAGGGATTCTCCGGTCTGCACGATTTCAAGGAAACGCCGCCTTTTCGCGAGAAGATGGGCCGTTTCCTCGCGGCGTTGGGGCCGAGAGCTTTGGTGCACGTGCATCCGGGCCGGGTCGATGCGGCGCTCTTGGCGGTCGACACGCTCACGACCCCGCGCGAATGGGAATACGAATATCTGGCGAGCGACGCCTTCGTTGCCGATTGTGCGCGGCTGGGTGTGCGGCCAACTACGCCTTCCTGGAGCAATCAACCCCACCGGAGCGAGGAAAATACGCCTTCCCGCGTTGCCTGAAGTCCGCTCCGCGGCCGGCTCTGCTAGACTTACGGCCTCGATCCCTCCGTCCATCGATGTCATGCTCGAAGCTTCGGCGCTCACCTGCATCAAAGGCGACCGCATCCTCTTTCGCGACCTGACGCACGTCTTCCGCCCCGGTGTGCTCACGCGCATAGCAGGTCCCAACGGCGTGGGCAAGACGAGCCTGTTGCGCCTGCTCTGCGGCTTGGCGCAGCCTGATGAGGGGGAAGTGCGCTGGCAAGGGGTGCCGGTGAGGGCGCAAACGGATGCCTGGCACCGGGCGGTATTTTTCTATGGCCATTTGCCGGCGGTGCATGAGCTCCTGAGCCCGAGGGAGAACCTACGCAGCCTCGCCGCGGTGCAGGGGCTGCCGCACGACGCAGCGGCGATCGACGCCGCCCTCGCGGAGCTTGGCCTCGCGCGGCAACGCGATCTGCCCGTGTGGGTGCTCTCGGCAGGGCAGCGGCGGCGGGTCGCGCTCGCGCGCCTCATTCTGGCGCAGGAACGACCCGTGTGGATTTTGGACGAACCCTTCACGGCGCTCGACGTCGCGGCGGTGGCCGCGCTCGCGCGCCGCATCGAAGCGCGGGTGCGCGATGGAGCCACCGTGGTGCTCACGACGCACCAGGACGTGGAATTTTCCTGTGCTTGCGAAACCCTGGAGCCGGGGCGCTTCGCGCCGCGGCGCAAGGTGGCGTGATGGGGGCGGTATTCGTGGCCATGCTGCGGCGCGAGATGGCACTTGCCTGGCGCGGCCGCACCGACGTGCTGCTCGCGCTCTCCTTTTTCGTCGTCGTGGTGTGCCTCTTCCCCTTTGGCATCGGGCCGGAGGCGAATCAGCTGCGTGCGATCGCCCCGGGCGTGGTCTGGGTGACGGCGCTGCTCGCCTCGCTCCTGGCGTTGCCAAGGCTCTTCGAGCACGATCTGAGGGACGGCACGCTGGAGCAGCTGCTGCTCTCACCCGAGCCGGCGGTGGTGTGGGTGCTGGCGAAAGTGACCGTCCATTGGCTCGTGACTGGCGTGCCGGTGGCGCTCTTCGCGCCGCTGCTCGCCGGGCTCTACGATCTGCAGCCGGAAGTCCTGCCCTTGCTGGCGGGAACGCTCTTGCTGGGCACACCGACGCTCACGCTCATCGGGGCGATCGGGGCGGCGCTCACGCTGGGGGTGCGTTCCGGGGCAGTGCTGCTGGCGCTACTGGTGCTGCCGCTGGCGGTGCCGGTGCTCATTTTCGGGGCAGGAGCGGTGGAAGCGGCCCTGGGTGGGGTATCCTACTCCGCGCACCTGGCCCTGCTGGGGGCCGGGGGACTCGCGTCGGTGGCGCTCGCGCCCTGGGCGTGCGTGGCGGCGTTGCGTTTGGCGGTGCAATGAGGGGGAAGAATCGAGGGATGGATGCGACACCAGGAAGACGGCAGCGTTGGCAGCAGGGAATCGAGGCGCGACAGCGCGCGCCGCGTAGCCTTTGGCGGTTTGCTGCGCCGCAGCAGTTCTATCCGCTCGCCGGGCGGCTCGCACCGTGGTTCGCCGCGCTCGCCGCCGTGCTCACCGTGGTGGGGCTGTACCTGGCGTTTTTCGTCGCGCCGACCGACGCGCAGCAAGGGGAGGTCTATCGCATCATTTTCCTCCACGTGCCGGCGGCATGGATGTCGATGTTCCTCTATCTCGTGATGGCCTTCTGGGGGATCGTCGGCTGGGTGCTCAATACGCGGCTCTCTTTCATGATGGCCCATGCGCTCGCGCCTACCGGGGCGATCTGGTGTTTCATCGCCTTGTGGACCGGCGCCTTGTGGGGGCGCCCTACCTGGGGGACGTACTGGGTGTGGGATGCGCGGCTCACCTCGCAGCTGCTCCTCATGTTTCTCTATTTGGGCTACCTGGCACTCACGCGGGCCATCGAGGATCCTCGCCGTGCCGATCGCGCCGGGGCCTTGCTCGCCATCGTCGGTTCGATCAACGTGCCCATCATCTATTTTTCGGTGCAGTGGTGGAACACACTGCATCAGGGCGCTTCGGTGAGCCTCACGCGTGCGCCTTCCATGGCCACCGTCATGCTGGTGACCATGCTGATCATGGCGTTCGCCGCCTGGTTCTATTCGATCGCCGTGGCGTTGTGGCGGGTCCGTACGATCATCCTCGAGCGCGAGCGGCACACCGACTGGGTGGCCGCCGAGCTCGATCGCCTGGCGGCCAGGGAACGGGGGTGAATGGATGCACTGGGAATCGTGGTCGGCTTTCTGGGACATGGGTGGACGGGGTTTCTTCGTCTGGGGCAGCTACGGCGTGAGTTTCGCCCTCATCGCCCTCGAACTTTATTTCCTCTACCGCACTCGTAAGGCCGTGATCCGCCGTCTGCTGCGCTGGCGGGCGGCACGGCTCGAAGACACGGGAGAAGACGCATGACGGCACGCGGCAAGCGGTTGACTTTGATCCTCGCGGCGCTCGCCCTGCTCGGCGGGGCCACGGCGCTGGTGCTCTCGGCGATGCGCGAGAATCTGGTGTTCTTCCACACGCCTTCCGAGGTGGCCGAGGGCAAGGCGCCTGTGGGAAGGACTTTTCGTATCGGCGGCATGGTGGCCGAGGGCTCGCTCGAACGCTTGCCCGACGGGGTGACGGTGCGTTTTGCCGTCACCGATACGGCCAAGACCATTCCTGTCGTCTATCGCGGCGCGCTGCCCGATCTCTTCAGCGAGGGCAAGGGGGCGGTGGCCCAGGGTCAGCTGGGACCGGACGGGGTGTTCGTCGCCAGCGAAGTGCTCGCCAAGCACGACGAGAACTACATGCCGGTGGAAGCGCAGCACGCCGTGGATCAGGCGCAGCGCGCGGCATCCACCCTCGAGCCATGAGGAGCGCACGATGATCCCCGAGATGGGACAGTTCGCGCTGGCGCTCGCTTGGGCGCTGGCGCTGGTGCAGGCGGTGCTGGGTCTTGCCGGAGCGGCGCGCGGTTCGGCCGGGGCGATGGCGGCAGCGCGGCGCGCGGCGCTCGTACAGTTCGCGGCGCTCGTTCTCGCCTATGCTTGTCTGACGGCTTCCTTCCTGCGCATCGATTTTTCCGTGCTGTTGGTGGCGGAACACTCGTCGACGCGCACACCGTGGGTCTATCGTCTCACCGGCGTGTGGGGTAATCACGAGGGGTCGATGCTCTTGTGGTCGCTGGCGCTGGCGGGCTGGCAGGCAGCGGTGGCGGCTTTCTCGCGCACGCTCACCGCGGCCTTTCGCGCGCGCGTGCTCGGGGTGCTGGGCGCGGTGAGCGTGGGGTTCCTCGCCTTTCTCATCCTGACTTCCAACCCCTTCGAGCGGCTGGTGCCGGTGCCAGTGGAGGGGCGTGATCTCAACCCCTTGCTGCAGGATCCAGGCATGATCATCCATCCGCCGCTCCTGTACATGGGCTACGTGGGCATGGCGGTGGCGTTTGCGTTCGCGATCGCGGCATTGCTTTCGGGGCGAATGGACGCGGCCTGGGCACGCTGGTCGCGGCCCTGGACCCTGGTCGCCTGGGTGTTCCTCACGCTGGGTATCCTGGTGGGATCGGCCTGGGCCTATTACGAGTTGGGCTGGGGGGGGTGGTGGTTCTGGGACCCGGTGGAGAACGCCTCGCTCATGCCGTGGCTGGTCGGAACCGCTTTGTTGCATTCGCTCATCGTCACCGAGAAACGGGGGGCGTTTCGCAGTTGGACGGTGCTGCTGGCGATCGGGGCGTTCTCGCTCTCGCTGCTGGGAACGTTCCTCGTGCGCTCGGGCGTGATCACTTCGGTGCACGCCTTTGCCACGGATCCCACCCGTGGGGTGTTCATCCTGGGCTTGCTCGCGCTCACCGTGGGGGTGTCGTTGCTGCTCTTCGCCTGGCGCGCGCCGCGGCTCTCGGGAGGGGGGGCGTTCGCGCCGGTTTCGCGCGAGGGTTCGCTCCTGGTCAATAACGTGCTGATGGCGGCGGCTGCCGGGGCGGTGTTGCTCGGTACGGTCTATCCCTTGATCATCGATGCGCTGCAGGGAGCCAAACTCTCGGTCGGGCCGCCGTACTTCGAAAAGGTGTTCGTGCCGCTGATGATTCCGGCGGTGGTGCTGATGGCGCTGGCGCCTTTCCTGCGTTGGAAGCGGGACGTGCTCTCGCGGGTGCTGCGCCGGGTGTGGCCGGAAACGATCGGGGCGCTGATCATCGCAGCGCTGGGCGTGTGGGCGATGGATCACGTCACGGTCGGTGCCTTCCTGGGGATCGCTTTGACGGCCTGGGTCGTTCTGGCCTCGTTGCGCCTGCTCGTCGATCGTCTACGCCAGGGGGCAGCTTCGGGGATGACGGCGCGGCTGCGCGGCATTCCCGGCTCTTGGTGGGGGATGTGGTTGTCTCACCTGGGAGTGGGGGTGTTCATTCTCGGCGTGACGCTCGTGGGGGCGTTGGAGCAGCGGCTCGACGTGAAGATGATGCCCGGGCAGGAAGCGGAGCTCGCCGGCTATCGTTTCGTGCTGCGTGGCGTGAGCGAGGTGCCGGGACCCAACTATACCGCCCAGCGCGGCGCGGTGGAAGTGTGGCGCGAAGGGCGGATGCTCACCGTGCTCGCGCCGGAGAAACGCGCCTACTTCCGTTCGGCCATGCCGATGACCGAGTCGGCGATCGATTGGGGAGTATTCCGCGACGTCTATGTGTCGCTGGGAGATCCCACCGGCGATGGTGGCTGGGTCGTTTTGCTCTTCTATAAACCCTTCATTTCCTGGATCTGGTTTGGTGCGGTACTGATCGCGCTCGGTGGTGTGGCTGCCGCGCTCGATCGGCGCTACCGGCGGCTCGCACGACGCACGGCTGCGGTCTCTGCGTCGGAGCAGTCCCACGAACCGGTGGCGGAGGCGGTGCGATGAAGCTGAAGCATCTGATTCCTTTTTTCATCTTCGTTGCGTTGCTCGGGCTCTTTGCCTATGCCTTTCGCCTCGACCCGCGGGAGGTGCCTTCCCCGCTCGTGGGCAAGCCGGCACCGACTTTCGCCTTGCCGCGGGTGGATGCGCCCGAGACGATCGCCGGCCCGGACGATCTGCGCGGTCGACCGTGGATGCTCAACGTCTGGGCCACGTGGTGCGTTGCCTGTCGTGAGGAGCACGCCATGTTGATGCGGCTCGCCCGTGAGGAGGGAGTGACGCTGCTGGGGCTGAATTACAAGGAGATCCGCGGCGATGCATCCTTGGATACGAGCCGGATTTCTCCACGGGAAGAGCGCGAGGCGGCGCTGTTGCGGGCGCGGGACTGGCTCGCCCGCCACGGCGATCCGTATCGGTTCTCCGTACTTGATCTCGAGGGGCGCGTGGCGATCGACTATGGTGTCTACGGCGTGCCGGAGACTTTCCTCATCGACGCCGAGGGCATCATCCGCCATAAGCACATCGGGCCCATCGACGAGCGGGTCTGGCGAGAGGTTTTGCAACCAAAATGGGCGGCGCTAGAGGGGGCTGCGCGATGAGGGGTCATCGGCGTGCCGAGCGGGTGAGCGCCTGGCGTGGCGTGGCGTTCGCCGCCATGATTTTCCTGCTCGCAGGGGGGGGCGACTTCGTCCGGGCGGCGGAAGATGCGCCCAAGGCGCAGCCGGTGGGCGATCCGGCGCTCGAGGCGCGTGCCCTGAAGCTCGGGCACGAGCTGCGCTGTCTCGTGTGCCAGAACCAGTCGATCGCCGAATCCAATGCCGAGCTCGCTCACGACCTGATGAATCAGGTGCGCGAGCAGCTCGCCGCTGGCAAGAGCGAGGAAGAGGTCCGCGCTTACCTGGTGGCGCGCTATGGCGATTTCGTGCTCTATCAGCCGCCCTTGAAAGCGAGTACGGTGGCGCTGTGGGTGGGGCCGTTCGTGCTGGCATTTACCGGGGTGTTCGCCCTGTGGCGGGCGTTGCGGCGCCGTGCGCGTGAAGAAGTGCCGACGCTCTCGGCCGAAGAGGCGGCGCGCGCCGAAGCCTTGTTGCGCGACACGGACGAAAGGGGGCAATCGTGACGGGATTTTTGATGGTGGCGGTGTGCATCGCTTTGGCGGCGACGGCTTGGGTCGTGTGGCCGCTCGCGCGGCGCCACGGAGGGGCTACCGACGAGGAAGCCCAGGCTCGGGTGGCGCTGACGGTATTGCGCGAGGAATTCGCCGCCTTGGAACGCGCGCGCGCAGCGGGCGAACTGGAGGATTCGGCCTATGAGCAAGCCCGGCGCGAGCTGGAAGCGCGGGCCTTGGCCGAGGCGCAGGCGCGCGACCGCCACCCTCGGCACCAGGAGGCTTCGCCCCTGGCGGTTGCGCTCGTCGGCCTAGGGCTGCCACTACTTGCCGCGGCGGCTTATCTGGTGGTGGGTTCTCCGCGCTGGGCGAGCGAGGAAGCCGTGCTCGCGGCCACGCGCGAAGCCGCAGCGGCTCAGGCGGCGGGAGCCGCCGGCGTTTCGCTCGATCAGATCAAGTCGATGGTGGCGCGGCTCGAAGAGCGTCTGGCCAGCGGCGAGGGCGACGCTCAAGCCTGGGTGATGCTCGCCCGTTCTTATCGCGTACTGGGAGATCCGGCGCTCGTGGCTGCCGGCTGGGATAGGCTGGAGGCGAAGATCCCTCAGGAACCCACGGTGCTGGTCGAGTGGGCGGAATTGCTGGTCGTCGCTCGCGACGGGTTCGATGCCGACTCGATAGCCTTGCTGGAGAGGGCGCTCGCGCTCGCTCCGAACGAACCCAAGGCGCTCGCCATGGGCGGAGCGGCAGCCGCCGCGGCCGGAGAGCACGCCAAGGCGGTGGAGCGCTGGGAGCGCTTGCTCGCGCTCGCCCCGAACGAGGGGGAATTCACCCAGACGCTGCGCGCAGCGATCGCAGCGGAGCGGCAGAAAGCAGGGCTGGCTCCGGGAAATTGAGCCCTCACGGGGCTCATGCTCAGCCCACGTTCGCTGCGGTGCGCTGCTGGGCGATCTCCGCATCGATCATGTCGTCGAGCTCATCTTCGGTGAGCCCGAAAAATTCGGCTACCGGACCGCGCGCCTTGTGCCATTCCTTGTCGCGTCCGATACCGACCGTCTCGGCCGCCACGACGTCGGCCATGGCGATGAGGCTCACCAGGTGCGGTACTTGCGGCGGCAGCGTCGTCTCCTCGAACACGGCGACATAGTCGTGGTGATGGTTGATCGCCAAGGCCACCGGCTCGGCCAATCCCCAGCGTCGGGCAAGGAAAAAACCGACCACGGCATGGTGCGTCTCGTAGCGTACGAACTCATGCTCTATAAATGGGCGCTCCGGATCGATCCGGGCGATCGACAGCGTTTCGTGATAGTCGGGATGTGTGCGCGCGAGCAGGAAGAAACCCGTATCGTGCAAGAGTGCTGCCGTGTGGGCCATGGGGGGCGGCACGGTGCGCATCAGGCGGGCGAAATCCGCGGCGGCTTCGGCCGAGACGCGCAGTTCGTCCCAGATGGAAGGCCGCAGATTTTTGGGCAGGCCAAAAGTGGAGTGCAGCAGGGCGTGCAGCACGATCTGGTGGGTGCGCTCGAGGCCGATCACCTGCAGCGCCTGGGCCACCGATTCGATTTTACGCATACGCATGACGCCGTTGGCCGCGCGCAGCACGGCGGCCGCGAGCGCCGGATCCTGCTGGATCATCTTGGCGAGTTTGGCCAGGTTCGGGTTTTCCGCCTCGGCCTCCCGGGCGATGGCGGTCAGGACATCGGGGGCGGGCGGGATGTCGAGTTGCGAAGGTTCGGCAAAGGGCGTGGGGGCTGTGTTCATGGAGTCGTTCCTCGAAGTGGGGGTGGATCACACCAAGGATGTATCGATTCCATGATAGCGCAGCACCGAGCGAATGAGGGGTGGCTCGGCAAGAAATTGGGTCACGTTCGTGAATCTTGCTAAAGTTTGCTGGAGAAGTGCCGATAAGATCATCATCCAGCGGGGAGAGAACCATGAGGGGACAGAATCTCACACGCCGCATCGCCATGGGGGTGGCGATCGCCACGGTATGCTTCATCGCGCTGAGCACCGCTCTGATCGGCGGGCTGGAGTGGCAGAAACTGCAGCGCCGCATCGACGAGACCATGAGCTTCCAGACGCGTAGTGTGCTTTCGGGTTTGCAGATGCTGCACGAGGCCGTTGCCGTGTCGATGCAGTCCCAGCTCAAAATGCTCAAGAGCTTCTTCCCCTATGGTACCCGGGTCGAGATCGACGAGAAGGAGACCACGGAGATGGGGCCGAGCAAGATGAAAGTCCCCATCTTTCGGCTCGGCGGAATCGAGATGAACGAGCGGTTCATCGAGGTCGATCTCCTCACGGAGCAGACGGGTTCGGTGGCGACGATCTTCGAGCGCATCGGCGACGATTTCCTACGCATCTCGACCTCCCTGCGCAAAGAAGATGGTTCGCGTGCTTTCCTGACCAACCTCGATCGTGATCACCCGGCCTACAAACGCTTGCTTGCAGGGCAGGAGTACATCGGGCCGGCGATCCTTTTCGGCAAGGACTACATGACCATCTACGAACCGATGAAATCGGAGGATGGCGAGGTGGTCGGAGCCTGGTTCATCGGCTATCCGCTGGGGAGCCTGTTGGCCAAGTTTCGCAGTTCGGTCATGGAAATGAAAATCGGGCAGACGGGGTACGTCTATGTGATGGACAAAAACGGCTACATGCGCATCCATCCCTCGCTCGAAGGCAAGAACGTGCGCGAGATGCGCGATGCCACCGGGTACGACTTCGTCGGTGAGATGCTGGAGAAGAAAAACGGGGTCGTCCGCTATCAATGGATCGATCCGGGCAAGGACAAGTCGCGGGAGAAAGTGGCTGCCTATGCCTATTTTCCGGAATGGGAGTGGTTGGTCGTCTCCTCGGCTTATGTCGACGAGCTGGCAGAAGAATTGATGGGAAACATTCTTCGCAATTCCCTGGCAGCCATCGGAGAGGCGGCGCTGCTCGCTCTGGTGATGATCTGGCTGGTGCGCCGTGCCTTGCGTCCGCTCGATACCTTCGTGCAGGTGACCGAGCGCATGGCGTCGGGAGATTTGAGCCAGACCCTGCACTATGAGCGCAGCGACGAGTTGGGGCGCTTGGCCACCGCGATCAACCACATGCGTTCCGAGCTCGCTGGCCTCATCGGCGCTTTGCAGCGCGAAGCGAGCGATGTGGCGGTTCGGGCCCAGACGATCGAACGGCAGGCCGAGGAGGTGCAGCAGCGCATCGCCGTTCAGGCCGACGATACCCAGGCCGTGGCTGGCGCGATGGAGGAATTCAGCGTAGCTCTCAATCAGCTCGCGCAGCACATGCGCGAGACGGCCCGGCGCGCCCAGGCATCCATGGAAAAATCAGAGGAAGGAGCGGCGACGATCGCTGCCGCGATCGAAGGGATGAACCAGATCGCGCAGATCGTGGAAACGGCGGCCGAGCGCATTCGCACTTTGGAAGGTTTCTCCCAGCAGATCTCGACCATCGTGGCCACGATCCGTGAGATCGCAGATCAAACGAATCTTCTCGCCTTGAACGCCGCCATCGAAGCGGCGCGGGCCGGTGAGCAGGGACGCGGCTTTGCCGTGGTGGCCGATGAAGTGCGCAAGCTCGCCGAGCGCACGGGTAACGCCACGCAAGAGATCGGGGATATGATCGCCAAGATCCAGCATGCCACGTCCGAAGCGGTCGCCGGAATGGATGAAGGAGTGGACGAAGTGCGGCGGGGGGTGGAACACGCGCGGCAGGCGCGTAGCGCGATCGACGAAATTCGGCAGGAGTCGCTCGAGACGGCGCGTGCAGTACAGGAAGTGGATCAGGCGCTGGACCAGCAGACCGAGGCGGTACACACGATCGCTCAGCGAGTGGAGCGCATCGCCGGTAGCGCCGAGGCGTCGGCTGCGGCGGCCAAAGACAGCGAGGCACAGGCCAAGGCACTGCAGGAGGCGGCCTCGAGCCTGCGCCAGCGGGCCGATCACTTCAAGGTGTGATCATGACCCCGCGATGGATGCGTTGGACGCGCTTGACGTGGCACAGCAACTCGTAGGAGATGGTGCCGGCGGCGCGGGCCACCTCGTCGACCGACACGGTCTTGCCCCATAGCTCCACGATCGCGCCTTGGCCGACGTCTTCAGGCAGGGGGGAGAGATCGACGGTGAGCATGTCCATCGAGATGCGACCGATGAGTCGTGTGCGCCAGCCTTCTACCGCCACGGGCGTACCGGTGGGGGCATGCCGCGGATAACCGTCGGCGTAGCCGATGGCGACCAGGCCGACGCGGGTTGGCCGTTCGGCGACGAAGGTGGCGCCATAGCCCAAGGCTTCGCCAGGGGAGAGCCAACGGGTGGCGATCACACGGCTACTGAGGGTCATTACGGGTCGCAAGCTGCGGGCCGGGTCGGGGTCGGCATGGGGAAGCAGTGGATTGCCGCCATAGAGCAAGATTCCCGGTCGTGCCCAGTCGCCGCGCGCCTGCGGCCAGGCGAGCAGCGCCGCGGAGTTTGCCAGGCTCGTCTCGCCCGGCAAGGTGGCCACCCCTCTGTGGAAACGCTGAATTTGCTCCAAGGTCATGCTCGATCGGGGGTCGTCGGCGCAGGCGAAATGTGTCATCCATACCGGAGCTTCGAGTCCGGGAATGGCCTGCAGGCGTTGCCACACGGACGAAGCCTCTCGTGGGGAGAACCCGGCGCGATTCATGCCGCTATTGATCTTGATCCAGATACGACGGGGGCGGTGTGACGCGAGCTCGAGCATGCGCAGTTGCGCTTCGTGGTGCACGACCGGCCATAAATCGAGTTCGGCGGCGGCTGTGAGCTCGCCGGGGTCGAACACCCCTTCGAGCAACACGATCGGCCGGCTGATGCCGGACGCACGCAGCGGTAGTGCTTCCTCGAGGAGGGCGACGGCAAAGCCATCGGCGATTGGCTCGAGGGCTTTGGCGCAGGCGATCGCCCCGTGACCGTAGGCGTCTGCCTTGACGACGGCCAGAGTCCGACCGCCGGCCAGGCGTTTGGCCAGGAGATAATTTGCGCGTAGCGCGTCGAGATCGATGGTGGCACAGGAGGGGCGCATCACGGGAAAAAAGAGTGAGTCCGGTACGCCATGATAGCCCATCCGGACTCGGAGAAGTGTTTCCGCCCGTGTCACGGCGCCCGTTGCGGGCACCGCCGGGTGAGCGTCACTTGAAGGGGTCGGGGCGCGGCGTCTCGGGCCCGGAAGGCGGCAGCAACGGCAAGGGCATCTGCGGCCGCTCGCCGGTGAGCGTGTGGAGGAAAGCGACGACTTTCTTCAGTTCGTCGTCGGTGAACGTGCGACCGAGTTGCAGGCGCCCCATCAGCGTGACGGCGTCTTCCAGGGTGGCGGCTTCGCCGTCGTGGAAGTAAGGATAGGTGAGCTCGACGTTGCGTAGCGTGGGCACCTTGAAGTACCAGCGGTCTTCGTCCTTCTTGGTCACCGCCGCGCGGCCTTCGGCAGGCGAAGTCGACTTGTACGGCTCGACCACGCCGATTTTCTGGAAGGAATTGCCGCCGAGGTTGGGGCCGTTGTGGCAGGCGATGCAGCCGCTCTCATAGAAGATCTTGAAGCCCTCGAGCTCGGTGGCGGTGAGCGCTTTGTCGTCGCCCTTGAGCCATTGGTCGAAGCGCGCGTTCGGCGTGACCAGGGTTTTCTCGAACTCGGCGATGGCATCGGTGATGTGATCGAGGGTGACGACGTCGGTACCATAGATGGCTTTGACCGTTTCGACGTAGCCAGGGATGGACTGGATCACGGCCACGGCGAGCGTGTGGGGCATGGCCATCTCGACCTGTGCCTGGATCGGACCGGCGGCTTGTTCCTGCAGGTCGGCGGCGCGCCCATCCCAGAACTGGGCGATGTTGAGCGAGGAGTTGAAGACGGTGGGGGCATTGACCGGGCCCGGCTGCCATTTATGACCGATGGAGGTCTTCAGGTTGTCGACCCCGCCCAGCGAGAGGTTGTGGCAGGTGTTGCAGGAGATGATGCCGGACATCGACAGGCGCGGCTCGAAGAAGAGCTGACGGCCCAAATCCACCTTGGCCGGATGTTCGATCTTCGCGGGTTCGATCGGTTGGATGATGGCCTTGGCCTTTTCGCGTAGCTCTGCCGAGAGGTTGGGTTGTGCGGCTTGAACGACGGAAACGGCGGAAACGGCCAAGCCGGCGATGAGCGCGGTGACGAGAGGTTTGCGGGTCATGAA
This sequence comes from Tepidiphilus baoligensis, assembly GCF_012911495.1. NCBI lineage: Bacteria > Pseudomonadati > Pseudomonadota > Hydrogenophilia > Hydrogenophilales > Hydrogenophilaceae > Tepidiphilus > Tepidiphilus baoligensis. The sequence goes on from NZ_JAAAUB010000013.1 coordinate 16,268, forward strand.
CGCCTCCAGCGGAAGGAAAAAATTTGTAAGGCGAATTTAGTCCATTTCGGCCCTCTGCTGCCGGGAAAAAGCACCGAAGTTTGCGTTGGATCAAAGTTGGCCCTTCAGAGACGTTGTCGATCGGCAACAGGAACGCTTCTTCAGTGCAGATGAGGTAGGAAACGGACCTCGAGCTCGATCGCATCCAGCGTGTTTTTCACGAGGAGCCCCAATTCGGTATCGCCGGAAAGTACCAGGCGCCGCTGGAAGAAGAGGGTGTCGGCGTCTTCTTCCCGACGTAGCAGGGCGAGGTAGTCGCGAGCGGTGGCACGCAGCGTCAGGCGCGGTGCGACGTACAGCGGCAAGGGGCGGAAGCCTTGCCGGGTGAGCGTGAGGGCGAGCCGCAATCCGAGGTCGCTCACCTCGATGCGCAGCGGTTGTTCGAGAAGTGTTTCGAGGTCGGCGAGCGGCAGGCGGGGAAAGAGCAGTCGGTCGAGGGTGAAGGCGAGCACGGCCGCCGGCGGGGTCTGTGGCAAGCGGGAGACGATCCGGGCGAGCGCGGGCGGAAAGGCGAAGCGGGATTCTTTCATTGGGCGCGGGGGGCAGTGGGGGAAGAAGAGGGTTCACGATACACGAAGCCGCTCTCGCCGTACCAGAAGCCGTTGCACGACTCTGGCTCGGGCGCGGGCATTTCACCCAGGCGTCGGGCGCGGTCGAGGGCGGCGATCCGCTCGAGGGTGCCTTCGGGGGCGGGCACGAGGCGCAGAGCCTGCGCGAGTGGGGTGACTTCCTCCAAGCGGTCCATCAGGGACCACGGGCGGGCGGAGAGGACTTGGACGCCGTTGAGCACGAGGAAGTCGGCGCCGTCGCGCGTGGCGAGCGGCAGTCCGGCTGGATGCGCCAGGCAGCGGAATTCGCAGGCGTCCTTCTGCAGCCGGTAATGGCGGGCGGTGAAGCAGCGCGCCGAATGCGCCAGCGCAAGGGGGCCCCATACCGGCAGCTCGGTTTCGATCGTTCCCTGCTCCAGAGCGGTGAAACCCTCCAGCAGGTGCGCGAGCGCCGCGCGGGAGAGCTCCGGCGGCGGCAGCCAGCGGCGCGCCCCGGCCTCATGGAGCTGCGCGAGCGCATGGGGATTGTAGACGTTGAGCGAGGCGCCGGCGATCCAGTCGCGCCGGCCGGCGGCCGCGAGCAGGCGCACCGTGCCCATCTCGTTGGCCTCGACGGCGAATTCGTCCTGTTCCACCAGGCGGCGCACCCATTTGAGGTGCGATTCGGATTCGATGAGGGCGTAGCCGGCGAGGACGACGCGCTTGCCTGCGGCGGCGAGGTCGCGTCCGAGCGCGATCCAGTCGGGCAGGCGCAGCTCGGCGCGGCGGGCACATACTGTCTCGCCCAGCACGACGGTGTCGACGGGCGCTTCGGCGATCGCCTCGTAGAAGGCGAGGACGCGTTCGCGCGGCCAGAAGTAAGGGATGGGGGCGAGCACGAGTTCGAACGAAAGCGGGTTCATGGGGGTCATTTCCACGGCCGGGAATAGGCACCTAGGGTGTGGCTCGCGCCTTCGCTGACGCGGTCGAGCGCGGCGAGCCACTGTGGGCGTGGGGAGAAATCCTGCGGGGCGGCGAACGCGGCGTCGATCGCTTCGCGCCACACGCGCGTGACCTGCGCCACGTAGGCGGCGCTGCGCTGGCGTCCTTCGATCTTGATGGCGGCGACGCCGATTTCGATGAGGCGCGGCAGCAGCTCCAGCGTGTTGAGGCTGGTGGGCTCCTCGATGGCGTAATAGGTGTGTCCGCCGACGGCAAAACGGCCCTTGCACAGGGTGGGGTAGCCGGCCGGTTCATCCGGGGCATAGCGGTCGATGAGAAAGCCGTTGAGCCGCGCCTCCAGCCCTTGCGGCGTTTCGTCCCAGCGCACGAACTTGGCCGGAGAGCAGGCGCCGTGGCAGTTGGGCGACTGACCGGTGGCGTAAGCCGAGAGGGTACAGCGCCCTTCGACCATCACGCACAAGCCGCCGAATCCGAAGACTTCGACCGCCACGGGGCTGTGCCGAACCACCTGCGCCACTTGTTCGAGCGAGAGCACGCGCGGCAGCACGGCGCGCTCGATGCCGTAGCGTTCGTGGTAGAAGGCGAGCGCCTCGTAGTTCGTGGCCGAGCCTTGCACCGACAAGTGCAGGCGTAGCTCGGGATGGCGCTCGCGCGCATGGGCGAGGAGACCGAGATCGGCGAGGATGAGGGCATCGACGCCGAGCGAGGCGGCCCGATCGACCGCCGCCGTCCAGTGGGTCCAACCCTCGGCTTGGGGGTAGGTGTTGAGAGCGAGGAAGACGCGGCAGCCTCGCGCATGCGCAGTGTCGATCGCCCGGGCGATACCGTCTTCGTCGAAATTGAGCCCATTGAAGTTGCGCGCGTTCGTCGCGTTTTTGAATCCCAGATAGACGGCGTCCGCTCCCTGTTCGATGGCCGCTTCGAGCATGGCCCGATTCCCGACCGGACAGACGAGTTCGGGGCGGCGCCCGGTCACGGGCGAAGTGGAAGATGGCATCCTGCACCTCTTCGGACGGAGAGGTGCAGGATAGCCGAAATGCTGCGCGCGCACCTTGACCAGGGTCAAGGTGCGTGAGGAAAGGATTCAGCGGCGCGAGGCGACGTGATGGGTGGCCGAGGCGGCGTTATGCTGGCGGGTGCGTTTCGGCAGATGAGGATCTTTGGGGCCGAGGAGGGTGCCAGTGACCATTCCTACGATCGAGGCCAGGAAACCATAGATCTGCGGCTCGATCTCGGATTCGGGCAACACCAGCTCGCCGAATAGCCAGGTACCGATACCCAGGATCACTGAGAAAGTGGCTCCGAGCGAATTCGCCCTCTTCCAGAAGATCCCCGCGACGAGCGGTACGAAGGCGCCGGCGAGGGTTACCCGATAGGCTTTTTCGACCATGCCGTGAATGGAGTCGTTCGACCAGAGTGCGTAGACGAGCACGATGAGCGTGAACGCCACCACCGTCAGCCGCGTCGCTAACAGCAGCTGCCGGTCGGTCAGCGTTGGCCAGGTGCTCTTGAGGATGTTCTCCGTGAAGGTTACCGAAGGGGCGAGCAGAGTGCCACTGGCGGTACTCATGATGACCGAGAGCAAGGCGCCGAAGAACACGATCTGCAGCCAGAGCGGCATGTGGGTCGTGACGAAGAGCGGCAGGATCAGTTGGGAATCCTGATCGAGGAAAGTTTGAACCAGCTGCGGATCGATCACCGTGGCGCTATACGCGATGAATAGCGGCACGGCAGCGAAGAGGAAATAGCAGATGCCGCCCAGGGTCGTGGCCCAGACGGCGACGAATTCGTTTTTCGAAGAGTTGACGCGCTGGAATACATCCTGCTGCGGGATCGAACCGAGGGCCATCGTGATCAGGGCCGAAATCCAGGTGAAGATCGAGAGCCAGTTGCGCTCCGGCAGCCATTCCAGCTTTCCCTCGGCAGCGGCTTTGTCGACCACGGGAGCAAGGCCGCCCGCCAGGTCCCCGGCGTAGAGGGCGACCAAGAAGAGGCCGATGACGATCACGATCATCTGGACGAAGGTGGTCCAGGCTACGGACCACATGCCACCGAAAATCGTATAGACGAGAACGACGAGGGCGCCGATGAGGGTTCCCTGGGTTTGCGAGATCGCCCCATCCGTGAGCGCATTGAAGACCACGCCCAGCGCCGTCATCTGCGCGCCCACCCAGCCGAGATAGGAAATGACGATGCATATCGACAAGACCATTTCTATCGTGGGGTTGTAGCGGTGGCGGAAGAAGTCGCCCAGGGTGAGCAGGTTCATGCGATAGAGCGGCCGGGCGAAGATGAGCCCGAACAGCACCAGACACAGCGAAGCGCCTAGCGGATCGGAGATCAGCCCGTGAAAGCCTTCCTCGAGGAAGGTGGCGGAGATTCCGAGCACGGTCTCTGCACCGAACCAGGTAGCGAACACCATGGCCAGGACGACGGCGAAAGGCAGGTTGCGGCCGGCGACGATGTAATCACGGGCGTTGTGCACGCGGGTGGCTGCGTACAAGCCGATGGCGATGGAGAGGGCGAGATACGCGATCACGAACCACAGCAGCATGGCGGCAGCCTCCGGTGACCGGTTAGAGGGTGAAGAAGGGCGAAGTTTACCCTCGTTTTTTTATGATGGGAGTATTTTTTTGTTCTGGCGTGATCACAGCCAGAGGAATTTCACGAGGAAGACGGTCGCGATCACGGCCACGGCGAGTGGCAACTCACGCACGCGCCCCGTGAGGAGCTTGAGGGTGGCGTAGGTGATGAAGCCGAAGGCCAAGCCGTTGGCCACCGAGAAGGTGAAGGGGATGGTGATGGCGGTGACCGCGGCCGGTGCTGCTTCGGTGAGGTCGTCCCATTGCACTTCCGATAGCCCGCGCGCCATGAGGATGGCCACGTAGAGCAGTGCCGGCGCCGTGGCGTAGGCCGGCACCATGGCCGCGAGCGGCGAGAGCACGAGCATGGCCAGGAAAAGGATCGCCACCACTACGGCGGTGAGTCCCGTTCGGCCACCCACGGCGACACCCGAGGCGGATTCGAGGTAGGCGGTGGTCGAGGACGTTCCCAGCGAGGCGCCGAGCACGATGGCGGTGGAGTCGGCCATGAGCGCTCGACCCAGGCGCGGTAGACGCCCTCGGGCATCGAGCAGTTTCGCGCGCTGGGCCACCGCGATCAGCGTGCCGGAGGCATCGAACAGTTCCACCAGAAAGAAAGTGAGCACGATGGAGAGAATACCCATGTCGATCGCCCCTTTCAGATCCATCTGCAGGAAAGTGGGGGCGAGCGATGGCGGAGGGGCGAACAAGCCCTGGAAGGGTACGAGACCCAGGGCTACGGCAGCGAGCGTCACGCCGAGGATGGCGAGCAGCACCGCACCGGTGACGCGGCGCGCTTCCAGCACCAGGATGGCGAGGAATCCGAGCACGGCAAGGAGCACCGGGAGGTGGTGCAGGTCGCCGAGGGTGACGAAGGTGACGGGGTGCGCCGTTACCAGCCCCGCGTTCTTCAGACCGATGAGGGCGAGGAAAAAGCCCACGCCGGCCGTGATGGCGGATTTGAGGCTCGCGGGAATGGCGTCGATGATCCACTCGCGTATGCGCAGTATCGAGACGACGAGAAAGAGGCAGCCAGAGATGAAAACGGCTCCCAGCGCCGTCTGCCAGGAATGGCCGAGGGTGCCGACCACGACGAAAGCGAAGTAGGCATTGAGCCCCATTCCCGGCGCGAGTGCGACGGGATAGTTGGCGTACAGCCCCATGATGGCCGAGCCGATGGCGGCTGCGAGACAGGTGGCCGTGAAGACGGCCTCGCGCGGCATGCCGGCCGAGCCGAGGATCTCGGGATTGACGAAGGCGATGTAGGCCATCGTCAGGAACGTGGTGAGCCCCGCGAGCACTTCGGTGCGCACGTCGGTGCCGTGGGCCTTGAGCTGGAAGAGGCGTTCGAGCATGGGTGGGGGTGTCCGCAGCAGAGGCTGAATTGTAGAAAAGCCGGGCGGGGAAGGCAATCTGGGGTGCCTATAATCATGAGTTTTTTGGCAACGAAGGAGGTGGACGTGAAGCGACGCAGGTCGGCGGTGGGCCGCAGGATACGCTCCTCGATTTCGGTGCTGGTGCTCGTGGCGTTGGTGGTTTTCTTCTGGGCTTGGTCGTCCGGCAGCGCACTGCCGCAGGATTCGCCCGGGGGCTGGCCGCGCATGCGCGGATTCGTCGATCGGCTGTCGGTGACGGAGCTCGTCAATCCGGGGTTCGTGGTGGGCTATTCGGAATGGCACGGGGTGCCGCGCTGGGTGGCTTATCGCGCCGATCCGCCACCGAATCATCGCCTGCAGCGGCGCCCTGCGCGTTTCGAGCCCGATATGCGTACCTGGCGTTGCCGCCTGGGTTGGTGGTGTGTACGCCACGAGTCCTATCGCAATTCGGGGTTCGATAGGGGCCACATGGCACCGAATTTCCTCATCGGGACACGCTATGGTCCCGAGGCGCAGCGTGCCACTTTTTTGCTATCGAACGTCGCGCCACAGCGCCCGTCGCTCAATCAGGGAAGCTGGCAGCGGCTCGAAGCGGTGGAGGCCGACCGTTTCGCGCCGAACGCGCGCGTGCTGTGGGTGGTGACGGGGCCGGTGTTCGACGAGCATCCGCCGAGGTTCTCGCCAGAATGGATCGCGGTGCCCAAGGCGTTCTTTCGCATCTTCTGGGCGGAGGACGAAGAAGGGCGCCTGCGGGTGCTCGCTTTTCTCATGCCGCAGGAGACGCCACCGCAGGCCGATCTGCGGGCCTATCTCACCACGGTGCGTGCGATCGAAGAGGCCACGGGCATCGACTTTTTTCCCGATTTGCCTCAGCGTGAGCAGGATCGCCTGGAGACGGCCGTTCCGGATCCCGACGCGTGGGGACTCACCGAGGAATGGGCACGGGCGCCGGGTCGCTACCGGGCCGAATGAGCGATGTTAGACGAGGAAGGGATTATGCGCGCGCTCTTCGCCGAACGTCGACATGGGCCCGTGCCCTGGGACGAAGCGCACGTCGTCGCCCAAGGGCAGCAGCTTGGTGAGGATGCCGGTGATGAGCTGGCGGTGGTTGCCGCGGGGAAAATCGGTGCGCCCGATCGAGCCGGCAAAGAGCACGTCGCCGACCAAGGCGAGGCGCTCTTCGGGCGCGAAGTAGACCACATGCCCCGGCGTGTGGCCGGGTACGTGGAGGACTTCCAGTGTGTGCTCTCCCACTCGTACCGTGTCGCCCTCCTCGAGCCAGCGATCGGGCAGGAACGCCTCGGCTTTGCCAAAGCCGAAGGTGCGGGCCTGCTCCGGCAGGGCCTGGAGCCAGAAGCCTTCTTCTTCCTGGGGACCGACGATGGGGATCCCGCCCAGACGCCGGGAGAGCTCCGGGGCGCCGGCGGCGTGGTCGATGTGGCCGTGCGTGAGCAGGATCTGGCGTATGTTCAGGTTGCGGGTACGGATCGCCTCCTCGATGCGCTCGAGGTCTCCGCCCGGATCGATGACGGCGGCTTCACCGGTGCGGTCGCACCACAGTAGCGAGCAGTTCTGCGCGAACGGCGTGACGGGGATGACGAGGGCGTGGAGCATGGCAAAGATCCGCGACGGGAGATGCCACTATTGTAGCGTGGCGCGAGCGCTCACGCAGCGCCCGGGTAGAGCCAGGAACAGATGAAAACGGCGGCGATGACGCCGGCCAGATCCGCCGCCAGCCCCGCTGCGATGGCGTGGCGCATCTTCTTGATGCCGACGGCGCCGAAATAGACCGCGAGCACGTAGAAAGTGGTCTCGGTCGAGCCCTGAATCGTGGAAGCGAGCCAACCGGCATAGCTGTCGGGGCCGACGTTCGGGTCTTTGAGCAGATCGGCGAGCAACGCAAAGGCGCCGGAGCCCGATAGCGGCCGCAGGATGGCCATGGGCAGCACTTCGGCGGGCAGCCCCAGCGGCCCGGTGATGGGCGCGAGCAGCGAGACGAAGAAGGGAAGGGCGCCGCTCGCGCGCAAAAGCGCCGTGGCCGCGAGGATGGCGACCAGATAGGGGATGATGCGCAGCGCCACCTGAAAACCTTCTTTGGCGCCATCGACGAAACTCTCATAGACCGCCACCCCGCGTGCGAGGCCATAGACGATGAATCCAACGACGAGGGTGGGTACGATCCAGGCCGAGACGATCTGCCCATGGCGCACGCTCGCGGCGATGAGCGCCACGAAAGCGAGCGCTACCGTCCATCCTACCCAGCGGGGCAGCGGTGCGAGCGGCGGCGTCTCTTCGCACACGTGCGCTTCGCTGGAATACGTGACCACCGGAGGGGTTGGGCGAGGCGCGGGGTAGAAACGCGCCAGCAGCGGCGTCAGGAAGATTGCCACCAGGGTGGCACAGGTGGTGGCAAAGAGGGTGGTAGGGAGGATGGCGGCCGGCTCGATGCTGCCGGCGGCCGCGCGCAGCGCGATCACGCCCGTGGGCAGCAGCGCCAGACCCGAGGTGTTGATCGCGAGGAGGCGCACCATGGCGTCGGTGGCGACGCCCGGGTGGGGGTTGAGCCGGTCGAGCTCCTGCATGGCACGAATGCCGAACGGTGTGGCTGCGTTGCCCAGACCCAGTAGGTTGGCCGAGAAGTTCATGATCATGGCGCCCATGGCCGGGTGCTGCGGCGGCACTTCGGGAAAGAGCCGCCGCATGAGCGGGGCGATGAGACGGGCCGTGGCGGTGAGCAACCCGCCTTGCTCGGCGATCTTCATCAACCCGAGGAAGAACGCCATCACGCCCACGAGGCCCAGGGCGAGCTCTACGGCGGCGCGCGAAGCGTCGATGACCGCCTGACTCATGGCTGTCATCACGCCCGTCGTGCCACTGAGCTCGCGGCCGGCGCCAGTGGCGAAGGCGATCAAGATGAAGGCGGCGAAGATACGGTTCATGGTGAAAAAGAGGAATCAGGAGGCAGCGGCATCCAGCGTGACGGCAACTCGGCGCCGTTCGGTACCGCGCAGCACTTCCAGCGTCACGCTATCGCCAGGCTGGTAGCGTTCGAGCACGTCGAGTAAGGTGTCGAGATCGGGTGTGGGGATGCCGTCGATGGCCACGATCAGGTCGCCGACGACGACACTGCCCTCGGTGACCGGAACGAAGGGTTTGAGCCCTGCGCGCGCCGCCGGCCCATCGGGGTCGACGCGCAAGATGGCGACGCCGGGCGGCAAACCCAGGGCCTTGTTGAAGGCCGCAGAGGCGGCGGCGATGCCGAGCACGGGGCGGCGGATGCGTCCCTCGCGGATGAGGCGCGGCACGATGCGGTTGACCTCGTCGACGGGGATGGCGAAACCGATGCCGGCAGAAGCGCCGCTGGGGCTGTAGATGGCGGTATTGACGCCGATGAGCCGACCGGCGCTATCGAGAAGCGGCCCGCCGGAGTTGCCAGGATTGATGGCCGCATCGGTCTGGATCACGCCGCGGATGGTGCGGCCGGTGACGGATTCGATCTCCCGATTGAGGGCGCTCACCACGCCGGTGGTAAGGCTCTGGTCCAGCCCGAAGGGGTTGCCGATCGCCAGCACTTTCTGCCCCACTTTGAGCCCCTTGCTCTCGCCGATGGGGATGGGGCGCAGGCGTTCGGGCGGGGCGTCGATGCGCAGCACCGCGAGGTCGCGGTCGGGATAGACACCGACGAGCTTGGCGCGCCAGGTGCTCTGGTCGGCCAGGGTGACGCGGGCCGCGTCCGCTCCCTGGATGACGTGGAAATTGGTGACGACATGCCCGGCTTCGTCCCAGACGAAGCCGCTGCCGGTCCCCTGGGGGATTTCGAGCACGTTGAGGGTGAAGAGGTTGAGCGCTTGGCGGGCGGTGGTGATATGGACCACCGAGGGCGAGGTGAGGGCGAAGATCTCGACGGTATTGCGCTCGTCGGCGGTGAGCTCGCCGCGCGGGGCGATGGCGCGCGGCTGGGCCGGGGTCGTTCCGGCGGTCTTCGCGAGCAGCGTGCCCAGCGAGGCGGCGAGCACGATGAAAAGGATGAAAAGGAGCGAGAGCAGCGTGAAGCGATGGGCGGAGCGCATGCGGCGGATTCCAGACGGTGCGAAGCGCTCATTGTACGGGAAAGGGCGAAGGCAGGGGGGATGGGGCGGGCAAAAACGGCGGCCACGCAGGCCGCCGTCGGACAGGGATGAAGAGAAGGTCAACCTTGAACGGCGATGCGCCGGGTTTTTGCGGTCTCGGCCTTGGGCAGCGTGATTTTGAGCACGCCGTCGCGATATTCCGCCTTGGCCTCTTCGGCCTTGACCGGCACGGGGAGCGCGATGGCGCGCTGGAAGCGGCCGTAGGCGCATTGCATGAGACGGTATTGCCCCTGTTTTTCCTCGCGCTCGAGGCGTTTCTCACCGCGAATCACGAGCTGGCCGTCGAGCACCTCGACTTCGAGATCCTCTCGGTCGAGCCCGGGGATCTCGACGCGGACTTCGAGCGCCTCGTCGGTCTCGTAGATGTCGGCGCCGAGCACCGCCCAGCGCACGCCTCCAGCCGGCGCCGGCAGATTGGGCGAAGCGCTTTTTTCGTCGTTGCGTTCGCGGGGCTGGAAGCGGGTGAGCGCGCCGGCGGCCCGTTCCCACAGCTGTCGCCAGCCCTCCATCAGATGCTCCCAGCTCTGGCCGAGGCCGGATTTCCATTGCTCCAGTACCGAACTCATACTTCGTCCTCCTCTGCGTCAGACGAAGGCCGCCCGGCGATGGGCGGCCAAAAAGGTCATTTCCGTACCGGAAATGAAGGAATCAGCCAGCCTGCACCGTGATGCGCTTGGGTTGAGTCTGCTGATGTTTCGGAATGCGCAGCTCGAGTACCCCTTGATCGAGTTTGGCCTGGATCGCTGCGGTGTCGAGGTCGCGCGACAGGGTGAAGCTGCGGGCATAGCGCGGGGCGCGGATCTCGGCGTAGATCGGCTCCATGCCTTCGCTCACGGGAAGCGACACGTTGCCTTCGATGGTAAGGGTGTCGCCCTCCACCTTGATCTCCAGCGAATCGCGGCTCACACCGGGCAGGTCGGCCCACAGGGTGATGCCGGTTTGATCTTCGATGATGTCGACGCGCGGCACCGCGGTCGGGACGCGCTGGGCTTCCTGGGCGGTGACGTTGGTGCCGGGGCGGGTGGTGACGTTGGTTTCAGCCATGGTCGTTCCTCCTTTCGCGATCATTTGATTTCGATGCGGCGCGGTTGCAGATGGGCTTTGCGCGCGATGCGCAGCCGCAGCACGCCGTCGCGGTAGGTTGCTTCGACCTTGTCCGGATCGAGATCCTCGGACAGGCTGATCGTGCGCTTGAATCGTCCGGCGAAGCGCTCATTGGCATAGACCGTCACTTGGTCGTTTTCCGGGATCGACGAGGGACGCTCGCCGGCGATCGTCAGCACGCCTTGCTCGAGCGTGACCTCGAGCTTCGCCGGATCCACGCCGGGTACGAAGGCATAGACTTCGACCGCTTCCGGCGTGCGGCCGACGTTGATGGCTGGATAAACGACATCGAGCGCCGTTTCACGAATGGCCGCCGGCCAGCCGCTCCACAGGCGGTCGAGTTCGCGTTGCAGCCGGTCGAACTCCTCGAACAGGTTGGTGGGAAAGAGTGTCGTGACCATCGTGCTGCCTCCTCGAAACGGATGGGACGAAAGGAATCGTCTGGAAAACGCCTGTATCACGCTCATTGATATAGGGTGTCTCGGCGAGAATTTCAAGGGACACCGCGAACAACCGCAGCGCGGCTGCAGGGGTCGCACTCCGATGCCCGGATGCCTGCCTATTGATTCGATCGGCCTCATCTCCCGCGCTGCAGCCGTTTTCCTGCGTTCGATCGCGACGGTCAATCGCAGTATCCTTGTAATTTGCCGCACCGACACCAATAATGTGAAAGCCCGGGCGGGATGGTCAAGCCGTGCCGCCCGGATCGCGCTCATCGGCTGTTTGGAGGCGGTACGGAATGAAGTTTCGCGACTACTACGAGATTCTCGGCGTGCCGCGCACGGCCACGGCGGAGGAAATCAAGAAGGCGTGGCGCAAGCTCGCGCGCAAGTACCATCCGGACGTGAGCAAGGAGCCCGACGCGGCCGAGCGCATGAAGGAGGTCAACGAGGCCTACGAGGTGCTCTCCGATCCGGAGAAACGCGCCGCGTACGATCGGCTGGGAGAGCATTGGCGTCAGGGCGAGGACTTCTCGCCGCCGCCGGGCTGGGATGCCGGCTTCGAATTCCGTGGGGCGCCGGGCGGCGGCCCTTTCGAAGGAACGGATTTCTCCGAGTTTTTCGAGTCGCTCTTCGGGCGCATGCACCGTGGCACGGGCGGGCCGCGCCAGCGTCGTACTGGTGGCTTTGCCTTGCGCGGCGAAGACCACCACGCCAAGATCCTCATCGATCTCGAAGACAGCCTGCATGGCGCTACTCGTTCCGTGACCCTGCGTGTGCCCGAGCTCGATGCGTCCGGCCACGTGGTGCTGCGTGAGCGCACCCTCAACGTGCGCATTCCCAAGGGCATCCGGGCGGGGCAGAAAATCCGGCTCGCCGGGCAGGGCGGTCCTGGAATGAACGGCGGTCCGCCGGGCGACCTCTACCTGGAAGTGGAATTCCGCCCTCATCCGCTCTATCGCGTCGAGGACAAGGATCTCTACCTGACGGTGCCGGTGGCGCCGTGGGAAGCGGTGCTCGGTGCCAAAATCCAGATTCCCACGCCGGAAGGACCGGTGACGCTCACCATTCCGCCGGATTCGCAGCACGGCCGCAAGCTGCGGCTGCGGGGCAAGGGGCTGCCGAGCGACCCTCCGGGCGATCTCTACGCGGTGCTCGAAGTGGTGTTGCCGCCTTCGAGCGATCCAAAGGTGCGGGAACATTTCACGGCGATGGCGCGCGAGGTGCGGTTCGATCCGCGCGCGCGTTGGGGCCGGTGAGGAGGAGCAGGGATGAACGCGGCGATCGTGGTGTCGTGCGAATGGTTGGGCGGCGAGCGCTGGCTCACGCTCGAGGAGCTCGCGGTGGCGGCAGGGGCCTCCCCTTCCTTCGTGCGCGCGCTGTGGGAAGAAGGCTTGATCGAGGCCGGTCTGATCGAAGCGGGGGCGCCACGATTCGAAGGAATGGCCCTGGAGCGGGTGCGCCGCATGCGCCGTCTGATGCGTGATTTCGAGGCCAGTTTCACCGCGGCGGCGATGATGATGGAGCTCATCGACGAAATCGCCCGCTTGCGGCGCATGCTCGATCGCGCCGGCATCTCCTGGCGCGATGAACCCTGAAGGGGAATGCCATGAACGAAGAGCAATTGCGCAAATGGAATGTGGGCTATTGGTTGATCGCCATCGCCCTGCTGCTCTTTCTGCAGAGCCAGTGGCAGGCAGCCAACGTCGTGGAGACGGTGTCTTACACCGAATTCGAGCAGGCGCTCGCGGAAGGTCGCGTGTCCGAGGTGATCATCGGCGATCGGGTGATCACCGGCCGCCTCAAATCGCCCGAAGGCCGGAAAGTGGCCATCGCCACGGCGAGGGTCGAGCCGGATCTGGCCGAGCGCCTGGATCGCTACGAAGTTCCCTATACTAGAGTCATAGAAAACACGTTTTTCCGTGATCTCCTCTCTTGGGTGGTCCCGGTACTCGTCTTCTTCGCCCTGTGGTACTACGTGTTTCGCCGGGTGATCGAGAAACAGGGCATGGGCGGATTCATGTCGATCGGCAAGAGTCGCGCCAAGGTCTTCGTCGAGCAGGACACCGGCGTCACTTTCGATGACGTGGCGGGCGTCGATGAAGCCAAAGCCGAGCTCAAGGAGGTGGTGGAGTTCCTCAAAGATCCGGCACGCTACGGCCGGCTCGGGGCGCGCATGCCCAAAGGCGTGCTGCTCGTGGGGCCGCCGGGAACCGGCAAGACGTTGCTCGCCAAGGCGGTGGCCGGCGAAGCGAAAGTGCCTTTTTTCTCCATCACCGGCTCGGAATTCGTCGAGATGTTCGTCGGCGTGGGCGCGGCGCGCGTGCGAGACTTGTTCGAACAAGCGCGCAAACATGCTCCTTGCATCATATTTATCGATGAGATCGACGCCCTCGGCCGCGCGCGTGGGGCCTTCCCGGGTTTCGGCGGGCATGACGAGAAGGAGCAGACCCTCAACCAGCTGCTCGCCGAGATGGACGGTTTCGATTCCTCTTCGGGCATCGTGGTGCTGGCGGCCACCAACCGACCGGAGATCCTCGATCCGGCGCTGCTGCGGCCCGGGCGGTTCGACCGGCAGGTGTTGGTCGATCGGCCCGACAAGAACGGGCGCTTGCAGATCCTCGAGGTGCACGTCAAGAAAATCCGCCTCGCGCCCGAGGTCGACCTCGAGCAAATCGCTGCCATGACGACCGGTTTCAGCGGGGCGGATCTGGCCAACCTCGTCAATGAAGCGGCCATCGTGGCCACGCGTCGGGGCGCCGATGCCGTGACCCTGGCCGATTTCACCGCCGCTTTCGAACGCATCGTCGCCGGCCTGGAGAAGAAAAACCGGGTGCTGAGCGAGCGTGAGCGTCGGGTGGTGGCCTATCACGAGATCGGACATGCCTTGGTGGCGCGGGCGTTGCCGGGCACCGACCCGGTGCACAAAATCTCCATCGTGCCGCGCGGCATCGGTGCGCTCGGTTATACGCTACAGCGCCCCTCCGAGGACCGCTATCTCATGACCCGCGAGGAGTTGCGCCACAAGATCATGGTGCTGCTCGGCGGGCGCGCCGCCGAGGTGCTCGTCTTCGGCCATCTGTCCACCGGCGCGGCGGACGATCTCATGCGGGCGACCCAGATCGCGCGCGACATGGTGACGCGCTACGGCATGGACGACGAACTGGGTTTCGTGGTGTTCGAGCAGAGCCGTCCGCGTTTCCTCGATACGCAGGCCCCCGCGCCGGGCGAAACCTTGGGGGTATCGGAAGCGCTGCACGAGCGCATCGATGCGGCAGTGCGGCGCATCGTGATGGAAGCCTTCGAATGCACGCTCGCCGTGCTCCGGGAGAACCGCGACCAGCTCGAGGCGGCGGCCCGGGAGCTGCTCGCCAAGGAAACCCTGGAGGAAGAGGACGTCGCGCGCTTGCTCTCCAACTTGCGCCGTCCCCCCTGCGTCGGGGAGATCGATGGGGATGAACCCGCTGTGGCAGCGGCAAACCCCGCGCCCGGGACCGCGGCGGCGGGTGAGCATCCGGCGGAGCAGGGATCAGCTGCCGGTACACCCTCGGCGGGAGCTCCGCGAGATGGCTGAGCCGCTGTGGTACGACGCGCTGGGCGTGCCGCACCGCCGGGCCCGGGGTACGCCGCGCATCGTCTCGCTGGTGCCCTCACTCACCGAGACGCTCTTTGCTTTCAGCCTGGGCGAATCGGTGGTGGGGCGCACCGGTTTTTGCATCCATCCCGCCGAGGTGCGGGACCTGCCCAAAGTGGGAGGAACCAAGGACGTGCGCCTCGAGCGCCTCTTCGCGCTCGAGCCGACACACGTCATTGCCAACGTCGATGAGAACCGGCGGGAACAGGTCGAGGCGATCGCCGCGGCCGGCGTCGAGGTGATCGTCACCCATCCCTGCCGGCTCGAAGACAACGTCGCGCTCTTTCGTCTGCTCGGCGGGGTGTTCGATCGCGAGGAGGCGGCGGACTATGCCGTGCAAGCCTTCGAATCCGTGCTGGAACTCGCGCGCACGATCGCTGCCTCCTTGCCGCAGGAGCGCGTGCTCTATCCCATCTGGCGCGAGCCGTGGATGACGGTGGCCCGCAGCACCTGGATCTCCGCCATGCTGGAGGCCGTTGGTTGGCAGACCTGGCCCGTGATCGAGGAACCCCGTTATCCCGTGATCGACGAAACCGCCGTTCGCCAGGCGGGCATCGCGCGCGTGTTGCTGCCCTCCGAACCCTATCGCTTCACCCGGGATCACGCCGAAGAGATTCCCCGTTTGCTCGGAGCGGAGGTGCCGGTGACGCTCGTCGATGGCGAAATGGTGTCGTGGTACGGCACCCGCGCCATCTCGGGCCTGTGCTACCTTGCCGCGGTGCGCCAGGATTTGGCGGAATGACCGCTAGTCGCGGGGGTTTCCCCGCGGTCGGTCCAGTTCAGAATTGGTGGTTCAGCCCGAGATAGAAGAGGTTGGTGTCGCCCACCTTGCTGTCGCCGGCGTGACCGTTGTCGTCCTGGCCGAGGGCGGTCGCCTGATTCCAGTGCAGATCGTCGTGATCGATCCAGGTATAGGCGGCATAGACGGTGGTTCGCTTGGAGAGCGGATGGAGATAGGCCACGCCCAGGGATTTGGGTTTGACGCTGCCGCCATCGCCCATGATGGCGTTGCCTCCGTCGAGCTTGGTCTGACCATAGGCGAGGTTGAGCGTGTCTTCGCCCACCACGGGGATGATGAGGCCGATCTGCCAGAGATGGACATCGAAGCCGCTGACGCCGAGCACGTCGCGGCCCTGCTGCCAGGAGCCGGCAAGGGTGGCAAAGCCGAAGTCGTAGGTTGCGCCAAGCAGCCATTCTTTCTGGGTTTCGTTTTCCCCGGCAGGGTTTTTATTCCAGACGCCGTCATATTGTGCTTTGTATTTGACCGCATGATAGATGGCCCCGACTTTGAGTGGGCCATTTTCATAATATAGACCTAAGCCGTACTTGTCGTCGTCGGTGCGCGAGATGCCGTGCGCCTGGTTCGTCTCGAGGTTGCCGGCCGAGTAGATGGCGCTCACCCCGAGGGTCTCGAATTCGCCGGTGTAACCGATGGCATTGTTCCAGCGTGCCAAATCTTCAGAGACGATGGTGAGGTTGGCCAGTTCAGCGAGCCGCTTCTGCGGGCTTACCGCCATATCGGGCAGTGCGTCGTAGAGCTCAGACAAATGACCCGGTGCGTGTTGACGCCCCAGGGCGATCTGACCAAAGGCGCCCTTAAGTCCGACATAGGCTTGCTGCGTGAAGAGATCGCTGCCGGAGTTGGCGTTGCTGTCGGTTTCGTTGATGCAGCAGGATTTGCCGACATCGATGTCGAACCTTGTTCAAGCACGAAGACAGCCTCGAGGCCAGCGCCAAGCGCCTCTTCGCCGCGCAAACCCAGGAAACTATCGCCGATGCCTCCTCCGTCGATTCCGGCTGTTTTGTTACCCATCTCTTTGCCGTATTGGAAGGAGGCATCAACCGAGCCGTAAAGTTGAATCCCGGACTGGGCGAGCGCGGGCAGGCAGAAGAGGCTGGTGAGCGAGAGGGCAAGCGTTTTTTTGAGCATCTTTTCATCCTTGAGCGAAAAAATAGTTCCTGTTATGCAAAATTTGCATGACATTATTATAAACAAAAAGATTAGCGCAAGGGGGCTACGGATTCAGGATGGGCGTCGGTCGTTTCGACCCATTCGTAGATCTGCAAGTGCTTCGGGTCGCAGGCGCAGCAGCTCTTGCCGCAGGACGAGCCGGCGGGAAGACGGCGTATGCGGCCCTTGCGCTCGAGCGTGGCAAGCATGGCCTCGACCGCTTCGGGCGCGGCTTGAAGGGCCGTGGCCAGATCGTCGAGGCTGGCACGGTGGTGCAGGCGCAGGGTATCAGTGAGGCGGGAGAGGATCATGCGGAACCCTCCTGACGGACGGTCTTGGCGCCTCCGGCTGCCGCCGGGAAGGCGCTTCCCCGGCGCATGAGCAGGAAGACGAGGACGAAGAACGCGGCGATGCCCGCGATCCACGCGGCGGAGGCGAGCGGCGCTCGGGGCAGGCGGGCCAGCTGGTAAAAAATCGTTGCCGCGGCCCAAGCGATAGCGGTCGTCCAGGCGACGACGAAGAGCGTCCAGCGTCGGCCGGATTCGTGGTAGATGGCGGCGGTCGCGGCGGTACAAGGGGTATAGAGCAGGATGAAGAGCAGGTAGGCAAACGCTCCGACCGCGCCGTCGAATCGTTCGGCCATGGCACCGAAGGCGGCCTGTGAGACTTCCTCGCGTTCTTCCTCGGCCTTGTGCAGTCCCAGGGGGTCGGCCCAGGAGCCGAGCGCCTCGGCGAGGTTCTGCGGAATGGTGGCAAACGCCGCCGCGATCGCCTCGCGTAGCGAGAAGGGGGTTTCTTCTTCCGTGTCAGTGTTCTCGGTGGCAAGTGCCGTATAGGTGGCGTTCAGGGTACCGATCACGGCTTCCTTGGCGAGCACGCCGGTGAAGATGCCCACCGTGGCGGGCCAGTTGTCTTCGGTCAGCCCCATGGGGGCGAACACGGGGGAGAGGGTGCGGCCGACGGCGGCGAGCACGGATTTGTCGCTGTGCTCGTTGCCGTAGCTGCCGTCGGTGCCGATCGCGTTGAGGAAGTTGATGACCACGACCATGGGAACGATGAGCCGTCCAGCACGGACGATGAACCCTTTGAGACGGTCCCAGGTGTGCAGCAGCACCCCGCGGGCGGTGGGGAGGTGGTAGGGGGGCAATTCCATGATGAAGGGCGTGGCCTCACCCTTGAGCAGGGTGTTTTTGAGCATGAGCCCGGTGAGCACGGCCACGGCGATGCCGATGAGGTAGAGGGCGAAGATGACGTTCTCGCCGCCCGTGGGAAAGAATGCGGCGGCGAAGAGCGCATAGACGGGCAACCGTGCGCCGCAGGACATGAGGGGAGCCATGGCGATCGTCATGAGGCGGTCGCGGCGATGCTCCAGCGTGCGCGTGGCCATGATGGCCGGCACGTTGCAGCCGAAACCGACGATGAGCGGCACGAAACTCTTGCCCGGCAGCCCCACCCAGCGCATGAATCGATCCATGACGAAGGCGGCGCGTGCCATATAACCGGAATCTTCGAGCACGGAGAGGAAAAGGTAGAGAAAACCGATCACGGGGATGAAAGTGGCTACCGTTTGTATGCCGGCGCCCACTCCATGGGCGAGCAGTCCGGTGAGCCATTCGGGAGCGCCGATCGCCGTGAGGACTTCGTCGAAGGCATCGACGAAGATCGCCTCGGCCAATTTGTCGAAGAAGTCGATGAAAGCCCCGCCCACGCGGATCGTGAAGAGGAACATCAGGTACATGGCCGCGAGGAAGATGGGGATGCCCAAGGCGCGGTTGAGCACGATTCGGTCGATCCGCTCGGTGAGGTCGGCAGGGGCTTGGCCGGCGAGGTGCACGGCGTGGCGCACGATGTCGTTGGCGAGGCTGTAGCGGGCGTCCGCCACGAGAATGTCGAGTTCTCCGCCGAAACGCTCGGCGATCGCCTGCGCGCGTTGCGCGAGGGATTCATCGACGCTCGCGCGTGCGAGCGCGTCCCCCTCGAGCAGCCGGACTGCGAGCCAGCGCGGTGACCAACCCTTTTGCGCGGCAGCCGGCTCGACTTCGGGCACGAGTTCGGCGAGCGCCGCTTCCACCGCCTCGCCATAGGGCACGACGCGCGGTTGCGGCGGGGCGGCTACCGCATGGTCGATCGCCTGTTTGAGCGCGTCGAGGCCGCGTTTCTCGCTGGCGACGATCGGCACCACCGGGCAGCCGAGCCGCTCGGCGAGCGCCGCCACGTCGATCTTCATGCCTTTTTTCTCGGCAACGTCGACCATGTTGAGCGCGACGAGGAGCGGCACCTGCATCTCCGCCAGTTGCAGCGTGAGGTAGAGGTTGCGCTCGAGGTTGGCGGCGTCGACCACGTTCACCACGAGGTCGGCCTGGCGGGAGAGGACGTAGTCGCGGGCGATGCGTTCGTCGAGCGAGACGTCTTCGCCCACGACGTCGAGCGAATAGGTACCGGGCAGATCGACGACTTCGACCCGCGCCCGATCGAAACGGTACTCGCCGGTCTTCTTCTCCACGGTAACGCCGGGCCAGTTGCCCACGCGCTGTTTGGCGCCGGTGAGCGCATTGAAGAGCGTGGTCTTGCCGCAGTTGGGGTTGCCGACGAGCGCGATGGTGTAGGCGTCGTTCATGGGAGCTTTTCTACCTCGACCGCGGCGGCCTCGCTCTTGCGCAGCGACAGGGAAAATCCGCGGGTACGGATCTCGAGCGGGTCGCCCAGGGGGGCGATGCGGGTGACGACGAGCTCGGCGCCGGGCGTGAGACCCATCGCCAGGAGCTTGCGCCGATAGGATTCGCCGCCGGGCGCATAGCCGGTGACGCGGGCGCGCTCGCCCACGGCGAGGTCACGCAGCAGCATGGGCATCGCGCGCTACCTCGGAATATTCCTGGACCAGGATCTTGTGGGCCATGCCGCCGCCGAGCGCGAAGCGCGTCTCGCCGCGTTTGACGACGAATTTTCCTCCTTCGCGCTGCTGCAGCACGATTTCGCAGCCGACGTTCAAACCGAGCTCGGTCAGACGGCGCGTGAGTTCGGTGCCGCCGTGGAGCGCGGCGATCCGCAGGCGGCTGCCGAGCGGGGCCACGGGCAAGGGGAAGGCTTTGGGAGCGGACTCGGGAACCATGGCAAGACTCCGGATGGCGATGGGCGAAGGCAATCGCTTGGATAGGTCTGATTGATTATAGTTCTCATTTACTCACGAGACAAGGGCTTTGCCGTAAATTTTGCAGCTTTCTTTTTGGCGCGGTGGACTCGTCGCTTCGCCCCGGGTTCAGAGCATGCCGAGTTGCGCGAGCGAGACGACGTTTCCCGCCGTGACGATGAAATGGTCGAGCAGGCGCACATCGACCAGCGCCAGCGCCTCGCGCAGCGTGCGGGTAAGTGCGGCATCGGCGCGGCTCGGCTCGGCGGCGCCGCTGGGGTGGTTGTGCGCGACGATGACGGCGCTTGCGTTGGCGTGGAGCGCCAGCTTGACGAGTTCGCGCGGGTGGACGGCCGTCTGGTCGACGGTGCCGCGAAAGAGTTCGTGGGCGGCGAGCAGGCGGTGGCGGTTGTCGAGCAGCAGGGCGTAAAAGACTTCGTGCTCCAGCCCGGCGAGCCGCAGGCGCAGCCAATCCTTGACGCTCTCGGGATCGGAGAGAAGGTCGGCTTCGCGGGCGGTTTCGGCCAGCGCCCGGCGGGCGAGCTCGAAGGCGGCCTGGAGCTGCGCGTATTTGGCCAGGCCCACGCCATGCACGGCGGCGAAGGCTTTGGGCTGGGCGGAGACGAGCGCGCGCACGCCACCGAAGTGTGTGAGTAGGTCGCGCGCGAGATCGACGGCGCTCTTGCCTCGCACGCCGACCCGGAGGAAAATCGCCAGGAGCTCGGCGTCCGAGAGGGCTGAGGCGCCGCGTTCGAGCAGTTTCTCGCGAGGGCGTTCCTGTTCTGGCCAGTCGGTGATGGGCATGGGGCGCCTGCGCAGCGAACGAGACGAGATGCATTTTCCATGAAGTGCGCCCCGGGCGCAACGGGGAAGAGGAGAGAAGATGGAGCGCAATGAAAGCGGGGCGCCGCCCTTTCTGTTCGGTCGGCGGATCGTGCTGGGCGTGACGGGGGGGGTGGCGGCCTACAAGGCGGCCGAACTCGTGCGTCGGCTCGTTCAGGCGGGAGCGCAGGTCGATGTGGTGCTCACGCCGGGCGGGGCGCATTTCGTCACGCCCACCACCTTCCAGGCGCTTTCGGGGCGGCCGGTGTGGTGCGATCCGTGGGACGAGCGGCGCGCCAACGCCATGGCGCACATCGATCTCACCCGGGGGGCGGATCTGCTGCTGGTGGCGCCGTGCACGGCCGATGCCATGGCGCGCTTCGCCCAGGGGCAGGCCGACGATCTGCTGGCGACGCTCGCGCTGGCGCGCGCCTGCCCGATGGCCGTGGCGCCGGCGATGAACCGTCAGATGTGGCTGCATCCGGCCACGCAGCGCAACCGGGCGCAGCTCGTCGCCGACGGCGTGCTCTTCTGGGGACCGGCCGAGGGCGAGCAGGCCTGCGGCGAGATCGGTCCGGGGCGCATGATCGAGCCCGACGAGATCGTGGCGCGACTGGAAGCGTTTTTCGCGCCGAAGTGGTTTAGCGGTCATGCGGTGCTGGTCACCGCTGGGCCGACCTATGAGCCGCTCGACCCGGTGCGCGTGCTCACCAATCTCAGTTCCGGCAAGATGGGCTATGCGCTGGCGCAGGCGTTCGCGCAGGCCGGCGCCGCGGTGACGCTCGTCTCCGGCCCCGTGAGCCTGCCCACGCCCTTGGGCGTGACGCGGGTGGACGTGACCACCGCCGAGCAGATGCGCGCGGCGGTGCTGGAGCGCGTGAGCGGGCACCGTATCTTCGCGTCGGTGGCGGCGGTGGCCGACTATCGACCGGCGCGCGTCTCGCCGCAGAAGATCAAGAAGGGGGCGGAACGGCTCACGCTGGAGCTGGTACGTAACCCAGACATCCTCGCCGAGGTGGCGGCGCTGCCCGAGCCGCCTTGGTGCATCGGGTTTGCCGCCGAGAGCGAGAATCTGGACGAATACGCCGAGCGCAAGCGCCGGGAGAAAGGGCTGCAGCTGGTGGTCGGCAACCTGGTGCAGGAGGCGATGGGGCGCGACGAGAACACCGTCGTGCTCTACGACGAGAACGGCCGCATCCCCTTGCCGACCGCGGACAAGGCCCAGGTCGCCTGGGGCATCGTGCGGCACGTGGCGCGGCGCCTTGGTTTGATCGATACGGCCGTGGAGCGGGGGGAGCTATGAGTGGTCAGCCGCAGGGCAAGGACGAAGTCACGGTGCAGGTGCGCTTCCTCGACGAACGCATCAAGGCCCGTCCGCCGCAATATGCCACGCCGGGGGCCGCGGGGATGGATCTGCGCGCGGCAATCGCCGCTCCGTTCGAGCTGGAGCCCGGGGCGACGGCCCTCGTGCCCACGGGTATCGCGCTGCATCTGGCCGACCCGGGCCTCGCGGCCCTGATCCTGCCGCGCTCGGGGCTGGGGCACAAGCACGGCATCGTGCTGGGCAACCTCGTCGGGCTCATCGATTCGGACTATCAGGGCGAGATCCTCGTGTCGCTGTGGAACCGCGGTGAAGAGGCGTTCGTCGTCGAGCCGCTCGCGCGCATCGCCCAGCTGGTGATCGTGCCGGTGGTCCATGCCCGCCTCGTCGCGGTGGAGTCGTTCGACCCGAGCGAACGCGGGGCGGGTGGATTCGGCAGCACGGGGCACGCTTGAGCGCGATGCCGGTACGCTTCGCCATCCCCACCGCGGTGCAGGTGCGCCTCTTCGACGAGCAGGGCCGGGTGCTCTTCCTGCGCCGCGCCGGCACGGGGTTTTTCGACGGATTCTGGAGCCTGCCGGGCGGGCACGTCGAGAACGGCGAGAGCCTGCGCCAGGCCGCGGTGCGCGAGCTCGCCGAGGAGCTCGGCATCAAGGTGGGCGCGCAGGCGCTCACGCCGGTGGCGGTGGTGCATCGCGCATCCGACACCAACCGCATCGAGTTCCTCTTTGATGCATTCCAATGGCAAGGGGAGGTGCACATCGCCGAGCCGCACCGCTGCGACGGATTGCGCTGGGACGATCCGGCCCGGCCGCCGGAGCCATTCGCGCCCTACCTCTCGGCGATCTGGCCCCGCTTGGGGCGGCAATGGTTGTTCGAGGTCGGGTGGGGCGAGGAATCCGCCGATGCGATGGCGCGTGCTGGCGCCGCGCCGCGTTAGCCCGTAAAATGGCGCCTTTGCGCCGCCATCGAGCCTCCGGACGGACCATGAGCGAAGAAAAACCCACGTTTCAGGACATCATCCTGCGCCTGCAGCGCTACTGGGCCGAGCTGGGCTGCGTGCTGCTGCAGCCCTACGACCTCGAAGTGGGCGCGGGGACCTCACACACCGCCACTTTCCTGCGCGCCATCGGCCCCGAGCCGTGGAACGCCGCCTACGTGCAGCCCTCGCGCCGCCCCAAGGACGGCCGCTACGGCGAGAATCCCAACCGCTTGCAGCACTACTACCAGTTCCAGGTGGTGTTGAAACCCTCGCCAATCGACATCCAGGACCGCTACCTCGCCAGCCTCGTGGCGCTGGGGATCGACCCGCGCGAGCACGACGTGCGTTTCGTCGAGGACGACTGGGAGAACCCCACGCTCGGCGCCTGGGGTCTGGGCTGGGAGGTGTGGCTCGACGGCATGGAAGTGACGCAATTCACCTACTTCCAGCAGGTCGGCGGCTTGGACTGTCGGCCGGTGCTCGGCGAGATCACCTACGGGCTCGAGCGCCTGGCGATGTACCTGCAGGGGGTAGAGAACGTCTATGACCTGGTGTGGACGCGCACGGGCGACGGCCGGGTGGTCACCTACGGCGACGTCTTCCACCAGAACGAGGTGGAGCAATCGAAGTACAACTTCGAATATTCCAACGTGCCGCTGCTCTTCGAACTTTTCGGGCATTTCGAGCTTGAAGCCAAGCGCCTGATCGAGGCGGCGCTGGTATTGCCCGCCTACGAGATGGTGCTCAAGGCCGCGCACACCTTCAACCTGCTCGATGCACGCGGGGCGATCTCGGTGACCGAGCGTGCCGCCTACATCGGGCGCATCCGGGCGCTCGCCCGCGCGGTGGCCCAAGCCTATCTCGCCAGCCGCGAGGCGCTGGGCTTCCCCATGCTCGCCGCGACCGCCAAGAAAGGAGCCTGAGTCATGAGCGAACGGGAAACCCTGCTGGTCGAACTCGTCACCGAGGAGCTGCCGCCCAAGGCGCTGCCGCGGCTGGGCGAATCCTTCGGGCGCGGCGTGCTCGAGCGCTTGCAGGCGCGGGGTCTGGCCGATGCCGACGCACCCTGGCGCTGGTTCGCCAGCCCTCGGCGGCTGGCGGTGCAAGTGGGCGGCGTGCGCGAGCGCGCCCCCGATCGGGCCAAAGAAGAACGCCTGATGCCCGTGACGGTGGCGTACGATGCCGCCGGCAAGCCTACGCCCGCGCTGGAAAAGCGCCTCGCCGCCAAGGGGCTCACGCCGCAGACCGCCAAGCTCGAACGCCGGCTCGAGGGCAAGCAGGAAATGCTCTATCTGCACACGGTGGAGGCCGGCGCCCTGCTCGACGAGGCGCTCGCCCCCCTCGTCGCCGAGGCGATCCGCGCGCTGCCCATTCCCAAGCTCATGCGCTGGGGCGCGGGCGAGGCGCAATTCGTGCGGCCGGTGCATCGCCTGGTGATGCTGCACGGCGCGCGCGTGGTGCCGGGGCGGGTGCTCGACCTGGAGTCTGGCCGCGAAACATTGGGACACCGCTTCATGAGCCGCGGCGCGATCGAACTCGCCAATGCCGAGGCCTATGAGCCGACGCTGCTTGCCGAGGGCAAGGTCATCGCCGATTTTGCCGCGCGGCGCGCCGAGATCGAACGGCAGCTGCACGAAAAGGCCGCCGCCGAGGGAGGCGTTCTGGGCGAGCATGCGGCGCTGCTCGACGAAGTGACCGCTCTCGTCGAGCATCCCACTATCTACGTCGGGCGCTTCGAGGAGGAGTTTCTCTCGGTGCCGCCCGAGTGCCTCATTCTGACGATGCAGGCGAACCAGAAATATTTCCCCTTGTTCGATGCGCAGGGGCGGCTCACCAACCGCTTCCTCATCGTCTCGAACATGCGCCTGTCCGAGCCCAGGAGCCGCAACATCGTCGAAGGCAACCAGCGCGTGGTGCGTCCGCGCTTGGCCGATGCGCGCTTTTTCTACGAGCAGGACCGCAAGGAACGGTTGGAATCGCGCCTGCCCCGGCTGGACGCCATCGTCTATCACAACCGCATCGGTACGCTGGGCGAGCGGGTGCTGCGCTTGGAAGTGCTCTCCGGTTGGCTCGCCGAGCGGCTCGGTGCCGACGTGGCGCTCGCCCGGCGCGCGGCCAGGCTGGCGAAATGTGACCTCGTCACCCTGATGGTGGGCGAATTCCCCGAGCTCCAGGGCGTGATGGGGCGCTACTATGCGCTCGCCGATGGAGAGTCGGAAATCGTGGCCGAGGCGATCGAGGATCACTACAAGCCGCGTTTCGCCGGCGACGCGCTGCCGCGTCGTTTGGTGGGGAAGATCGTGGCACTCGCCGAGCGGCTCGACGCACTCGCCGGGCTCTTCGCCATCGGCGAGATTCCTACCGGCGAGAAAGACCCTTACGGCTTGCGCCGCGCGGCGCTGGGGGTGCTGCGCATCGCCATCGAGACGCCGCTGCCCCTCGATCTCGATGCGGCGATCGAGCGCGCGCTCGTCGAACAGCCCGCCGCGGTACGCGCTCAGGCCCCGGCCGATACCGCCGAGAAACTGCGCCGTTTCTTCGACGAGCGTCTGCGTCATTGGCTGCGCGAGGCAGGGCATGCGCTCGATGCGATCGACGCCGTGCTCGCGCTGCGCCCGGGCCGTATCGACACGGTGCCGGCGCGGCTCGAGGCAGTGGCCGCATTTCTCGAGGCGCCGGAGGCTGCCACGCTCGCCACGGCCAACAAGCGCATCGCCAATCTGCTCAAGAAAGCGGGCGAAGAGGGCGCGGCGCACGTGGACGTGGCGCTCTTTGCCGAGCCCGAGGAAAAGGCCCTCTTCGAAAAGATGCACGCCGTGGCGCCTTACGTCGCCTCACACCTGGAAAACGAGGCCTATGCCCAGGCGCTCACCACGCTCGCCGCGCTCGCCGCGCCGGTGGATGCCTTCTTCGATCGCGTGATGGTGCTGTGCGACGAACCGCTGCTGCGGGCGAATCGCCTGGCGCTTTTGCGCGAACTGCGGCAGTTGATGAACCAGGTGGCCGATCTGTCGGTGCTGGCGCGCGAGGCGGGCGCCTGAGGAGGCGGTCATGAAACTCATCGTGCTCGACCGCGACGGGGTGATCAACGAGCATTCGGATCAGTTCGTCAAGAGCCCGGAGGAATGGATTCCCATACCCGGTTCGCTCGAGGCGATCGCCCAGCTCACGCAATGGGGGTGGCGCGTGGTGATCGCCACCAACCAGTCGGCGATCGGGCGCGGCCTCATCGGCATGGATACCCTGAACGCGATCCACGAGACCATGCTGCGCCGGCTCGCCGAAGTCGGCGGGCGCATCCATGCCATCTTTTTCTGCCCGCATGCCGAGGTGGAAAACTGTGCTTGCCGCAAACCCAAACCGGGGATGCTGCTCGAGATCGGACAGCGCTTTGGCGTGGATCTGTCGCAAGTGCCGGTGGTGGGCGATGGCATTCGCGATATGCAAGCGGCGGTCGCCGCCGGTTGCCGCCCGTGGCTGGTGCTCACCGGCAAGGGGCGCAAAACCTTGGCGAGCGGCTTGCTGCCGGAGAACGTGACCATCGCCGAGGATCTGGCCGAAGTCGCCCGCCGGCTGACGGAGTCGCCATGAGCCCACGCCGTGCTTCGCTCTCGGCCTGGATCCGGTCGATCCTCTTCGTCGTACTCATGACGCTGGTGACGGTGCCCTATTCGCTGGTGACGATCGCCGTGCGTCCCTTGCCGCCGCTGCCACGCCATCGCATCGTCAGTTTCTGGGCGAAGATCACCGCTTTCCTCATCTGGCACGTGCTCGGCATCCGCTGGCGGGTGGAAGGGCGGGAGCACATCCCGGCGCGACCCTGTGTCTTCCTCGCCAAGCATCAGTCGGCCTGGGAGACGCTGGTGCTGGAGGCCATCCTGCCGCGGCTCGTCTTCGTGCTGAAAAAGGAGCTGCTGCGCATCCCCTTCATCGGCTGGGGGTTGGCCAGCTGCTCGATGATCGCCATCGACCGCAACGACCGGCGTGGCGCGCTGCAGCAGGTGATCGAGCAGGGCAAGGAGCGGCTCACGCAAGGCTTTTCGGTGCTCATCTTCCCCGAAGGCACCCGGGTGGCGCCGGGACACACGCGGCGTTATCTCGCTGGCGGGGCGGCGCTCGCCGTGGCAGCGGGCGCCCCGGTGGTGCCGATCGCCCACAACGCCGGCGAATTCTGGCCCAAGGGAGCTTTCGTCAAGATTCCGGGCGAAGTGCTGGTGTCGATCGGCCCGCCGATCGATCCTCGGGGAAAGAGCGTCGACGAGGTCAATCGCCTGGTGGCGGAGTGGATCGAATCCGAGATGCGGCGCCGTTTCCCTTGGCATTATGGCGACGGCGACGTGACGGCGGGGGTGCGAGCGTGAGCGAGAAAAAGGAAAGGAAACCCCCGCGTCCGGTCTGCGGTGCCGAGACGCGGGAGAAAATCCTCGATGCGGCCGAGGCGCTCTTTGCCGAGCACGGCTTCGAAGGCGCTTCCATGCGCATGATCACTGCCCGCGCCGGGGTCAACCTCGCGGCGGTCAATTATCACTTCGGATCCAAAGAGAACCTGCTGCGCGAGATCTTCCGCCGGCGTCTGGCCGAGATCACGGAGGAGCGACGACGCCGCCTGGCGCAGCTTCAGCGCGACGCCGAGGCGCTGGGAAAGGCGGTGCGACCCAGTCGCATCGTCGAAGCCTTCTTCGCCCCATTGCTGGAACTGGCCCGCACGGAAGGAGGGCGGCGCTTTCTCCAGCTCCTGGGCCGGACGATGACCGATCCGAGCGCCTTCGTGCGGCACGTGCTCGCCAAGGAGTACGGCGACGTCACCGACGAATACCTCGAGGCGCTCTACCGCTCCTTGCCGGGTGTGCCGCATGCCGAGATCTTCTGGCGTTTCCACTTCATGCTGGGTGCCGTTTCTTACGCGATCGCCGGCGCCGAGGGCTTGCAAGCGCTGGCCGGCGAATCCTTCGACGATCACGATCCGGCCAAGCTCGAGGCGCGCCTCATGAGTTTCCTTTTGGGCGGATTGC
This sequence comes from Tepidiphilus baoligensis, assembly GCF_012911495.1. NCBI lineage: Bacteria > Pseudomonadati > Pseudomonadota > Hydrogenophilia > Hydrogenophilales > Hydrogenophilaceae > Tepidiphilus > Tepidiphilus baoligensis. The sequence continues at coordinate 44,278 of NZ_JAAAUB010000013.1, forward strand.
GCGCGCCGCTGCCGGATTTCGCGGCGCAATCGCACGTCGGCTGAGCTTGGCGTATCATGATCCGGTGCGCGAATCCTTCGCGGGATCGCGCCGTGATCCACTTCCCGGAGGAGACCAGAACATGGACCAATCCCAGACGACCGCCGCCGAACCCCTGGTGCACTCGCGGCTCGAAGACGGCGTGCTCACCCTCACCCTGAATCGGCCGCAGCAGTACAACGCGCTCTCCTGGGCCATGCTCGAAGCTTTGCGCGAGGCGCTGCGCTCGGCGCAGGACCCGGACGTGCGCGTGGTCGTGCTCGCCGGTGCCGGCAAAGCCTTTTGTGCCGGGCACGATCTCAAGGAGATGCGGGCCAATCGTACGCTGGATTTTCAGCGCCGGCTCTTCGCCCTATGTTCCGAGGTGATGCTCTCCCTCATTCGGCTGCCGGTGCCGGTAATCGCGCGCGTGCATGGCATCGCCACCGCCGCCGGTTGCCAGCTCGTGGGCATGTGTGACCTCGCCGTGGCGAGCAGCGAGGCGCGCTTTGCCGTCTCCGGCATCAACGTGGGGCTTTTCTGCTCGACGCCTTCCGTGGCCCTGTCGCGCAACATGGGGCGCAAGGAAGCGTTCGAGATGCTGGTCACGGGAGAATTCATCGACGCCGAAGAAGCTCATCGTCGTGGCCTCGTCAATCGCGTCGTCGCCCCGGAGGTGCTCGACGAGGAAGTAGAGCGACTCACCGCCTCGATCAAGGCGAAATCCCCCGTGGCGGTACGCATGGGCAAAGAGCTTTTCTACCGTCAGCTGGAGATGGGGATCGAAGCGGCCTACCAGCTCGCCGGCGAGGTGATGGCCTGCAACATGATGGCCGAAGATGCCGCCGAAGGAATCGACGCCTTCATCGAAAAACGCCCGCCGCAGTGGCGCGGATGCTGATCGACACCCACCTGCACTGGGACGCCGAAGAATACGACGCCGATCGCGGCGCCTTGCTCGCCGAGGCGCGCGCTTGCGGCGTCGGCCTCTTCGTCGTACCGGGCGTGGAGCCGGCGCGCTTTGCCCGGCAGGCGGAGAAATGCCGGGACGTTCCCGAAGCGCGGCTCGCCTGGGGCGTGCATCCGCTCTATGTCGCGCAGGCGCAGCGCCACGCCGAGGCGCTCGCCGGTGCCCCCTTGGATGCGCCCGCTGCGCGCGCCGCCGTGATGGCACAGCTGGAATCCTGGATCGAGTCGCACCCCTGCGTGGCGATCGGGGAAATCGGGCTCGATCGTTTCGTCGCCGCCCCTGCGCTCGAAGTGCAGCGGCCCTGGTTCGAAGCCCAGCTGCGCCTGGCACAGCAACTCGGACTGCCGGTGGTCCTGCACGTGCGCCGCGCCGTCGAGGACGTGCTCCAGAGTCTGGCGAAGCACCGCGTGGTCGGCGGGATCCTGCATGCCTTCAACGGCTCCTTCGCCCAGGCGGAACGGGCGTTGCGGCTGGGGTTTGCCCTGGGATTCGGCGGCGCGATGAGCTACGAAGGGTCGCGCCAGGTACGCCGGCTCGCGGCCGAGCTGCCCTGGGAATCGATCGTGCTCGAGACCGACGGGCCGGACATCCCCCCCGCCTGGGCCCGGGATCGGCGCACCGTGCCGGCCGATCTGGCGCGCTACGCCGAGATCCTCGCCGAACTGCGCGGTTGTACCATTGCCGAGGTGATCGAGCGCACGGGCGAGAACGCGCGCCGCGTGCTCCGGCTGTGACTTACTTCGGGCACCAGGACCTGCTGCGGTGCGCAAGTGCAAGGTGCGGCATTCTTCATTCGGCATGCAAGCGCTCGCCGCTTTCCAAGGGGTCGTTGGCGGCGGGGCCCGTGATCCAGCCGGCGATGCGCGTTTTCAGGCGCTCGATTTCCTGCGGCATTCGCTCGACGTGCATGAGCGAGAAACCGAAGACGTAAGCGTAGAGGAGCGTGGCCCGCGCCGTGGCCTCTTCTTCCGTGAGCCCCAGGGCGAGAAACAGATCGCGGGCGCAGGCGAGCCGGATCGCATCGACTTCGGCCACCACTTCGGCCACTTCCGGGTCGCGCTGCGCCCATTCGCGGATGGCGAGTTCGATGAGGATGCCCTTGCGGTTGCGGCTCGCGCTATAGACGTCGATCACGTGGCGCAACTGCTCGGCCTCATGGCCAGGGAGGGCGCGGGTCTGCTTGTGGATGTCGCGGATACGCCCCTCGCGCCAGTGTTCGAGCAGCGCTTGCTGCAGCGAGCGCCGGTCGCGAAAATGCCAGTAGAAACTGCCCTTGGTGACGCGCAGGCGGCGAGCCAGCGTTTCGATGCGCAGCCCGGCGATCCCTTCGGTGGCGATGAGCTCGATCGCCGCCTCGATCCAGGCAGATCGATCGAGCGGAGCGCGCTCGGCAGGAGAGGGGTTTGGGTCGTTCACCGTTGCCATCTTGACGAAATCCATTCCATACGATACCGTATGGAACACGATCCCGCAAGGGGTGGCCCGGCTCGGCCGGGCGAGGTCGAGATGGCATACTCAACTCGGGGAGAAAAATGAAGATCCTGGTACCGGTCAAACGCGTGGTGGATTACAACGTCAAGATCCGCGTCAAGCCCGACGGCAGCGGCGTGGATACCGCCAACGTCAAAATGTCCATGAACCCCTTTGACGAGATCGCCGTGGAAGAGGCGATCCGGCTCAAAGAGGCGGGCATGGCGAGTGAAGTCATCGTGGTCAGCTGTGGTGTGGCCCAGTGTCAGGAAACCCTGCGCGCGGCCATGGCCATGGGGGCCGATCGCGGCATCCTGGTGCAGACCGACGTGGAACTGCAGCCGCTGGCGGTGGCCAAACTCCTCAAAGCCGTGGTGGAGAAAGAGCAACCGGGTCTGGTGATCGCCGGCAAACAGGCGATCGACGACGACGCGAACCAAACCGGTCAGATGTTGGCGGCGCTGCTCGGCTGGCCGCAAGCCACCTTCGCGTCCAAGGTGGTGATCTCGGAAGGCAAGGCCGTGGTCACGCGCGAAGTCGATGGGGGCCTCGAGACGCTCGAACTGCCGCTACCCGCGGTCATTACGACCGATTTGCGCCTGAATGAACCGCGTTTTGCGACGTTGCCCAACATCATGAAGGCGAAGAAAAAGCCCATCGACACGCTCACGCCCGAAGCGCTCGGCGTAGACGTCACGCCGCGGCTTGTCACGCTCAAGGTCGAAGAGCCGCCCAAGCGCAAGGCAGGCGTGATGGTCAGCAGCGTCGATGAGCTTATCGAGAAACTGCGCAACGAAGCCAAAGTGATCTGAGCGGGGAGCCCAATACCATGAAAATTCTCGTCATCGCGGAACACGACAACCAGAAACTCGCCCCGGCCACGGCGCACGCTTTGGGCGCAGCCAAAGCGCTGGGTGCAGCAGCCGACGTGCTAGTGGCCGGCCATGGCTGCCGGGCGGTCGCCGAGCAGGCGGCCAAGCTCGAAGGCGTGGCCCGGGTGCTGCTGGCCGATTCGCCGGCGCTCGCCGATCTCACCGCCGAGGCGCTCGCCGCCCAGGCGCTCCAAATCGCCAAGGAATACACCCACATCCTTGTGCCGGCCACGGCCTTCGGCAAGAACGTGGCTCCGCGCATCGCCGCTTTGCTGGACGTGGCGCAGATCTCCGACATCGTGAAAGTGATCGACGCCGACACCTTCGTGCGCCCGATCTACGCGGGTAATGCGCTCGCCACCGTGCGCTCGGGCGATCCCGTCAAGGTGATCACCGTGCGCGGTACGGCGTTCGACGCCGTAGCGGACGGCGGAAACGCCCCCATCGAGACGATCGAGACGATCGCCGAGTCGGGGCCCACCAAGGTGGTTGGCCGGGAGGTGACCAAGTCGGCCCGCCCCGAGCTGACGAACGCCCGGGTGATCGTCTCCGGCGGGCGCGGCCTGGGGAGCGCGGAGAAGTTTCACGAGGTGCTCGAACCGCTCGCCGACAAGCTCGGCGCGGCCATCGGCGCTTCGCGCGCCGCCGTCGACGCGGGCTACGCGCCCAACGACTATCAGGTGGGGCAAACCGGCAAGATCGTCGCACCCGAGCTCTACATCGCCATCGGCATCTCGGGGGCCATCCAGCACCTTGCCGGCATGAAGGATTCCAAGGTGATCGTGGCGATCAACAAGGATCCCGAAGCGCCGATTTTCCAGGTGGCCGATTACGGCCTGGTGGCCGATCTCTTCCAGGCGGTGCCGGAGCTGACGCAGAAATTGTGAGCCGCGCGGTGCGATGAACCTGCCTTCGGCGCTCTTCTCCGCGGAATGGATCGCCGGTTCTTGGTTGCTGTTCGCCGCCTGGGTCTGGCGCAGCTGGCGCCGTACGCCCTGGCAGGCGCTCAAGGACGACCGGCGTTTCCATCTCGTTGCGGGATGGGCGCTGGGTCTGGCCTTGCTGTGGAGCATCCGTGCCGGCATCGAAGCCGGGCTCACCTTCCACGTGTTGGGGGCGATGGCGGCCACGCTCTCGCTGGGGGCGCCGCTCGCCACCCTGGCACTGGGCTTGGCGCTTGTCGTGGTCTGTGCGAACGGCGCGTTCGATGCGCCGGCGTTCGCGCTCAATTTCCTCGTGACCGCGCTCTGTCCGGTGGTCTTCGCCGATGCTTGGCGTCGCTTCATCGCACGCTCCTTGCCAGCGCACTTTTTCGTGTTCATTTTCGTGGTGGCCTTCTTCGGTTCGGGATTGACGCTGCTCGTCGAAGGGGCGCTCGCCATCCTGGTGCTTTGGGGGGCTGGAGCCTATACCCTGGAGCATCTGCTGCAAGATTGGGCACCCTATTTCGTGCTCATGGGCTTTGCCGAATCGTGGCTCAGTGGGGTGGTGATCACGATGTTCGTGGTCTATCGCCCTGACTGGGTGGCGGCTTTTGACGATGCCCGATACCTGAAAAACAAATGAAAAAACGAAGCCGGCATGCGACCGGGTGGAAAGGGAACAGGTACCGGAGCCCAGGCTCCGGGATTCGAACGACGCAAACCCTGTAGGAGTAATCCATGAGTGAATATCGTGCCCCGCTGAAAGACATGCGTTTCGTGCTCGAAGAGCTGATCGGCCTCGAGCGGATCGCCCGCCTGCCGCAGTGCGAGGAGGCCAGCCCCGACGTGGTGGCGGCCATCCTCGAAGAGGGCGGCAAGTTTGCCGAGGAAGTGCTCGCTCCCCTGAATCGGGTCGGTGACGTGCACGGGGCCGTGTGGCAGGAGGGTGAAGTGAAGACGGCGCCCGGCTGGAAAGAGGCTTATACCGCCTTCCGCCAGGGCGGCTGGACGGCGCTCGCCTGCTCGCCCGAGTTCGGCGGGCAAGGGCTCCCCAAGGTGGTGGCCACCGCCGTGATGGAACTGTGGAAAAGCTCGAACCTCGCCTTCTCGCTGTGCCCCATGCTCACCCAGGGGGCGATCGAAGCCCTCATGCTGTGCGGCTCGCCCGAGCAGAAGAAAATGTACCTGCCCAAGATGGTAAGCGGCGAGTGGACCGGCACGATGAACCTCACCGAGCCGCAGGCCGGCTCCGACCTCTCGGCAGTACGTACCCGTGCCGAGCCGGTGGGCGACGGCACCTACAAGCTCTACGGCCAGAAGATTTTCATCACCTATGGGGAACACGATCTGGCCGAGAACATCGTGCACCTCGTACTCGCACGCCTGCCCGGCGCGCCCGAGGGGGTCAAGGGCATCTCGCTCTTCGTCGTGCCGAAATTCCTCGTCAACGCCGACGGCAGTCTGGGGGCGCGCAACGACGTGCGCTGTGTTTCCATCGAACACAAGCTCGGCATCCACGCCAGCCCCACCTGCGTGCTCTCCTTCGGGGACCACGGCGGCGCGGTCGGCACCCTGGTGGGCGAGCCCAACCGCGGCCTCGAATACATGTTCATCATGATGAACGAGGCACGCTTCGCCGTCGGTCTCGAAGGTCTGGCGCTGTCCGAGCGCGCCTACCAGAAGGCGCTCTCCTATGCCAAGGAGCGCATCCAGGGGTTCGACGTGGGTGTCAAGAGCGGACCTCGCGTGCCCATCATCCGCCATCCCGACGTGCGACGCATGCTGATGCTGATGAAATCGCAGACCGAGGCCATGCGTGCGCTCGCCTATACGGTGGGGGCGGCGTTCGACTTGGCCCATCACCATCCGGACGAGTCGGTGCGTCAGCGCAGCCGCGGCTTCGTCGAACTGATGACGCCGGTGGTCAAAGGCTGGTGCACCGAGAACTCGGTGACCATCGCCTCGCTCGGCGTCCAGGTGCATGGCGGCATGGGCTTCATCGAGGAGACGGGCGCAGCGCAGCACTACCGCGACGCGCGAATCACCCCCATCTACGAAGGGACCACCGCGATCCAGTCCAACGACCTCATCGGCCGCAAGATCGCCCGCAACGGCGGCGTCATCGCCCGCGGGCTCATCGAAGAGATGCGGCTGGCGGCGGAGAAACTGCGTGCCCAGCCCGGCGAGGAATTCGGCGTGCTTGCGCGCCGGCTGGGCGCCGGCATCGACGCTCTGGAAAAAGGCGTGGCCTACATCCTCGAGACCTACGGGTCCAATCCAAAAGCGGCCCATGCCGTCTCGGTGCCGCTGCTCGAGCTCTTCGGCATCGTCTGTGGCGGCTGGCAGCTCGGTCTGTCGGCTCTGGTGGCGGCCAAGCGTCTGGCCGAAGGGGCGGAAGATTCGGCGTTCTACCGGGCCAAGATCGGCACGGCGCGTTTCTATGCCGACCATGTCCTGGCCCGCGCCCCGGCCCTGGGCGTGACGGTCAGCGAAGGCTCGGCCGGCGTGCTTGCGCTCGACGAGGAGATGTTCTGAACCTGGGTAAAGAGGGACGTCCCATGATGAAACGCCTGCTCCTTGGCGTACTCGCACTCGTTGCCATCGCCGTGGCTGCGCTGGTGGTGTTCGTAGCCACTTTCGATGCGGCGCGCTACCGCGACGAGATCGACCGCTGGGCGCAGGCCCACCTGGGGCGTTCCCTCGAGGTGCGAGGAGAGTTGCAGCTCGCGCTCTGGCCCCGGCTCGCGCTCGAAGCGCAGGCGGTGAGCCTGGGCAATCCGCCGGGGTTCATTTCTCCCGCCCTGGCCGAGATTGATCGGCTCGCGCTCGGGGTGGACCCTTGGGCCCTGCTCTCCCGCCGGCTCGAGGTGGATGCGCTCACGCTGGAAGGTGTGCGCCTGCACCTCGAGCGCCGCTCCGACGGGCGGGAGAACTGGCGGTTCGACCGTCCGACGTCCGTGGCCGCGCCGTCCGGAGCCGAGGCCGAACCCGCGCCTGCGGCCGAGCCGGCGGGGGCGCGGGCGGCTGCCCTGCCGCTTGCTTTGGGCCGCGTGGCGGTGCGCGAGGCGTACGTCCTGTGGTATGGGGCGGAGCGCGAGCAACCATTTCGCCTCGGGCCGCTCGCGCTCGAGGCCGGGCCGGTGGCGTCCGAGGCACCGGTGCCGCTGAAAGTGACCCTGGTGCTGTCCAAGCTCAGCCAGATGAGCCTGGAAGGCCGGCTGGAGCAGTGGCAGCACGCGCCGCGCTGGGTGGGGCGGCTGGAAGTGCCGGAGTTCGATCTTCGCGCTTGGCTCGAGGCGCAGGGCGTGGCGCTCGATCTGCCGTCGTCCCTTCTACGTCGGGTGAGCCTGTCTTCCGACATGCAGGCCGACGCCGCCGCGCTGCACCTGGACGCGCTCGAGCTCCGCGTGGACGAGGTCGCGCTGCAAGGGCGGCTCGGGGCAGATCTGCGAGGCGATCGCGTGGAGACGGCGCTCACCGGAACCGCCTACGGCGGGACCCTGCGTCTCGAGGCGAGCCTGAACGATCTCGCCGGGTCGTCTCACTGGCAGGGCGAAGGGGGGGTCAAGGGCGTCGACGTGGCGCGTCTGCTCACCGCCGTGCACGGCAAATCTTTGCTCACCGGCCAAGGAAGCGTCGACTTTGCCCTGCGCGGGCGGGGGCTGACGGCTGAGGAGGCGCTGCGCTCGGCCCAGGGCACGCTGCGCGCACAGGTGCGCGACGGGGCCGTGCTAGGGGTAGACGTCGAACGGCTGTTGCGCGATGCTTCGGCCGTGCTGCGCGGCGAGCGGCCGACCGGCGGCGGCAGGGACCGCACGCCGTTCGAAGAGCTCTCCGGCAGCGGGGTGCTGGCCGGCGGTGTGTTGCGCAACGACGACCTCTTCGGCCGCACGGCGCTCTTCACCGCCGAGGGTGCCGGCCGCGTGGATCTGATCCGCTCGCGGCTCGATTATCGCCTGCAGGTGCGATTGGCCGCCACGCCCGAGGTGCAGCGAGACGGACCGCTCGCCATCCTGCTCGGGTTGCCGATCCCGCTGGAAGTAACGGGGCCGCTCGCTTCGCCCTCCTACCGGGTGGTGACCGAGGAACTGGCCAAGGATTTTGCCAAGGAGGCGATCCGGCGACGGATCGCCCCGACGCAAGAGGAATCGCAGCAGGAAGAAGCGCCACCGGTCGTCCCCGCGGTGAAGGAGATCTTCCGCGGCTTGATCGGTCGCTGAAACGGGTACGAGCGGGGAATCCGCCCCGTGGGCGGACTTCTCGCGCTTACTCGACCTTGGCTTTGGCGACCAGTTCTTCGAGATGATTCTGAATCTTTTGCTGCTGCAGCTGCTGTTCGATCTGCGGGCGGATCTGTTCGAGCGGCGGCGGGCTTTGCGGACGCACGTCGTCGACGTGGATCACGTGGTAGCCGAACTGGGTCTTGACCGGGGTCTTGGAAGTCTCACCTTTTTGCATCTTGCCCAGCGCCGTGCCGAAGTCGGGCACGAACATGTCGGGCGTGACCCAGCCGAGGTCGCCCCCCCTGTCTTTACTACCCGGATCTTGCGACTGCTTGACCAGCTCGTCCCATGAGGCGCCTTTCCCGAGTTTGGCAATGATGTCCTTGGCTTCCTCTTCTTTTTCCACGAGGATGTGGCGCGTGTGGAATTCATCGCCCGAGTACATCGCCGTGATTTTCGCGTAGGCGTTCTTGATCTCTTCTTCGCTCACGGGATTCTTGGCCACGAAATCCTTGAGGTAGGCGCGAACGAGCACGCCCTGGCGGGCGAGCTCCATTTCGGCCTTCACTTCGGCTTTCTTGTCGAGCCCCGCCTTCTTCGCCTGCTCGGCGATGACGGCACGGCGGATGAGTTCCTCCTTGACTGCCTGACGCAGCTGCTCGTTGTCGGGCAGCCCCTGGGCGACCTGTTCCTTGATGATCACGTCCATGTAGATCTGGGGAATGGGCTGTCCATTGACCTTGGCGACGTGTTGGGCCATGGCGGGCAGGGCGACGAGTCCGAGCCCGAGGACGGCGGCCCGGACGGGAGTGCGGAGTTTGGCGTACATGGGTTTCCTTTCACGGATGAAGAATCGGCGCGCCGTGACGGGCACCGTAGCATGGAGTTTAACCGATGGCGGAAGAAAGGTGGATGCGTCCGTGTTGCAAAATGCAAGCACGTCTCACTCCCCTGGAGCGAGCGCGGTGATGGCCAGTGCATGCACGCCTCGCTGCATCAGATCGCCCGCGGCAGCGAACACCAGACGATGGCGCTGCACCCGGGACAGCCCCGCGAAGCGCGGCGAGACGATGCGCACGCGGTAATGTCCGCCGCCGGCCGCTCCGGCGTGGCCGGCGTGCGCGGCGCTATCGTCGTGGATCTCCAGCTCGAGCGGTTCGAGTGCCTGCAGGCGCCGGCGCAGCGCGACGACACGTTCGGGTTCAAGCATCGGATTTTTCCTCTTGCAGATGACGGGACAACCAAAGGGATTGGGCGAGCACGAAGAGCACGGTCGCTCCTAGGGTGCCGAAGAGCTTGAAATTCACCCAGGCCGCTTCGGAATAATTCCATGCGACGTAGAGATTGAGCGCCCCGAGCACGAGAAAGAATCCGCTCCACAAGTCGGAGAGGTGCGCCCAGACGGGGTCGGGAAGTCGCAGCTGCGCCTGCATGGCGCTGCGGATCAGATTGCGGCGCAACAGCCGGGCGCCGATGAGCGCGGCGGCGAAACTCCAGTACAGCGCCGTGGGCTTCCACTGGATGAAGGCGGGATCGTGCAGGAAGAGCGTCGCCCCGCCCAGGACCGTGACCAGAGCGAAACTCACCCACAGCATGCGATCGACGGGGCGCCCACGCAGGCGCAACGCCAGGATCTGGGCGACGGTCGCGAGCATCGTCGCGGCAGTGGCGATCAGAAGGGGCAGGGTCGAAGGGGGCGCTGCCAAGACGGTTCCCAAGGGAGCGACCGCTTCGGGAAAGAGTCCGGCGACTCGATAAGCGAGAAAGAAGACGAGAATGGGAAGGAGGTCGAAAAGCAGTTTCATGGGGCGTCCTGCGAGGAGGAAGGGTTGGGAAGCGGAGGGGGTGTGGGCGGCAGTTCGAGGGTCACGGCAAGCCCGCCGCCGTCGCGGTTGGCGAGCGTGAGGCGCCCGCCGAGCGCCTCGATGGTGCGCTTGACGATGGCTAGCCCCAAGCCCGAGCCCGTCACGCCGCTGCGCATGGCCGATTCGGTACGCGCAAAAGGGGCGAGCACCCGCTCGAGCTGGTCTTCGGGAATGCCTGGGCCGCGGTCGGCCACGGTAAGCATGGGGACGGCGGCATCCTCGTCGAGCAGGATCTCGATGGGGCGTTCGGTACCGGCATATTTCTTTGCGTTGTCGATGAGGTTGACCAGCACCCGGCGCAAGGCCGCGCGGTTGGCGCGTACGAACACGTGGGGCGCATCGCTTTTCCATTCGATGGGCGTGCCGCGCAAACGTTCCTTGGCCACGACTTCTTCGACGAGGGCATTGAGATCGAAGGTTTCGTCGGCGGCGAGCGCGTCGACCTTGGCGTAATCGAGAAACTGGCCGACGATGCGGTCGATGTCGTCGAGGTCGGCTTCCAGCGTTTGCGCTTCGTGCTCGTCGATGGGGAGCAGCGCCAGGGCGAGCCGCAGGCGCGTGAGGGGGGTGCGCACGTCGTGCGACACGCCGGCGAGGATGAGCGCCCGTTCGGTCTCGTTGAGCCGCAAGCGCTCGACCATGGTGTTGAAAGCCAGAACCAGCTTGGCGAGCTCGGCCGAGGCGGGCATGGGCAGGAGCGTCGGTTGCCCGCCGGCAGCCACCGTCTCGGCGGCGCGGCGCAGCACGCGCAGCGGGCCGCTGATCCAGCGGGCGATGACGAAGGCGCCCAAAAGTGCCAGTACGAGGATGACACCGGCGAGCATCATCCATTGCCAGGGGTCGGGGCGGGGGATCCGTTCGGGGGGGAAACGCAGCCAGTAGCCGCGCGGATCGTCCGGCGAGAGGCGGAAATACACCCACAGGCCGGGCTGATCGCGCCAGCTTTTGCCCACCTGGGTGGAGGGACCGAGCAGACGGCGCAGTTCCTCCTGCAGGGCGCGATCGGGGTCGTCGTCGGGCAGCGGCTCGACTTCGTCGCCGAAATCGGCCGGATAGACGGCGATGCCCTCGAGCGTGACCCAATCGATCATCAAGTCGCCCTGAAAGCGCTGCGGGGTGTGGCGCAGCGCCGAGCGCGTCAGGTTGATCACCGAGGCGATCAGCCGGGCATTGTCTCGGGCACGCTGTTCCGTCTCGATCTGCCAGGACAGCCACCACCAGCTGGCGGCGGCAGCCAGGAGCAGCGCGGTGATCGAGACGAAAAGCTGCCAGAAGAGGCTCACCCGGCACAGCAGTGCCCGTAGCCCTTGTTCACGCGACCCGCTCATGGCGAGGATTCAGGCTCCTCGGCAGGCGCATCGGGGACGAAGACGTAGCCCACGCCCCAGACGGTTTGGATGTAGCGCGGTTTGCCCGGATCGGGCTCGACGAGGCGGCGCAGGCGGCTGATTTGCACGTCGATGGCGCGATCGAAGGGACCATGCTCCCGGCCACGGGCGAGCTCCATGAGCTTGTCGCGGGTCATGGGCTGGTTGGGATGTTCGGCAAGCACGCGCAGTACGGCGAATTCACCGGTAGTGAGCGGGATTTCCTCGCCGTGGCGCGTCAGGCGGCGCGTGGTGAGGTCGAGTACGTTGTCGCCGAAAACTACCGTGCCGCCCTGCGGTGCCGGGGCGCCGAGCGGCTCGCGCGGGCGGCGGCGCATCACGGCGTGGATGCGCGCCACCAACTCACGCGGGTTGAAGGGCTTGGGCAAATAATCGTCCGCGCCCAGCTCCAGCCCGCGGATACGGTCTTCCTCGTCACCCTTGGCGGTGAGCATGATGACCCCGAGCGGCGCTTCACGTTGGCGCAGACGGCGCAACAGCGTGAGTCCATCTTCGCCCGGTAACATGAGATCGAGAATGACCATGTCGAAATGCTCGCGCTCCAACGCCCGCTCCATGGCCGCCCCGTCGGCCACGGCCTTGACGGGGAACCCCTGGGTGTGCAGGAAGCGCGTGAGCAGCTCACGCAGACGGGCGTCGTCATCGACGAGCAGGACGCGGCAGCGGCCGATTTCATTCATGGGTCCACTCCTCCCCGGCTGGAAAAAACGGCAACGGTGTTTGGCGGGATTGTCGCAGATCGCGCGCGAAAAAGCCCCACCCGGCGGTAAAATGCCCGCATGGATCTGCTCGCGATCGAAACTTCCGGCGAAATCGCCTCCGTGGCGCTACAGCGTGGCGATACCGTCTGGGAGCGCCGTCTGCAGGGCTACGCCCGACACGCCGAACACCTCTTGCCCGCGGTGCACGCCGTGCTCGCCGAAGCGGGGCTCACCGTGGAGCGGCTCTCCGCCATCGCGTTTGGCGCCGGCCCCGGGGCCTTCACCGGGCTGAGGCTCGCCTGCGCCACGGCGCAAGGGCTCGCCATGCCGTGGTCGCTGCCGCTCGTGCCCGTCGGTACGCTCGAAGCGCTGGCGGCGCAGGCGGGCGAGGCAACGGTGCTGGCGCTCGCCGATGCCCGCATGGGGCAATGCTATCACGCCTGGTTTCGTTGCTCGGGGGGGCGCCTCGAATCGCTCACCGAAGCAGGCGTGGAGGTACCGGAGGCGGTTCCCCTGCCTCCGGCGGATGGCCCATGGCATATCGTCGGCCAAGGGATGGAGGCGCTGTGGCCAAGGCTACCGGAGCCCATCCGCGCCGGTGCACTCGAGGTCGTGCTCGATGCCACGGTCCATGCCCGCGACCTGCTGCGGCTCGCGCGGCGTGCGTTCGCCGAGGGGCGGACGGTTCCGCCCTGGGAGGCCGCGCCCTACTATGTACGCGACAAGGTGGCGCTCACGGCCGAGGAGCAGGCCGCCTTGCGCCAGCGCAGGATGCCGGCGCCGTGAATTGGCTGCGCCTGCGTGCCATGCGCGAGGACGATCTGCCCTGGGTGACGGCGCTCGAGCGCACCGCGCAGGAAACCCCTTGGAGCGAAAAGAGCTTCCGCGAGGCGCTCACCGCCGGTTACGCCTGCTGGGTGGCGGAAGTGCTGTCCGGAGAGGATCTCGCGACCGCGGCGGTCGAACCGGTCGGTTTTCTCATCCTGCTGCTCGTCGCAGGTGAGGCCGAGATCTTGAACCTGGCGATCGACCCGGCCCATCGCGGCCGGGGACTGGGGCGGGAGATGCTGGAGGCCGCGCTCGAAGAGGCGCGCGAGCGCGGCGCCACCACGGTCTGGCTGGAAGTGCGCGTCTCCAACCAAGCGGCGATCGCCCTCTATCAGCGCAGCGGTTTTGCCATCGTCGCCCGGCGTCGCGGCTATTACGCCACGCGGGAAGGGGCAAGGGAAGACGCGCTGGTGATGCAGCGGGAACTCGTTCGATGAGCGTGCCGATCGACGAAAAAGAGCGCTTTGCCCGACTCGAGGAAATGGGCTTGACGCCGCTGTGGCGTCTGCGTACCCGCTTGCGAGCGGCCGGCGAGGCGGGTGAGGCCAAGGGTGCGCACCAAGAATCCTCTGCCGTCGCGGCCCCGACCGACCAGACCTTGGATACGTCGCCGCAGAAACCCGCCGCGGCCGCGGCGGCATCGTCCGTGCCGGCCGGGGAACGCGCTCCGGGGCAGCCGTCTCGCCCCTCCTCCAGCCCGGCCGGCAAACGTCCGGATCTTCGCCCGGTTCCTGCCACGCCCGCTGCGCCTGCCGTTGGCATTCCGGCACGGACCGTCGACCCGGAGCGCTCCGCTCGTATCGCCACGCTCGACTGGGAGGCGTTGGAAGCGGAGATCCGCGTCTGTACCGCCTGTCCGCTGCACCGTACGCGTACCCAGGCGGTGCCCGGCGTGGGCAACCGTCAGGCGCGCTGGATGTTCGTGGGCGAAGGGCCGGGGCGCGAGGAAGATCGACGCGGCGAGCCTTTCGTCGGTCCCGCGGGGAAATTGCTCGACGCCATGCTCTTCGCCCTGGGGCTGGATCGCACCCAGGTCTATATCGCCAACGCGGTGAAGTGCCGACCGCCGGACAATCGCACGCCCACGCCCGAGGAGATCGCGGTCTGTGCGCCGTTCCTCTTTCGCCAGATCGCCCTGGTGCGCCCGCGGGTGCTGGTGGCCTTGGGACGTCCGGCGGCGCTCGCCCTTCTCGGCGAAGAGATCAAGATCGCCCAGGCGCGGGGCCAAATCTTTCGCTACGGCGACATCCCCGTCGTGGTCACCTATCATCCCGCCTACCTCCTGCGCAACCCCGCCGACAAGGCCAAGGCCTGGGAGGATCTATGCCGTGCCCGGGCGCTCGTCGACGGGCAGGGGTAGCGCATCGAGCGTTTTCGTTACGCGACGTTCATTTCGGGTTAAGCCTTCGTCCTTCACGAGCGGTTATCCTATGGCAATGTCTATGGGATAAATTCTGCTTGTGGAGGTATGCAATGGATCGGATTCGCTACGGGTTGTGGATCCTGCTGCTCGGCTCTGCGTCGCTGTGGCTGGCGGCCGAGCCGAGATTCTACGAAGCGGGCACCTTCTTCGCCTGGCGCGAAGCGATGACGCAGTTGAGCGGCGTGCTCGCCTTCGGTTGCATGAGCGCGGCCATGGTGCTCGCCCTGCGCCTTCGCTGCGTCGAACGGCTCTTCGGTGGTCTGGACAAGACCTATCGCCTGCACAAGTGGGTGGGCATCGGCGCGCTCGTCTTCGCGCTCGTCCATTGGCTGTGGGCCAAGGGGCCGAAATGGGCGGTGCAGCTGGGTTGGATCGCCCGGCCGGCGCGCGGGCCGCGGCCGGAGCCGAGCAATGAGATCGAGGCCGCGTTTCGTGCCGTGCGTGGCCTGGCCGAGACGATGGGCGAGTGGGCCTTCTACGTCGCCGTGCCGCTCTTGCTGATCGCGCTGTTGCGCCGCGTGCCGTATCACGTCTTCGCCAAACTGCATCGGGTGATTCCCGTGCTGTTCCTCGTCTTCGCCTTCCACGCCCTCGTACTCGTGAAGTTCTCCTACTGGGCTACGCCCTTGGGCGGGCTGCTCGCCCTGGAGATCGTCGCTGGAGTCTTTGCCGCCGTCGTCTCGCTCGCCGGGCGCATTGGCGCCACGCGGCGCGTCTCGGGGCGGTTGGAAACGGTGGAGCCGCTACCGGGCGTGGGCGCGGTCACGCTCACCGTGGCGCCCCAGCACTGGCCGGGGCATGAGGCAGGGCAATTCGCTTTCCTCGGGCTCGATGCGCAGGAAAAGGCTCATCCGTTCACCATCGCCAGCGCCTGGGACGAGCGCTCGCCGCGACTGTCTTTCGTCGTCAAGGCGTTGGGGGACTACACCCGCAGCTTGCCGCAGCGGCTGCGGCCTGGGCAAGAGGTGCGTATCGAGGGGCCTTACGGCGGCTTTACCTTCGACGACGAGGCACTGCGCCAGATCTGGGTGAGCGGCGGCGTGGGCGTGACGCCGTTTCTCGCCGCTTTGCAGCAGAAAGCGCTGCGTGGTTCGCCCTCCTGCCCGGTCGATTACTTCCATTCGCTCTCGGCGCCGGATGAGGTCGTCGAGGCGCGGCTGCAAGCACTTGCCGCGGAGGCGGGGGTGCGGCTGCATCTCGTCTGGCCGCAGCGCGACGGGCGGCTGACGGGCGAGCGCATCCGCGCCGCCGTGCCGCAATGGCGCGAGGCGAGCCTGTGGTTTTGTGGCCCCGAGGGATTCGCCGAGGCGCTACGGCGCGACTTCACCGCCGTGGGATTCGACGCGCGCCGCCGATTCCATCGCGAATTCTTCGACTTCCGTTAGGACGACGCCGGGCGCCGCGAAAACCGTCGGGCAGGCGCGCGGGCCAATCGCCCTTCAGTGGCGGTCGATCATCTCCAGCAAATGGAGCGAGTCGATATGGCGCTGGTTGGCGCGGTGCCACGCCCAAACGGCGATCATGGTGCACGAGACGAGGAGCCCGAAGAGCGCGATCACCCAATGGATCGACACATCGAAATACAACAGCAGCGCGTAGAGTCCAATCATCACTAGGATGGCCAGATTCTCGTTGAAATTTTGCACCGCGATCGAATGCCCCGCGCCCATGAGGATGTGACCACGATGCTGCAGCATGGCATTCATCGGCACGACGAAAAAACCGGCCAGCGCGCCGATGACGATCATGAGTACCATGGCCAGGGTGAGCGAATACACGAATACCATGCCGATCGTCACGAATCCCATGAGGATGCCCAGCGGGACTACTCGCGGCGCTTCGCGCAGTGCCACCCATTTTGCGGCGGCCACTGAGCCGATCGCGATGCCTACGGCCACCACCCCCTGCAGCAGCGTGGCCTGCGATAGCGACATGCCCAGATTCACCTCGGCCCATTTGAGCACGATCAACTGCAGCGTCGCCCCCGCGCCCCAAAAGAGCGTGGTCACCGCCAGCGAGATCTGTCCCAGTTTGTCGCGCCACAGCAGAGAGAAATAATGTCCGAATTCGTGCAGGAGATACAAGGGGTTTTTCTTGAGTGGCACGTGCGCCACGCCGGTGTCGGGCACGTAGAAGTTGAATACCGCCGCCACCCCATAGAGCAGCACCACCACGAACAGGGATACCCATAGGCCATTGTGCAGCCAGGGGAACCAGGCGTCGAACCGGTCAACCACCCCCGGGGCGACCAGGATGCCCCCGAGCAGCGTTCCCGTGATGATCGCTCCGACGGTGAGCCCCTCGATCCAGCCGTTGGCCACCACCAGCAGGCGGTGTGGCAGGTACTCGGTGAGGATGCCGTATTTGGCCGGCGAATAGGCCGCCGCACCTATGCCGACGATGGCATAACCTAACAAGGGATGCGCGCCGAAGACGATGAGGAGACACCCGACGATCTTGATCGAATTGGTGATGAGCATCACGCGCCACTTCGGCATCGAGTCGGCGAAGGCGCCGACGAAGGCCGCGAGCAGCACGTAGGAAAGGGTGAAGAAAAATTTCAGGAGCGGTTCGTATTCGGGCGGCGCCTCGATATGGCGCAAGATACCCATCGCAACGATCAATAGGGCATTGTCGGCCAGCGCAGAGAAGAACTGCGCGGCCATGATGAAATAGAAACCGCCGGGCATCGATCTCGCTCCTGGGGCGACTGCGAAACGGGCGAAAAGAGTGCGTAGTGTAGCAAGATGTCGCGCCGTTTTTTGCTATCCTCACCAAAAGCAAGAGGGAGCATTTTTTCGCGGGAGAAGTTCTCATGGACGTCGGTTTCATCGGTCTCGGTCTGATGGGGCGCCCCATGGCGCTCAACCTCCTGCGCGCGGGGCACCGGGTGCACGTCTGGGCTCGCCGCAGGGAATCGATGGCGCCGCTTATCGAAGCCGGAGCCATCGCCGCAGATTCTCCGGCCGAACTCGCTCGCAGCGTGCGCATCACTTTTTCCATGGTGGCCGACGCCCCGGACGTGGAAGAAGTCACCCTGGGAGAGCGGGGCGTGGCCCTCGGCGCCCAGCCGGGGCACATCCACGTCGATTGCAGCACCATCGCGCCCGAAGCCGTGCGCCGCATCGCCGCGCGGCTGGCCGAACGCGGCGTTCTCATGCTCGATGCCCCCGTCTCCGGTGGTGAGATCGGCGCCATCGAGGGCACGCTCACGTTCATGGTCGGCGGCGACGAATCCGCCTTCGCCACCGTACGTCCGCTGCTCGAAGCCATGGGGCGCACCATCACCTGGATCGGCTCGAGCGGGGCCGGCCAAGTCGCCAAAGCCTGCAACCAGATCCTCACCGGCGTCACCGTGGTGGCCGTGGCCGAAGCCTTCAACCTCGCCCGCGCCGAAGGCGTCGACCCCAGCCGCGTGCGCACGGCGCTCTTGGGCGGCTCGGCCTACTCCCGCGTGCTGGAAAACCACGGCGCCCGCATGCTCGATCGCAACTTCCGCCCCGGTTTCAAGGCGTGGATGCACCAGAAAGACATGCGCATCGTACTCGACGAAGCCCACCGCAGCGGCGTTCCCGCGCCCCTGTCGGCGGTGGCCGCGCAATGGTTCAACGCCCTCGTCGGCGCCGGCCTGGGCGAGGAAGATTCGATCGCCGTGCTCAAACTCTTCGAGCAGATGAGAGGAGGGCAGGGGCGTTGAGACCGAGCATGAACGGCAAACCCGCCGTCTTCCTCGACCGCGATGGCGTCATCAACGAAGATCGCGGCTACGTCCATCGCTGGGAAGACTTCTCCTTCCTGCCCGGTGCGATCGATGCCCTGCGCCAGCTGCAGCAGAAAGGCTATCTCCTCGTCGTCATCACCAATCAATCGGCCGTCGCCCGCGGCCTGTGCACGGAAGCCGACGTCCTCGCCCTGCACGAACGGATGTGCGCTTTCTTGCGCGAACGGGGCATCGAGCTTGCCGGCATCTATCACTGCCCGCACCACCCTCAAGGCAGCGTGTCGGACTATGCCATCGCCTGCGCCTGCCGTAAGCCCGAACCCGGTATGATCCTGCGCGCTGCCCAAGCGCACGGCATCGACTTGTCCCGTTCGCTCCTGGTGGGCGACAAGATCAGCGACCTCGAAGCCGGCCGAGCCGCGGGCATTCCTTCCCTCTACCTCGTCGTGCCGCCGGGGCAGGACGAGGATCTCTCCTCCTTGCCGGGAGTGCAACGGGTCTCGGGGCTGAGCGAGGTGGTGGAGCGGATGTTCGGGTCGCAGGCAATGCCATCTTCATGAGGACTCGGCTACAATGATAGACATGAGGGCCCGACACGACGTCAAGTCCCAGAACCCCCCTTATCCAGCCGCCCCTATGGCGGTGATCGGCCTCGGCTACGTCGGCCTGCCGCTCGCCGTCGAATTCGGCAAGCGTCGCCCCGTGGTCGGGTTCGACCTCGAGCGCAGCCGCATCGAAGAACTGCGCCGCGGGCTCGACCGTACGCGCGAAGTCTCCGCCGAAGAACTCGCCGCCGCCCGTCACCTCCGCTTCACCGACGATCCGGC